>DAHVTI010000468.1 GCA_027324255.1 Bryobacterales bacterium | reverse complement strand
AATGCTACGGCCAGACCTTGGGCACGTCAAAACATTTTCGCCTGGAACTGTTTGGCTATCGTCGGGCGGGTGGAATCTATCTCCGACAGACTCCTAGGGGGCGGGGGGCTCGTGCTGGACGCTGCCGACGAGGCCGGCGTCGAAGAGGCGGCGGTCCATGGGGTGGAGGCGGCGGATCTGGGACGGGGTGAGCAGGGGGGTGTGGGCGATCTCGCAGAGGTGCTCGGGGATGTACCAGACATCGTCTTCGCTGGCCATCCAGAGGCGCGAGTCGAAACGGCGGAGGTTGACGGGGCGGGTGGAGAAGGCGCGCAGGGTCTTCTCGCCCTGGAGGTTGTAGTAGTGGGGGAAGTAGCTCATCACGAGCTCGCGGAGGGAGCGGTAGACGGGCTCGCGGAAGCGGAGGCCGGAATAGTTGGACTTGGCGATGGCGCCCCAGTGGCGGTCGATTTGAAAGACGGCGAGGACATGGTCGTCGTCGCGGACGGATTCGAGATCGAGCAGGAGGGGCGGATGGCCGGTGGCGCGGAGGGCGGCGGCGGCGAGGAGTGCGCCTTCCATGCAGTGGGCGTGGCCGCGGCGGAGGACGAGGCGGGGCGAGAGGCAGGTGGGACCCGAGTGCTCGACGTTGTAGGCGATGTCGTCGTCGAGGAAGCGCTGGATGTTGTGCGGCGTCCTAAGCGCACGCAGCCGGCGCCATTCGGATGCATCGAGGCCGTAGTATTCGGGCATCCATCTCATTATGGCGAAGACCACCTTCGATCCGGGCCTGACGTTGAGCTACGCGGGCAGGACCGGGAAGACGATCCGGGAAGACGGGCAGTTCAACGTGCGGCGCGAGGGCGTACGGTGGCAGGACGCGGGGTGGTTCCTGCACTTCATGAACCTGAGCTGGCCGGCGTTCCTGGCGCAGATGCCGCTGATCTACCTGGGCGTGATCACGGTGTTCGCGGGGCTGTACCTGGCGGCGGGGATCGGGAACCTGCAGGGGGCGGGCGGGGCGACGGCGGTGGAGGCGTGGTGGAGCGCGTTCTTCTTTTCAGTGCAGACGTTCACGACGGTGGGCTACGGGCACATTGCGCCGGTGAGCTTCACGGCGAGCGCGATTGCGGCGGTGGAGGCGATGTCGGGGATCCTGAGCCTGGCGATAGCGACGGGTCTGATCTACGCGCGGTTCTCGCGGCCGACGGCGCACCTGGCGTTCAGCGCGAAGGCTCTGATTGCGCCGTTCCAGGGCGGCCGCGCGCTGATGTTCCGGCTGGCGAACCGGCGTCCGAACGTGCTGATGGAGCTGGAGGCGCGGGTGCTGCTGATGACGGTGGCGGAAGAGGACGGGGTGAAGAAGAGGCGCTACGTGCAACTGGCACTGGAGCGGGAGCGCATCTACTTCCTGCCGCTGGCGTGGACCGTGGTGCACCCGGTGGACGAGCGGAGCCCGTTGTGGGGCAAGACGGCAGCGGACCTGGAGCGGGAGCAGGCCGAGTTGCTGGTGCTGGTGAAGGCGTTCGACGACACCTTCAGCCAGACGGTGCACGCGCGGCACAGCTACACACCCGGCGAGGTGGAGTGGGGCGCGCGGTTCGAGCCGGCGTTCCGGGTGGACGGCGACGGAGCAATGGTGCTGGAACTGAAGCGGCTGAACTGTTTCGCGGCGGCGGAGTTGCCGGAGCCTCGTCCACCGTCCGACCCGCTGGGACGTAGTACGGGTTGAGAGCATAGTGGCTGGAGCGAATTCCATGAAACGACTCATCGTTATTGCCGGAGTGCTGTTTGCGGGGGGTGCGACCTTCCTGCTCTGGCAAAGGCGGCCGCCGCGGCCTGAAAACCAGAGGGCGGGAAAGTTTCCCGAGGAGCTGGTCTATGTCCGGTCAGAGGACGACGTCGTGAGCGGCGGTGCGATTTTCACACCGCCGAAAGAACTGTCGAAGCCCATCGCGCTCATCTGGATCCATGGCTGGGGCGCCAACTTCTACTCTCCGACTTACGTGGGCATCGGGCGCGCCCTGGCGGAACGAGGCTACACGACGATCACCGCGAACACGCGCATGCACGATATCGGGAACGTCGCCAAGTACAGTTCGGGAAGACGCGTGCGCGGCGGCGGATATTGGGGCGTGGCCAGCGAGGAGGTGCGAGACCTCGCCGCGTGGGCCGACTTCGCCGAAGGCCGGGGCTTCGGACAGATCGTCCTGATCGGGCACAGCGCCGGTTGGGCGGCTGTCCGCAAGTACCAGTCCGACACGCAGGACAAACGCGTGGTTGGGGTGGTGCTGGCCTCGGGCTCTGTTCGCCCAGGGGCCGGGGCGGATCAGCAGGAACTGGCGGCGCAAGCGGCCCGGCTGGTGGCGGAGGGCGC
>DAHVTI010000459.1 GCA_027324255.1 Bryobacterales bacterium | reverse complement strand
CTCGGCGTTCTGGAGGGGTTCGCCGTTCTCGTCGAGGATGCGGCCAGAGAGGACGGCGGCGGGGGCCATGCTGAGATCGGCGCCGGAGAGGCGGGCGCCGACATCGACGGCGAGGATGCTGCCGGCGGAAGACGAAGAACGGGCGCCGAAGCGGGCTTCGACGTAGCCTTTGCGCTCGGCGGCGAGATGGTACCTGCCGGGATCGATGCGGGGGAGTGAGAAGCTGCCGTCCGGAGAGGAGAGGGCAGCGGCCACGACCTGGCCGGTGGTGGCGCGGAGGGTGACTCGAGCCTGGGGGACGGGGTCGCCCGACAGGGCGTTACGCACCTTGCCGGAGATTTCGGAAAAAACGCCCTGCTGGGCGAGAGCGGGGACCCAGCCCAGCAGGGGAAGGAGCAGAGCAAAGGGCAGTCTCACGGTTTGATACCTCTGTCCGCAACAAAAGGAGGAGTGGGGCTAGTGCCTCAAAATCCGAAGCGGGGCTTCGGGGTTAGTTCAGCGGGCAGCCGGTGTTGTTCCAGCCGTCAAGGGTCGTGGCGAGGGCGAGCATCCTGGCGCGGTCTCCCGAAGCGAGAGCCGCATTGACGTTGTCAAACGGGCCCGTCGCAGTACCGATGATCCATCCAGGGGTGGGGAATGGAATGCCGTCGCCTATGCCGTCGTCTAGGTCGGGGAATTGGGCGCCATTGAGGATGGCGGCCACCGCGGCCCGGAGGAGGATGAGCTCAGCGCCAGCCACCCCGGGCCCTCCATGGAAGGAGAGGGCCTGCAGCAGGGTCTTCCCGGAGTTCGCCGAGCTGACTCCAGTGAAGATGCCTCCCAGGCCTCCCAGGGTGGTCTCAGGCGTGTAGGGGGTCGGCCAATGGTCGGTGTGGTTCTTCCAGTAGCCCGGCGTGCAGCCCACGGTATTGGCCTGCACGTCAACGGGCGTCATGAGGATGAGCCCCGCGATTGCGCCGACCAGGAAGACCGGCGCGAGTCCGAGCCATAGTTTCTTCAGCGTCATAGTTTGTCCTTTCATCTGACGGTGAGGCTCAGATTGACACAACGCCGCATCGGAGGGGACCCGCGGCGGCGCAAGGACCGACGAAATCTCGGGTGTACCGAGAAGCTCAGTGGTGCCTGTACCGGTAGTAGGCGGCGTAGGATTTGCCGGAGCCGGTTTCGAAGGACCAGTCGTTGAGGACGGTGCCGAGGATGGGGATGCCGTCGTCCATGAGGCGCTCGAAGACGGCGCGAACCGTCTCGCGAGAGGTCTTGTTGGCGCGGACAACGAGGACGACGCCGTCGGAGAGTTTGCCGAACATGCGGGCGTCGGCGTAGAGGGAGACGGGGGGGCTGTCGACGAGGACGAGGTCGAAGCGGGTCTTGGCGTGCGTGAGGAGGTGTTCCAGAGCGGGAGAGTAGAGGAGCCTGGAAACGGAGGCGCCGCCCTGGCCGCTGGGCAGGAGCCAGAGGTTGGGGATCTGAGTGGGGCGGACGAGGTCGTCGAGGGCGGCATCGAGATCGTTCCCGCCGCCGGCCAGCAGGTCAGTGAGGCCCTTGTCGTTGATGAGGTCGAAGATGGCGTGGAGGCGGGGCCTGCGCATGTCGGCGTCGATGAGGAGGACCTTCCTGCCGGCGTCAGTGAGGGCGATGGCGAGATTGGCGGCAACGGTGGTCTTGCCCTCCACCGGTTCGGCGCTGGTGAAGACGAGGGTCTGGCCCTCGGCGACGCCGTCGGGACGGAGCTTGCGGCTGCCGGCGTCGGCGCGGAAGAGGATGGAGGTGAGAGTGGAGCGGAAGGATTCACGGAGGAGGGAGGTTCCGTCGCTCCAGGCGGCAAGCTCGAGGGGCCTGGCGGTGGAGAGGCCTAAGGTCCAGCGGCGGCTGCCGCGCTGGGCGGGGTCGAGGCGTGCGGAGGGGATGGCGCCGAGTTCGGGCACGGGCAGGCCGGCGGTGTCGCCGGGCTGGCGGAGGATGTTGGGGCGCTCGCGGAGGACGGCGAGGAAGAGGCCGCCGAAGCTGCCGAGGGCGAGGCCCAGCGTGGCATAGAGGGGGACCTTGGGGGAGTAAGGCGAGGCGGGGGGCTGGGCGGCATCGATGACGCGGACGTTGGTGGCGCGCAAGGCGGCGGCCATGCCAGCCTCCTTCTCCTTCTGGAGCATGGCGTCGTAGACCTGCTGCATGGTTTCGACCTCACGTTTGAGCAGGTTGTAGCGGGCGGAGACGGCGGCCTGGGATTGCATGGTGCGGAGCTGTTCGGCATGGGCCTGTGCCAATCGGGTCTCAAGGCCAGCAGCCGCCAGGTATTCGGTGCGCAGGCGGCCGACCGCCTCGTTCCGCTCGGTGCGCAGGCCGGTTTCGAGCGCGGCGATCTGCGCTTCCAGGCTCCGTACCTTCTGGTGAGCGGGGGTAAAGATGGTCTTGAGGTCAGCCAGCTGGCGGCGCAGGTTTTGGAGATCGGTGACGGACTGGCGGTAGGAGCCTTGCAGCACGCCTTCGGGCATGACTTCGGGCGTGGCGCTGAGGGCGGCCTCGTAGCGCGCCTGCTTGGCGGCGCGATCCGCCTGGGCCGCGACGAACGAGGCTTCCAGAGACCGCATGCGCTCTTTGGCGAGGGTGGTCTGATCCTCGGGTCCGGAGAAGACGAGGCCCGAACTGGAGGCATAGGCCTGCATCGCCTCGCTGGCCGCCGCCAGTTTGGCCTTGAGGCCGCCGGTCTGTTTGCCCAGCCACTGTGTGGTGGTTTCCACCTGGGCGTCCCGCTGCTCGCGGTTCAGCTCAATGAACTCGGTGGCGACGGCATTGGCTCCCCGCGCCGCCATGTCGGGGGTCGAGGCCGAAAAGAAGACCTGCAGGACCTCCGAATTCTGGTTCGGCTGGACGTCCAAGAGCAGCCTGAAAGTCATGATCTTCTCCTGTTCGGGCGAGAGCGGCTTCTGTTTCGTCAATTGCCGCCAGGACTCGAACAGGAAGGCCCATTTCGGCGCAGGAGAGGGCGCGAGCTGCAGCCTGTCGGCGACGCGGAGGGCCAGCTTGTCGCTGCGCAGGAGGGCGATCTGGTTCTGGAGATAGCGTTCGGGCGGGACGGTGGGCGCCTGACCAGACATGGGCGACAGGCCCCAGTAGAACACGTCGCTATTGAAGCCCTCCAGCTGCAGGGTGGTTTGCGCGCGGTAGACCTGTGGGACGAGGAGGGCGGCTCCGATGCCGGCCAGCAGTCCCACGGCGGCGGCGGCAGAGATCAGCCATTTCTGCCGCCAGATGTGGCCGAGGAGGTCCGTGAGGCTGATGGTGTCCTCCGGCGCCGGGGCCGGGGCGGCGAGGCTGTAGGGCCCATACACCTGAGACGGAACCAAGGGCTGCGCCACGCTCCGCGGAACCATGGCGCGGGGAGCAGACTCCATGAGCGGAAGTTGGAGACCTTTCTGCATCGTCGTGTCCTCGCTTTCTACCACCTGCGATAGATCATCATTCCGGAGGCAGTCTGGACCACGGTGTCCAGGACCTTCAAGCTCGCGCTTTTGGCCTTGTTCCTGGGCACGAAGAGGATGTCCCCTGCCTGCATCGGCACATCCTCGATGGAGCCGGAGAGGAGCCGCGGAAGGTCGACGGCGATCTCGGCGCGCTCGGATGTGCCGGTTCTGCGAATGATCCTGGCGTCCTTGGCGGAGGCCAGCACCAGGAGGCCCTCGGCGAGCGAAAGCGCCTGGAGGACCGAAACCGATTCGGGGTGGGCGAGGGCAAAACCGCCGGGGCGCTTGACTTCCCCGACCACGTAGATGAGCTCCGCCACGGGCACGGAGAGCACGTCGTTGGGGCAGATCTGGACGTTGGCGGCGGGGTTCGATCCCGACATCAGCTCCTTCAGGTCGATGTTGGCGATGCTGAAGACCCCGGTGGGGTCCCTGCGACTCCCCGGCAGGGGGATGGCCCCCCATTCGAGGCGACGGGTCAAAGTAATGACTTGGCCGGCGTCCTGGCGGAGGCCCCCGGCGAGCGAAAGGACTTCCAGCAGACGGCGGGAGCCCTCCAGTTGGACGACGCCGGGCCTATTGACGGCGCCGAGGATGGAGACGGGCTGGCTGCGCGCCTCCGCCAACCGGACCACCACCTGGGGTTCGAGAATGTAGGCGGAGAGCTTGCCGCGCAACTCCGTTTCGAGTTCCTTGACGGTTTTTCCGGCGGCTAAGACGCGTCCGGCCAGGGGCAGCGTGATCTGCCCGTCGGTATCGACGCGGACCGGCGTCTCGCCCAGTTCTTCCACATTCGCGCAGCGAACCGTGATGGAATCGTTGGGCCCCAGCCGGTAGGACTCGGGCGGAGCCTGCGCCGAAGGGGCCGGCAGAGCCTGGGGCTCCGGCTGCATGGCGGTACCCGCGCGCTGCTGAGCGCAGAGCGGTGCCGCCAGCAACAACACCAGAAGAAAGCAGTACACGAGCGATTTGCGGTATGTCACGTCGGTCATCTCCACCTCAATGGCGCCGAGGGCGAGGCGCCCTGTTATAAGCAACAGGCCGGCACTGCCTGGGGCTGGCCGGCCGGGGATAACTCGTGGGGCGCCGGAGCCGCACCCATTTGGAAATGCGCCTCGCTGGAGGCGGGCGGGGTGCCGGCGGTGATCAGGAGAGGCGGCAGGTGCAGATAGCGGGTCGCCTTGCGTTTGGCATCGATCATTCTGTAGGCCTGGCGGACGGCATCGGCCGTCATGCCGGAGGCGGCCAGCGCCTCGGGAGGGGCGTCGTGATTCCGCGCCCACAGGCACAGGTCCATGCGGTCGAAGGGTAGGGTGAAGAAGAACTCCTCCTGGGACTGCTCCATGGAGTAGGTATCGGTGCTGGGCGGCCGGCGGCGGACTTCGTCCGGCACGCCGAGGTATTCGGCGAGCTGGTAGACCTGGGACTTGTAGAGGTGGGCGATGGGCTTGAAGTCGGCCGCGCCGTCGCCGTTCTTGACGAAGAAGCCCTGGTCCACCTCAAGGCGGTTGGGAGTGCCGGCGACGGCGAAGTTCTTCAGGTCCGCGTAGTAGTACTCCATCATCTTCCGCACGCGCTGCTTGAAGTTCATCGCCGCCACGATGCCGAGATAGGACCGCGCGGTCAGCCGGCACCGGGAGATTTCGCCGGCGGGCGATTGGACCACGAGGGACCAGATGGGATAGCCGGAGCCGGCCACGACGTCGGAGAGCACGATCTTGCAGCGGAAGCCCGGATCATAAGCGGGCATCAGCGTGCGGATGCAGGCGTCGCGGCGGGGGTAGCAGCCGGCGGCTTCGAGGATGGCGGTGATGTCTTCGGTGACGGCCTCGATGCCGAAGTGGCTGGCCACCAGGCGGCCGAGGGCGAGGGATTCGGAGCTGCACTCGCGTTCGGGCATGAGGAGGGCGAGGACGCGCCCGGGGCCGAGGGCGCGCGCGCAAAGGGCGGCGGTGACGCTGCTGTCGACTCCGCCGGAGAGGCCGAGGACGGCGCCGCGGCGGCGGAGCCTGTTGAAGACGATGTCGCGGATGGCGCTCTCGATTTCGGCGGCGGCGGTGGCGGGATCGAGGCGCAGGACATCGCTGGTGACGGCGGCGGCTGTGCTCATGAGACGGCCTCCGCGGCGGCGATGAGCTCGCGTTTGGCGATCTTGCCGCTGCTGGTCTGGGGCATCTCGTCCTGGAAGACGACGTACTTGGGGACCATGAAGTCCTCGAGGTGCGCGGTGCAGTGGGCGCGGACGTCCTGGGCGGAGATGCGGTAGCCGGGGCGGAGGGAGACAACGGCCTGGATGGCCTGCCCGAGAACGGGGTCCGGCACGCCCACCACCGCCGCCTGGCTGATTCCCTCCATCGCGCAGAGCGCTTCCTCCACCTCTTTAGGGCTCACCTTCTCGCCGCGGGTTTTGATGATGTCGTCCTTGCGCCCGACGAAGTAGAGGTAACCTTCTTCATCCATCCGGAAGATGTCTCCCGTGTGGAGGACCAACTCCCAGGGATGAGGCCCTGGCCGCAGGACCTTGGCCGTCTCTTCCGGTAACTCCCAGTAACCCTTCATGACGTTCGACCCGCGCACCACCAGTTCACCGGTCTCGCCCGGTGGCAGTCGGGCGCCCCTCTCGCCGACGAGGTAGACCTCTTCGTTCGGCATGCCGCGGCCCACTGAACCTGGCCTGATGTCGATCTGATCCGGCGGCAGGTAGGAGACCCGCTTGCACTCCGTCAGTCCATACATCGAGTAGATAGTGACGTGGGGCCACACCTCCCTCAGAAGCCGGATGTGGGCCGTGGGCAAAGCCGCTCCCGTGTTGGTGATGTAGCGCAGCGTCGGTAGCCGGTACTCCGACAGGTCGTAACGCAGAAGAATCGCTGCGATCGTGGGAACCACCGGAAAGCCCGTGACGCCCTCGCGATCGATGGTGCTCAAGATCTCGTGAGGATAAGTGAAGGAGCGCTCTAGAACGACGGTGCCGCCGAACTTGAAGGCCATCAGGACCTGATAGAGGCCATAGTCGAAGGAGAGAGGCAGTACACACAGAATAGTGTCGTCCTGGGTGTTCTCCAGGTAGGTCGTGATGGACGTAGCGGCGGAGACGATGTTGAGGTGGGTCAGGACCACCCCCTTCGGCCTGCCCGTGGAGCCGGAGGTATAGATGAGCGCCGCCACATCCATGTCGATGCAGCGATTGCCGGGAGCGCGATCCAGCGATGGGTCCGACAGGATGGGATCCAGAGCCACAGTCCGCTGCGGCGCGGGCCGGTCCGGCCCGCCGCCGGCGCTCCAGACCGCACGGAGGTGTGGAAGGGCCTCCCGGGTACTATTTACAGCGGCTGTCCGTTCGGGGTCCGTGACCAGGCCTTTGGCGCGGCAATTGTTGAGGATGTACTCCAGCTTCGCGATCTTCGTCGTAGGGTTGACGACCACAAAAGTGGCGCCGGCCTTCAGAATGGCAAACACGGCGGCCACAGCTTCGACGCAGTTCTCCAGATAGACTGCTACGCGGTCCTCCCGGCCCACTCCTTCAGTCCGGAGACTGTTAGCCAGACGGTTGGCCATCCTGTCCAATTCGCCGTATGTCAGACGCCGGGCACCGCAGACAAGGGCTGTCTTGTCCGGATGGCTGCGTGCACTGCATTCCAGAAAGTGCTCTACCTGCATACGCCGTACTCCTCCTTCTGCTGGGCCTGCTCGGATGCTTTCCGCTTGCGCGCGATGAGCCGCGCAAGGTTGTTGACCGAGTCCAGGTTCTCGGGCACGAGTTCCGTGGGTGCAAGTTGGAACTGGTATCGCTCTTCCAGAAAGCCGATGAGTTCCAGTACTCCGGTGGAGTCGATGATGCCACTCTCGATGAACGAGATGTCATCGGAGAACCCTCCGTCCGCCTGGCCGAACAGGAAGTTGTCGATCACGAACTGGCGTACTTCGTCATGAACGCTCGCCATTGTGTTGTTCCTCCACATGAAAGTCCCTTCCAAATCTATGCAGCAGCAGTTGCGTGGAGACGATGCCGACCATGGCCATGTTGTCCCGCAGTCCTGCCAGATTGCCCCGCCGTGCCTTTTCCACCAGGCGCTGCACGGCTGCCGGTTCGAACACGCCGTCCTGCCGGATGCGGTCCGCGCTGAGCAGCGCATCGATGTAATCGAGCGGACGCCCGCCGGGAAAGAAGCTGCGGGCATCCGGAGCGCGGTAGGGCTGTTTGTGCCTCCTGATGACGGCGTCAGGGACCAGGCCGCGTGCACAGCGCTTCAGGAGGTATTTCTCCTGCAGTACTTTCATCTTCAGACGGGGAGGCAGTGCCGCTGCGAATTCGACCACGCGGCAATCCAGGAATGGGAATCTGCCCTCTACCGCGTGCGCCATGGCGACCCGGTCCCCTTGAGACGAAAGAATATAGCCGGGCATCAGATAACTGGCCTCCAGGTATTGCGCGCGGTGGAAGCCGTTCCATTTCAGAAAGGCCGGCGGCAGCCGCAAGCCCAGGTCGTCGGCCGGCTGCCTACCGTTGAGCTCCGCCTTCACGTCCGCGGAGTAGAACAGCTTCAGCCCGGAGGTGAGCCGCCATCTCGGCTGATGAGACGAGAAGGGATCCTCCTGCTCTGCGGCATCGGGGTGAAAGAAGGCATTCAGATAGGCCTCCGGCTGCGCTCCGATGTTCTTCAGGTATGGGTAGAGTCTGCGGAGCAGCAAAGGACGGAGCCGCGAATCCTGGTGGGCGGCCCAGAAGTGGCGGATCTTGTACTCCTTGAAGATGTCGTAGCCGCCCAGGACCTCGTCTGATCCTTCCCCGGTCAGTACGACTTTGAAACCGCTTTCGTGCACCAGTTTGGAGAGCAGAAACAGCGGCGCCGGCGCAGTCCGCAGGATCGGTTTCTCCGCGTGCCAGATGACGTCTGGGAACACCCGGCCGATGGTAGCGCCGTCACAGTAGATCTCCTGGTGGTCCGTTTGCAGGTGGCGGATCGCGGCCTGCTGGTACGCGCCCTCATCGAACTCGGCATCATCAAAGCGGATTGAGAATGTCCTGAGGCGATGCGGGACGAATTGTCTGGCCAAGGCCGTGACAACGGTCGAGTCCAACCCTCCGCTCAGATAGGCACCCACCGGAACGTCCGCGCGTAGCCGGATGCGGGTCGCGTCGCGGAGCAGTTCGAGGAGTTCCGCGGAGCGCTCCTCCTCACTGGCCCCTTGCCCGTCTTCGGAACTCTCCGGAAACTGCAGTTCCCAGTATTTCCTGATCGTCAGCCGGCCTTTCGCGAGGGTGGCCGAGTGCCCGGGCGGCAACTCCCGCACTCCCTCGAATGCGGTGTTCGGGGGCAGGCAGTGCCAGAAGGTGAAGATCTCATCCAAGGCGCGCAGATCCAGTGTCCTCTTGACGCCCGGATGCACGAGAAGCGCCTTGATCTCCGATCCGAAGAGGAACGTTCGTCCGGCGAAGGCATAGAAAAGAGGCCTGACTCCCATCCGGTCCCGCGACAGGAAGAGTGATCGCTTCATCCGATCCCAGATGGCAAAGGCCCATTGTCCGTTCATTTGCTGGACGCAGTCCTCTCCGAATTCCTCGAATGAGTGGAGAATCACCTCCGTATCGGAACGCGTTGCGAAATGGT
Organism: Bryobacterales bacterium; assembly: GCA_027324255.1. Classification (GTDB taxonomy): domain Bacteria; phylum Acidobacteriota; class Terriglobia; order Bryobacterales; family Bryobacteraceae; genus Paludibaculum. Next base: position 3,601 of record DAHVTI010000459.1, on the reverse strand, counting down.
GGCCGCGCTTGATCAGGTCTTCGCGCAATTCCAGGTAGTTGAAAATCTCGCCGTTGAAAACGATCTGCAGCGAACCGTCTTCGTTGCCCATCGGCTGACCGCCGCCCTGCAGATCGATGATGCTCAGCCGGGTATGTGCCAGGCCCGCATGGTCGTCGGCGAAGGTGCCACGCGCATCGGGCCCCCGGTGGCTGAGCATCTCGCTCATGCGCCCGAGCATTTCGAGTCCTAGGCTCGATGGCTCGGGATGGACGATGCCTGCAATTCCACACATGGCAAACAACTCTAAGATTTGATACCTGCCAATGCGATCACTGCCGCTCGGTCTTGCACCACCTTCTGCGGTCCGGGCCTTCGGGAACTTCTAGCGGAATGGAGGCGCCGGGGTGGGATCTTTAGACCGCTTCCCGCAGACGTCGTCCAGACCCAACTCGAAGCCGCCCTCATCCCTTGCCTCTGACATGTTCTGCCGGAGCACGAAGACCAGTCTGCTGACTTGCTCCTCCAGGAATTCAGTCCTGCGCTGGATGCGCAGCAGCATGTCAGTCACACCGGAAAGGCCTAGCGTGGACTGCTCCGGAACCGGACAAGCCAGCCCGGGACGCCAGCGATTCGCGGATGGCATCTCGAAGACCATCCGCGAAGTTTCAGGGGCATCGAGGGTTGTCATTCGGGCTTCAGGCCGGATGATCACCATCTGCATGACTTCCCGTACGAAATCGGAAAGGCTTCGCGCCCTCTGCGAGACGCAAAGGGCCTGCAGCATCTCGTACTCTCGTTCGGATAGCCGGAAGCTTACAAGTTTATTCCTAGGGCTGAGGACGCTCATAACTTGACTTCTCTGGTGTGATTGCCGCTCGCCTGCTCGCGCATCGGAACGATAATTCGCCCAACGGACCTCGTTGCCGCCCACCGCGACGTACCGGACTAATAACGTGGCCGGCTCACCCGAGCCGGTTCACGGCCTCTCCACGCCGGACATATGGTGATCTGCAATTTGGGTGCGCGAGATCCGCTGCGCCATCCGCCTCAATTGCCCGCACGCATTCTTCGTCGACCTCAACCGCCACTGCCCGCTGCAGCAAACTCACTGTAACCACAAGCCGATGGCCACTTCTGGTTGAAACCAGCGTCCCCTCCAGACCCGCTAGTGGGCCATCCTCCAGGCGGACCCTCTGGCCCGCCTGTGGCACGGGCCAAGGCCGGGAGTCCAAGCCGGATCTGACAATCTGCTCAACTCTCTCGATCTCATCATCCTCCACGGGACAAGGCCAACTTCCAAATCCGACTACCCTCACGAATCCAGGTGTAGTAATCACCGGCATCAGGCGCCCGCCGAAATCCAGCCTGCAGAACAGGTACCCCGGAAACACGGGCATCCGGACCTCAACCACGCGGTCGCTCCACCGGTGCCGGCTCGAGAATAGGGGGAGAAAAGACTCATAGCCCTTGTTTGCCAAGGATTGGGCCACCAACGCCTCATAGCGCGGTCGGACTTGAAGAGCGTACCACGGCACGTTACTCACTCCTCGCTCCATGGTTCCTCCGCAAGAGAATCGGCCCTCCCACAGACACGTGGGACCCCAGCGATCAATCTACCCTTCTGCGCAAGCTGCCGCCATTTCGGACCCAATTGCCTCTCTTGTCCCTCTTCTCTGTGCTCTGTCCAGCAGTTTTTGGGCCGTGGCTGCGGGCGGGGATTCCAACCCTGGATCAAGAACATTAAGCAGTTGTAATCTCAGCGATTGAGAGACCGCGCCTGTGAAGTCGCGCTCACTGCTGACTCTGCCGATGAAACCAAACTGCGGGACTCAAGGAAAAAACTTTTCCCTGCTGAGTCGAAATTTTGGCACCCTACTCCTGGATGTCCACTCGGCGCTTGGGATCGGGCCTGCGTTTCATGTTCTCTGGAAATACAACGCCAAGACGACTTCACAAGCGGTCCTGGGTTGACGGACCCAGCCCCGTATGGCCCGAAAACTCGATCGGCCGCAGTCCCGGAGCCAGACGAACGTTACACCTCTCTCAGGAGCCTGACGAATTCCGACTTGCTGCCGAAAAGCACCCGCGGGAGCGCCCCGGAAACTCTGCCGATCACGCGGTGGACACGCCAATCCCGGACACGGCGCGCACCTCCGGCGCCGGAATTCCCATGCGACATGCGATGCCTGACTGCAATCGCCACCCTGCCGGATCAAGCCGCGTCCGGCGGGGCGGGAGTGCCAGCGGAGGCGGCCACCTCAAGTCTTCGGCCGCGGCGAGCGAAGGTGTTATGTGAGTTTTCCTCACGTTGCGCCGCAGGGAGGCCGTGAGCTCCACGGACCCTTCCGGGCGGCGGCCGCCGTGCGATTACCGTCCATCCTTCACGGCGGCGCGACGGCTGCCGCGGGCGGCTGCCGGGAGACCCGCCTTTTCGCGGCTACGGGCCGGGGAGGAGATCCAGTTGCACGCCAAGGGCACGGACAAGCCGGAGCCCGGGGGTGAGGACGTGCGCGCCGCCCGCGCCGCCGTCGTGGACGGTCGATCGCATAGACTGGGATTGCCCATGACCCGCAAGCCGGAACCGATCGGCGTACTGGCCGGCATCAAACTGCTGCACACCGTTGTCTGGTGCTTCTTCGCCGGCTGCATCGTGTCGATTCCAGTTGCCGGGGCGTTGCGGCAGTTTCGATGGGCGGCGATTCTGAGCGGGGTGGTGGCGGTGGAGTGCGCGGTGCTGGCGGTGAACCGGATGCGCTGCCCGCTGACGGACCTGGCCGGCCGGTACACCGCGGAACGGGCGGACAACTTCGACATCTACCTGCCCCTTTGGCTGGCGCGGCACAACAAGCAGATCTTCGGGACGCTTTACGTCTTGGGCGGAGCGTTCGCGCTGGGGCTATGGACGATCCGGTAGCGGCAGAGGCGGCGCGGCATCAGCGCAGGACCAGCGTGACGACGCTGCGCGGGGGGATCTCGACGGGTTCCGATGCGGCGCGGCGGGGGCCGGGTCGGAGTTCGTCACGGGGGGTGTCGGAGGTGATGTAGGGGGTGATGGACTTGGGGCGCCAGCGGGCGCGGGCGAACTGGAGGCGGACGGCGCGCGGCTCGGCGCCCATGTTGACGTAGACCGCCGCGACGGTGCGCGACCTGTCGTCCTTGTAGGCCGAGGCCATGAGGCCGCGGACGTCGTGGGCGGCGCCAGAGAGCGCGACGCGACGCATGCCGGGGCGGACGAAGCGGCTGTAGTTGCCGAGCACCCAGAGCAGGCGGGCGGGAAAGACGCTCTCTTCGTCGCCGGGCTTGCGCCAGTTGGTGTAGATGAGGCCGACCTTGTAGTTGACGGGCGAGAAGGCGGTCCACCACTGCCAGGCGGAGACGCCGACGAGGGTGAGGTCGAGGTGGATGATGCGGGCGACGTCGAGGGCGGTGTCCATGGTGAGGTCGCGGCCGTTGCCGCCCTTACCCTGGCTGCCGGTCATGACGCAGTATTCGGTCTGCCAGATTTTCCAGCCGGGATAACTTTTCATCTTCTGGCCGAGGGTGGCGCGGTGCTCGACGAGTTGGCCGGCGAGACGGTCGGAGCCGTAGTCGTGGAAGCCGATGCGGCGGGAGAGGGCGG
>DAHVTI010000453.1 GCA_027324255.1 Bryobacterales bacterium | reverse complement strand
CGCGCCGGCCTCCAGGCCGGCGCAGCGCCCCCTTTTCTTATGCCCCTCATCGTTTCCGGCGGCGACGGCACCCTCTTCCACCTGCTCCAACACCTCAGCCCGCCCTTCCCGGAAATCGCCATCGTCCCCACCGGCCGCGGCAACGCCCTCGCCCGCGACCTCGCACCCGCCAGAACTCCCGTCGATGTGGACCTCCTCGAAGTCCGCGTCACGCCCGCCGCCGCCCCCGCCTTCACCTGCTACTGCGCCTCCTCCGTCTCTTTCGGCTACCCCGCCACTGTCACCCGCCGCTCCCTTTCCTTCCGCCGCCACCGCCGTCACCGCTCCCCACCTCGAACCCCTCACCCTCTCCCTCGACGGCGAACCCGAGCGCACTCGCCCCCTCGCCGGCGTCCTCGTCAACAACACCCGCCACGTCGGCGGCTTCGTGGCTCTGCCCGGCGCCTCCTGCTCCGACGGCCTCGCCGACTGCCTGGAACTCTCCGCCGGCTATCTCTCCCAGATGGCCCACAACCTCTCTTCCATGTGTGGCGCCAACCTCTGGATGCCCGCCCGCGTCACCCGCTTCCGCACCGCGGCGATCGCCCCCCTCACCCCCCGCGAACTCATGCTCGACGGCGAGCTTTTCCCCGCCGTCGCCCGCGTAGAAATCCGCGTCGTCCCCGCCGCCCTCCGCTGCTCCTGCCTCCTCACCGGCCGGCGTCGCATTCAGACCCGTTAATCCCCCTTCCCGGAAGAGCTGTGCCCCTTCCACCTCCCACCTCTCCGCCCTTGTCGCATTCAGACCCCTTAATCCCCCCTTCCCGGAAGAGTACAATGATTTTCTTATGGCAGTCCGCCTGAAAGACATCGCGCGGGACCTGGGCGTCAGCGTGGTCACCGTCTCCAAGGTTCTCCGCAACCACACCGACATCAGCGAGGAGACCCGCGAGCGCGTCCTCAAGCGCATGAAGGAGCTGAACTACCGCCCCAACCTCGCCGCCCGCGCCCTCGTCACCGGCCGCTCCTGCACCATGGGCCTCGTCGTCCCCGACCTCGTCCACCCCTTCTTCTCCCACGTCGCCAAGGGCGTCTCCAAAGCCCTCCGCCGCAAAGGCTACAGCCTCTTCATCTCCTCCTCCGAAGAGGACCCCCAGCTCGAACAGCAGGAGATCGAGCAGATGCTCGCCCGCCGCGTCGACGCCCTCATCATCGCCTCCGCCCAGTGGACCGTCGAAAGCTTCCGCCGCATCGAGGAGCAGCAGGTCCCGTTCGTTCTCATCGACCGGCAGTTCCCGGGCTTCGCCGCCAACTTCATTGGCGTCGACGACATCGCCGTCGGCCGCATGGCCACTGACCACCTGTTCGATCAGGGCTGCCGCCGCATCGCCCACATCCGCGGCCCCGAGGTCAGCCCCGCCCTCGGCCGCCTCGAAGGCTACCGCGGCTCGCTCGCCAAACGCGGCCTCTCCCCCGCCCCCGGCCATGTCGTCCTCAGCCGCACCGGAGACGACGCAGGCGACGTCAGCGGCTACGAGGCCATGCTTAAGCTGCTCTCCCTCAGCCCCCGCCCCGACGGCGTCTTCTGCTACAACGACCCCACCGCCCTCGGCGCCATGAAGGCCATCCTCGACTCCGGCCTCCGCGTCCCCGAAGACATCGCCGTCGTCGGCTGCGGCAACGTCATCTACGACACGCTCCTCCGCGTCCCCCTCACCAGCGTCGACCAGGACAGCCTCTCCATCGGCGAAAAGGCCGGCAAGCTCGCCCTCGCCCTCGTCGAGAGCAAAACGCCCCAGCGCCCCAAGTCCATCCTGCTCGAGCCCAACCTCGTCGTCCGCGCCTCCAGCCAGCGCCGCGGCCTCTAGCCCTTCCGCCGGTTCAGCTCCCGCCGCCGCGCGTGGAACGCGTCCTGGTCCGACAGCCACGCGATCTCTTCCGCGCTGCGCCGCTTCGCCGCCAGGTACCCCCGCTTCTGCTCATCGCTCGCCGCGCCCGGCTCGAACATCCACAGCCACTTCGCGAACTCCGGCCGCGCCTCCGCCGGAAACACCCGCGCGCTCCACAGGCTGCGGGCTTCCCCGCCGCACCAGAAATCCTCCGGCCGCCCGCCCACGAGTTCGATCCATTCCAGCAGAGGCCGCCCGCAGAACTTCCCGCCTTTCTCCGCTTTCGTCTTGAAATCGTCCTCCACGCCGTAGCAGCGGATGAACCATCCGCCCTCGCCGCTCAGCACGTCGATCGACGCCCCGCGCGGCAGCGCCAGCGGCTTTTCCACATCCACGCCCACCAGCACGTTCCGCCCCCCCAGCTTCACCGCCGCGCCGATGCGGCACCCCTCCACCCAGCTCTCTTCCCCTTCGATCTCCGCCTCCACCACGCTGTTCATCACCAGCAGCCGCTCCCCGCCGCTCAGCTCCATCCCGCTTTCGATCAGTTGCCTCGTCGATCCGAAATGCAGAAACTCGCAGCGCGGCGAAACCTCCGCCCAGAACGGAATTCCGCTCAACGCCGGATACGCCGCCCGCAACTCCTCGTCCGTCCAGTCCGACCCGCTCCCCTGCGCGCTTCGCACGTAATGTTCGAGCGTCCCCTCCCCACCCAGCGCGCAGCACACCTCGCGGTAGATATCGATGCCCCGCTCGAGCATCATCTCCCTCCCCGGAAACGCCCGCATCAGAGCCGCAGCCGCCGCGCCGTCGAAGCTCATCACCCCCGCGTCCAGAATCGTCCGCCCCGCGCCGTTGATCGCCCCGGCCTTCTCCTGCTCGCTGATCGAAGGCTTCTGCAGGTACAGCCGCACCCGCCCGTCCTCGCCCGCGCAATAGACGCCGTGCCGCGCCGCCTCCTCCGGTTCGGCCCAACTGCCCACGCCCGTGATGCCCGGCCGGTCCAGCCGCACCGCGCTCATGTCGATGCGGATCAGCGCGTCGCCCGCGGTCACCACCACCTGCCCCTGCCCCGCCGCGCCCGCCGGTAGCTCCATGAACGCCGGCGCCAGCAGGTCAAACAGCGTGCGGCCCAATTCACCATCGCTCTCGCCCGGCACCGGCAGGAAGATCTTGCCGCACGGCCCGTAGGCTGGCAGCCGCCGCGAATCCCCGCCCGCATGAATGATCAGGATCCGCAGCCGGCTCAGTGTCTGCTCGTCGCTCTCCCCCGCGCGCGCTTCGCGCGCCACCACCGCCCGCAGGCACTCCACCGTGCTGCCGCCGCTGCCGATGCGCTTGCCCCCCAGGTCCGCCACCACCAGAGTCTCGCGCGCCCGCCCCAACCGCCCCGCCTCCCGCCTCGCCTGCAATTGCGACTCGTAGGCGCTCGCCTGGCGGTCGTTCGAAGCGGTCAGGATCAGGTAATCCCAAGTTGCGGCGGGGGCGTTCATTTCTACAGCTTAGCATGCATAGTTTTCGTTAAAGTTAACGTATACTCGATGCAGATTCGTGCACTTCAGCGCACCTATCCTGCTATCGTGATGGCAATCGAGGAATCCGTGAGCATCATCGAAATCGAACCCGCCGCCACGCCGGCGAACTCCGCCATCCACCTCCATCCGTCCGATTCGGTCGCCATCGCGCGCGTGCCTCTGTCGCCGGACCAGGTGATCGTCGTTGCCGGCGACGAACTGAAAGTGACGCAACCGGTGCCCGCCGGCCACAAGGTGGCGCTGCGCGCCATCGCCGCCGGAGAGAACGTCATCCGCTACGGGCAGGTGATCGGCCGGGCGTCGCAGGCCATCGCGCGCGGCGAGCACGTCCACCTGCACAACCTTTCGTTCGAGGAAGGTAACCGGGATTACGAATATCCTCGCAACGAACAACTCCTGCCCGCGCCGCCCGCGCAGATGCCCACTTTCATGGGCTACGCGCGCGCCGGCGGCAGGGTGGGCACGCGCAACTACATCGCCGTGGCCGCGGCCAGCAACTGCGCGGCGCACGTGGCGGAACTGGTCGCCGCGCACTTCGCCGGCCAGCCGCTGCCGGATGGCGTGGACGGTGTCGTCGCGTTCCCGCACGCCGACGGCTGCGGCCATTCGATCGGGCCCGACACCGAACAGCTCGAGCGCGTGATCCGCGGCGTGGTCTATCACCCCAACGTGGCGGGCGCGGTGATTCTCGGGCTGGGCTGCGAGATCAACCTCGTCGAGCACTACCTGCCGGAGGGCGACACGGAGCGGCTGTCGGGCTTCACCATTCAAGGCTCGGGCGGCACGCCGGCCACGGTGGAGGCGGGCATCCGCGCGGTGAACGGACACATCGAGCGCGCGGCGGCGATGAAACGCGTTGAAACGCCGGCGTCCAAAATTGTTCTGGGCCTCAACTGCGGCGGGTCGGACTCGTTTTCGGGGATCACCGCCAACCCCGCGCTGGGCGCGTGCTCGGACATGTTGGCGCGCCTCGGCGCCACGGCGGTGCTGGCCGAGACGCCGGAGATCTTCGGCGCCGAGCACCTCCTCGTCAAGCGCGCGCGCAACCGCGCCGTGGCCGACAAACTGCTTGGCGTGGTAGCGGGCTACAAGGCGTATCTCAACCGCTTCGGCGGCAGCTTCGACGACAACCCTTCGCCGGGCAACAAGGAAGGCGGGCTGTCCAACATCCTCGAAAAATCGCTGGGCGCGGTGGCCAAGGGCGGCACGCTGCCGCTGATGGACGTGGCGGAGTATGGGGAACAGGTTACATCGCCCGGCCTGGTCTTCATGAACACGCCGGGCTATGACCCGGTGTCGATCACGGGCCTGGCGGCGGGCGGCGTGAACCTGATCGCGTTCACCACGGGCCGCGGCTCGGCCATCGGCTTCCCGTCGATCCCGGTGATCAAGATCGCCACCAACTCGATGATGTACCGGCGCATGACGTCGAACATGGACATCAACGCGGG
>DAHVTI010000444.1 GCA_027324255.1 Bryobacterales bacterium | reverse complement strand
AGGCCGGCGCTCTTGCTGCCCCACAGGATGGAGACATGGAGTCCGGTGGCGATGGCGAAGCCGCCGATGGGAGTGGGGAGTTCGGAGGAGAGATCTCCGGGGGCGAAGCCCTTGCCGGAGAGCATGAGGTAGCCGGAGCCCTCGAAGACCTCGAGGATCTTGGCGTGGATGGGATCGACGTAGCGGCCGAGGTAGAGGTGCCAGTCCTTGGCGTCGTGGAAGTTGAAGAAGGCCTCGACGGGGATGCGGATCTCGAGCAGGGGCTTGATGTCGAACTCGATGGAGATGCCGATGGTGAGGGTGCCGCGGCCCATGTCGAGGTCGATGACGGCGAGGAAGGTGCCCTCGGCGGTGCCTTTCAACTGGGGCAGCACGGCCAGGAGGTTGGCGCGCATCATGAGCAGCAGACGCGGCCCGGGCAGCTCCAGGATGAACATGCCCTTGAGGTTGAAGATGACGCTGGAGCCCATGGTGCCGACGATGGCGCCGACGCCGAAGGCCCAGGCGTCGATCCTGGGGGTCCAGGCGGCGATGTCGGTGGGATTGCCGTGGGCGATGTCCTTGAGCCAGGCGAGGGCGGGGGCCATGGCGGAAGGCGGCGGCTCCTTGCGCGAGTAGTGCATGGCAAAGAGGCCGAGGAAGCCGTAGATGCCGAGGCCGGAGTTGCCGAGCGGGATGGCGACGGGGAATTCGACTTCGAGGGTGATGATGACGCCGGTGGCATTGCGGCCATTCTGGTTGAGGTTGGCGACGCCGACGCCGGCGGCGACGCGCACGGAAACGGGAACGATGGTGAGATCCACCTGGCCCTTGATCTCGTTCTCGTTCATCTCCATGTAGCCGCGGCCGCGGAGGGCGCCGGGCACGTCGATGGAGGCGGCGAAGGCGGTGAGCTCAGGAGGTCCGAGGGGATCGAACCGCAGACGGACGCGGGCGCGCTCGATGCTGACGACGCCGAGATCGACGGCGAAGCCGAGGTCGATTTCGAAGATGAGCGGATTGTTGCGGGCGATGCGGGCGCCGAGGATGGTGAGGATCTGGTCGAGCGGCGAGGCGATAGTGATGGCGCCGGGCCGGGAGACGTCGATGGTGTAGCCCTTGGAGGCGTCGAAGACGGGGCGGAACTGGAACTTGGGTTGATCGGGGTCGTCGCCGATGCGGATGCCGACGGCTTTGTAGCGGACGGCGAGCGGGGCGTTGCGGTCGATTTTGAGCAGCGTTTTGCCGCCGATGGAGACGTCGACGCTGAGAGCGGCCTCCATGTCGAAGAGGATGATGGCTTCGGCGCCGGAGGGGCGCTTGCGGAACTGGATTTCGCCGCCGTACCAGACGACGCGCTCGCAGAGCACTTTGACGGGGCTGCCGCCCACTTCGGCCAGCCCGGCGATGGCGGCGGGGATGGCGAGCATGGCGGCGGTCATGCCGAGCTCGGCGAGGGCGCCTTCGCTGGCAACCGCGCCCACGCCCGCCGAGATGAGGGGCATGAAGACGATGGTGGTGCCGAAGAAGTCGAGGCCGAAGCCGGGATTGGCGGCTGGCGTCTGGCCGGTGCGGGTGCCCCAGAGGTAGAGGCCGTCGACATCGGCGGGGTCGGCGCCGTAGTAGCCGATGACGGTGACGGCGTCGGTGGCATCGTCGATCTGGACGACGAGGCGGAGGTCGATGATGCCGTCGGCGGGGTTGGCGCCGAGGGGAGTGCCCTGGCCGAGGGTGCCGGACTGTCCGGCGGGCATGCCGGCCTGGAGGCGGTCTTCGGCGGCGGTCTGGATATCGATTTTGGCGGTGACCTCGCAGGCGACGAACTGGTTGCGGACGATGCGCACCTTGGCGCCCATCTGCTTGAACCAGCGCGGCGGGGGCGCGGGCTGCTGATTGGGGGGCGGAGGCGGATCGTAGACGCGCGGCGGGGTGCTGCTGCTCTGTTGGGGATCGCGGTGGAGGGTGGCGTTGGTGGTGGTGCCGCTGGTGTTGGACGCGGGCCACTTGGCGACAGCCTTCCACCAGATGCGGCGGGTTTCGACGGCCGGATAGCCCTGGTTCGTCCAGTTGGTCATGTTGGACGAATGGCTGAGGGTGAAGTGCTTGCTTTGAAGGTTGTTCGCGGGGTTGGCGATCAGCTCTTCGATGATGGCGCGCAGGCCGAGGGCGCGGCGGCGGGCGAGGTCGGTGTTGTAGGCGCGCTTGGTCTCGTCGGTGTTGGGGGGCGGCGGGCCTTCATAGCTGGCGAAGCCTTCGATGGAGATGGCGGTATTGCCGGCAAGGCTCTGCAGGACCGGCAGGAGGGCGGTGCGGACATCGCTGCCGCCGAGCCAGTTGGAGGTGGTGCCTTCATCGGCGGCTTCGGTGGTGTGGGTATTGTTGGGGTCGAGGGCGAAGGCGCGGGTATCGGAGTCGGTCTGGACGCGGTTGCCGGCGCTGTAGGGAGGATGATCGAAGCGGTAGTAGCCGGTAAAATCGGTGACGCCGGATTCGCCGGGCAGAGTGGCGACGACGTCAACGTCGGTGCCGCCGGCGGGCAGATCGATGACGAGCGTGGCGCTGGTGCCGCGGGACGCGCCGTTGACGGTCCATTGGGTGGAGGCGGCGCGGGAGGCCGGCACGTTGAGGGCGAGGGTGGCGGTGGAGGGCGTCTCGGAGACGATCTGGAGGCGGGGCTGCTGAACGGGCTGGCCGCCTTGGGTGGTTGACTGAGTCAGGATCTGCGCGGCGGGGACGGGGCCGAGGCTGGTGGTGCCGGGGACGACGACGGGCGCGGGGCGGCGGCTGGCCTGGATGGTGAAGGTCTGGGAGCGGACGGGCGAACTGGTGTCGCTGGCGTTGATGACGATGGTCTGGGTGGCGTTTGAGGAGAGGTCGATGTCGATCTCGCGGCCGTTCTGTGGGGCTCCGCCGCCGACAGTCACGGAAACGGTGATGGGGGTGCGGCCGCCTTCCACGTCCACCACCATGCGGGAGTGATCGGGCAACTGGACGGTGGCGGTGGTGTCGGAGGTCTTGACGATGCCGTAGCCGCGGAGATCGCCATCGTAGAAGCGGGCGCCGACTTTGAGCGGGCCGGCGCCCTGATCGAGCACCTGGAGCGAGAAATCGCCGGTGACGCCGGAGGAGGCGCCGATGCCGATGAGGAGGTTTTCGACGCCGGCTTCGACGGCGAAGTCGCGCGCGCCGTTGGGGGCGATGAAGAGGCGGATTTCAGGCAGGTAGAGGCCGGTCCAGGCTTCGTCGAAGCCGAACTGGGCGAGGACGTCGGGCGGGGTGGACTGGTCAGAGAGATCGAGCGTGCCGGAGCGGAAGCCGAAGCCGACCACCTGGGAGGGGCCGATGAAGGCGTAGGGCGGATCCATGCGGATGAGTTCGGCGACGGCGATGTCGCCGGGATCGTCGAGGCCGCTGGCGCCGGCGGAGAGCAGAGTGGCGGTGATGGGATCGTTATTGGCGGAGCCCTGGGCGAGGCGGAACTTCAGGCGGGGCAGGGTGATTTTGACCTGCTCATTTTGCGGATCGGGAACCAACTGGCCGTTGGGTTCGCGCTTGGCGCCGCGCAGGAAGGGCGGACGGAGGACGACGCCGGTGAGGAGCAGGTCGAGGACGAAGCCGGTGGAAGGGTAATCGGAGGGAGGCGCGTCGTTGGGGATCGTGTCGTAGGCGTTCAGGACCTGGGCGGCGTTGGCGAAGGCGGCATCGCCGCCGATGGCTGTGACGGCGGTGGAGACTTTTTGCGAGGCGGCGCGGGGAACGACGAGCTGAAAGTCGAGGCGGGTGTCGCGGACATCGATCCAGGGATCGCGGCGGGAGGCATCGCGCTCGGGGTGATTTTCGGCGTTGGCCCAAGTGAGGGCCATGCTGTTGGGATCGACCGAGAGATTGCTTTCGAACTCGACCGTGCCGCGGATGGTGATGCCATTCTCGTCACCGGCGATTTCGTGCTCCGCGACACGCAGCACGGAGAGGACGGCGTGCCATTGTCCGAAGGTGTCGCCCTGGAGGACGTAGGGCGAGGCAAGGTCTACCAGCGAAAGCTCAAAAGGCACGGCAGTTAAAAGCTCCTTAGCAAGGGAGTGCGCCAAGGGCGCACCGAGAAGCCGCCACAAAGGACAGGGAGTCGGCTGGAGCTTCCTCCGTTGCCCAATCAGTTTTCAGGCATGGGTTCCAGCACGCGTTTGAGGAGGGGACGAAGCCTGAGCTGTGGCCTCACGCTGCATCCCGTGCCGCCTGCTGAGCCCATCTACGATCCGCGAACAGACGCAGCAAGGGAGATCCGGAGAGTGCAGGCAAGCACTCACCGGGGATACCACTCCTCCGCTTTGCCAGTCCCGTTTCAGCCCACAAGGGGCTCCCAGGTGAAAATGTCTTGTTATTTACCCAGGTTGAGGCCAGTATACACCGACTCGTCCGGATGACAACCCTTAATTTTCACTTATTGGTTCTCTTTTTCCGCTGAGCTACCGGCATGGCCGGAAAACCACAATGGAAGTGGGGTCCGCGGAGCGAGACGATAGGACGATGCGGCAGGGGAGCGACCCGGAAACCTTTGAGGCGCGAATGGATAGAAGGCGTCGTCCGATTGGAGCGCCCTGAACGGCGAGGCGTTGGGTGAACCGGCCATGGATCGATTGCCGGTGAACCGGCCGGGGAACCAGCGAAGCGGATCTCTGAGCTGGCCCGGGACGGAAGCATCCGGGCACCTGAGGCCCGGCACGCCGCGCCGGTGGAGCCTGACGCGCGGCACGCCGCGCCAGTGGAGCCTGACGCGCGGCCCGGGCGATGGCGGAGCGAAGGTGGAATGCGAGCGGGGAAGCGGCGGCAGTGCAAGCGGACAAGGTGCGGTCATTTCCCGGTTGGTCGTAATGTTCGCGCTGATTCTGAAATCCGTTCGGCGAACACTTCGAATCCTGCGGCAATGCCTGTCCGGGGCGCGGCGCCGGCCCGGAACGGGAGCATGACGCACCGCTATCGTGATGCGAGGCGGACAATGACGTGCAATGGCTGCGCCGGAAGGCGCGGACGACCCGCGCCGTGCTTGGATTCATTCTGACACTGCAAGGTTGGGATGCAAGTTCAACGCGTGAGGCCGGCTCAGAGCCCGCGTCGGCGAGCGGCGCGGTGCATGACGTACATGGCCACCCAGGAGGCGGCGGCGATGCTCCAGAAGGCGGAGATGAGGCCCATCTGCCGCGGGAAGAAGAG
>DAHVTI010000365.1 GCA_027324255.1 Bryobacterales bacterium | reverse complement strand
AGGAGGAGGATGACTCCGCCGTCGAGGATGGGGATGGGGAGGAGGTTGAAGATGGCGAGGTTGAGGCTGACGGTAGCCATCAGGTTGATGAAGGACATGGGGCCTTCGCGGGCGGCCTCGCCGGAGAGCTGGGCGATGCGGATGGGGCCTTCGAGAGACTTGGGGGAGGAGCGGCGCTCGAGGATGGCGTGGAGGAACTGATAGATGAGCGTTGCGCCCTTGGCGTTCTGGCGGATGGACTCCTGGATGGCGGAGCCGGGGGCGAGGCGAGTGTAGACGACGCGGGGCTTGAGCTCGACGCCGATCATCCAGCGCTGGGGGCCGCCCTGATCGGAGAGGTGGGGCTGGATGGTGGCGGTGAGGTCCTTGCCGGCGCGGCGATAGACGAGGGTGACGGGCTTGCCTTCGGTCTGGCGGAGGACTTCGTGGATGAGGTAGACGGTGGTGATGGGCTGGCCGTTGATGCTGACGAGAAGGTCTCCCTTCTGGAGGCCTTGCTTTTCGGCGTCGAGACCGGGGACGAGGCCGCCGACTTCGATTTCGGTGCGCTCGGACCAGCCGGCGAGGCCGACCCCGGCTTTGGGGTCGAGCTCGGGCGTGATCATCATGGGCATTCGTTCGGAGCCGCGCTGGATGACGACGGGGAGGGCGCGATTGGCGCTGACGACTTCGCGGAGGAGGACGTCTTCCCAGGTGGGGTTGGGCTCATCCTCGACCTGGACGATGACGTCGCCGGGGAGGACGCCGGCCTCGGCGGCGGGGGAGCCGGGCTTGACGTAGCCTATGGTGGCGGGGCCGTCAGCGCTGGCCAGCTTGGGGTAGCGGATCATGTACAGGCCGGCGAGGAGGGCGACGGCGAGAATGACGTTCATGGCGGGCCCGGCGAAGACGACGATGAGGCGCTGCCAGCGGGGCTTGGATAGGAAGCCGCGCGGGTCTGGTTCGTCGGTGGGCTGTTCTCCGGCCATGCGGACGTAGCCGCCGAGAGGGATCCAGGCGACGCGGAAGTCGGTTTCGCCGCGGTGGAAGCCGAACAGGCGGGGGCCGAAGCCGATGCTGAAGGTGTCGACGCGGATGTCGAAGAGGCGCGCGGCCCAGTAGTGGCCCATCTCGTGAATGATGATCATCACGCCGATCAGGACCAGCAGCCACCAGATGTTTTCGAAGAGAACCATTCCCCGGTACCTATGAAAATGATATCCGTTCAGGCGAGGACGCGGGAGGAGGCCTTGTCGCGCACCACAACGGCGGCGGCGCGGCGGGACTCCCTGTCCTTCTCCAGAACGTCCGCGATGGAGGACGCGGTGTTGGTAGAGACGCGCTCGAGAGTCTCTTCGACAACTTCAGCGATGCCCGGGAAAGTGATTTCTCCGCGCAGGAACGATTCGACGGCGATTTCGTCGGCCGCGTTGAGGGTGCAGGTGGCGCTTCCACCGGCGCGCTGGGCCGCGTAGGCGAGGCGGAGGAGGGGGAACCGGTCGAGGTCCGGCGCGTGGAAGTCCCAAGTGCGGGCCTGGGCCCAATCAAGACGCGGGACAGGCGCGGACCAGCGCTGCGGATAAGTGAGGGCGTATTGGATGGGCATGCGCATGTCGGTGGCGCAGACCTGGGCGATGACGCTGCCGTCGTTGTATTCCACCATGGCGTGCACGGTGGACTGAGGATGGACCACGACTTCGACCTGCTCCGGGGGAAGGTCGAAGAGCCAGCAGGCCTCGATGACTTCGAAGCCCTTGTTCATGAGGGTGGCGGAATCGATGGTGATGCGGGGGCCCATCTTCCAGGTTGGATGATTGAGGGCCTGCTCGGGAGTCACCAGAAGGAGGTCTTGTTTGGAGGTATTGCGGAAGGGGCCGCCGGAGGCGGTCAGGATGAGCTTGGTGACGTCGGGACGGCTGCCGGCGCGGAGGCACTGATGAGCGCCGTTGTGCTCGCTGTCGATGGGGATGAGCTCGGCGCCGTGGGCGCGGACGGCGGACATGACGAGGCTGCCGCCGGCGACGAGGGTCTCCTTGTTGGCGAGGCCGATGCGCTTGCGGGCGAGGATGGCCTGGTAGGTAGCCTCCAGGCCGGCGACGCCGACGATGGCGGAGACGAGGACATCGGTTTCGGGAGCGGCGGCGACTTGAGAGTAGGCTTCGTTGCCGGCGAGGAGTTCGGGTAGGAAGCCCGGGGCGGAGTCGAGCAACGTCCGGAGGGCGGGCAGGTCCGCGGGGTCAGCCACCACGGCAACCTGGGGCCGGAATTCGAGGATCTGGGCGGCCAGGGCCTGGATGTTCCGGCCGGCGACGAGGGCAAAAACAGAGAAATGGCCAGGGTTCTGGCGGATGACGTCCAGAGTGCTCTGACCGATACTGCCCGTGGAGCCGAGGAGTGTTACGCGTTGCATGTCCGGACGAGGGCCATCATATCATCGAACGCTGTCGATCAATTAGATGCACGAAGGTAAACATTGGGGATGAGAACTGGCGGCGGATGGCTGGCGAAGGCGCGGAGGAACAGGGCCAGGGGGGCGGGAGCGGTGCAGGAGGAGGAAGACAAGGACTGTTTCAGCTTGGATTTGATTCTTTGGAAGGAAGACCCAGAGGGCGCCGGGGAGGAGAATGCTTCAGGGGTCTTTTGAGGTTAGTCTCGCTTTGGTGGGAGTTGCCTCCCCGGCTTGATTCCAATCTTAGAATACCGAATTCCGAATTGCAAGCTTTTTTCTACAATTTTTTGAAAGAGAGTACTACCCAGGCCCCTTTGACACCATGAAAGACATTGATTCTAAAAGGAATCCCATCCATGGAAGAATTTTTTGGAAGGTGCCGCGGGAACTCGTAGCGGGGCAGCTATCGGGCACCGGCTGTCCTATTTTGGGCACGAAGGCACGACCTGGACGCCCGCGATCTCCTCCAACACCTTGATGGTGCTGCACATATCCTCGTCGGCGACGCCTTTGGCGATAGCCATCTGGAACATCTGGCGGGTGAGGGCGGTAAGGGGGATGGGGACCTGAAGGTCGTTGGCGCTATCGAGCATGAGGCCGATGTCCTTATGCATCCAACGCGTTGAAAAATTGGTAGAAAAGTCGCGGCGGAAGACGTACGGAGCCTTGAAGGAGACCAAACCGCTGCGGGCGGCGGAGTTGTCGAGGATGTCGAGCATGAGCTCGGGGTCGACGCCGGCCTTGACGGCCAGGACCATGCCCTCGTTGAACGCCTGCAACAGATTGGAAAGAATGAGGTTCTGGCTGAGCTTGGCGTGCAGGCCGAGGCCGGTTCCGCCGCAATAATAGAAGCGCTTGCCCATCAGTTCCATGAAGGGCTTCACTTTTTCATAGACAGCCTGATCGCCGCCGACCATGAAGGTGAGGGTGGCGCCTTCTGCGCCGGGCTTGGAGCCGGTGACGGGGGCGTCGAGGAAATGAGCGCCCTTGGCGGCGAGGGTAGCGGCGGCGCGGTGGGCATAGGCGGGGGCGACGGTGCTGCAGTCGGCGACGACGGCGCCGGGGCGGATGGCTTCGATGAGGCCGTCTTCGCCGAGGGTGACCTTGGCGGACATGTCGGTATCGCCGACGCAGAGGAAGATGACGTCGGCGCTTTCAGCGACCTGGCGGGGGGTGCCGTAGGCGACGCCGTCGCCCTGGGCGGCGAGCTCGGCGGCTTTGGACGCGGTGTGGGACCAGAGGGCCACGTGGTGGCCGGCGTCGAGAAGGTGGCGGGCCATGGGGTAGCCCATGATGCCGAGTCCGAGAAATCCTAGATTTGCCATGTTGTGCTCCGGGGAACTTTGATTGTATGACCCGGGGACGTTGTGCGACAATCGCGGCGGTTCCCATGTCGAAACAAAAAATACTGATCACGAAGCGGGTGTACCCGGACGCGGTGGAGTTCCTGAAGGGGCGGTTCGAGGTGGATTACGAGGGCACGAACGCGGGCCTGGGGACGGAGCAGTTCATCGAGCGGGCGCGCGGGTGCGGGGCGGTGGTGAGCCAATTGACGGACAAGCTGGGGGCGGAGGTGCTGGCGCGGCTGGACGGCGTGAAGGTGATCGCCAACGTGGCCGTGGGCTACGACAACGTCGACGTGCCGGCGGCGACGGCGCGGGGCATTGCGGTGACGAACACGCCGGGGGTCCTCACCGAAACCACGGCGGACTTCGCGTTCACGCTGCTGATGGCGACGGCGCGGCGGATTCCGGAGGCGCACGCGTTCGTGCACTCGGGGGCGTGGAAGACGTGGCTGATCGACCTGCTGGCCGGGCAGGACATCCACGGGGCGACGCTGGGGCTGGTGGGCCTGGGGCGGATTGGCGCGGCGGTGGCGCGGCGGGCGCGCGGCTTCGGGATGCGAATCCTGTACTGCGACGCGATGGCGGCGCCGCTGGAACTGGAGAAAGAGCTGGGCGCGACGCGCGTGGGGATGGAAGAGCTGCTGCGGGAAGCGGACTTCGTGAGCCTGCACGTGCCGCTGACAGCCGAGACGAAGCACCTGATCGGCCGGGCGGAGCTGGCGTTGATGAAGCCGACGGCGGTGCTGATCAACACGTCGCGCGGCCCGGTGGTGGACGAAGCGGCGCTGGCGGAGGCGCTGGAGAGCAAGACGATCTGGGCGGCGGGGCTGGACGTGTTCGAGGCCGAGCCGAAGGTGCACGAGAAACTCTTGGCGCTGGACAACGCGGTGCTGGCGCCGCACATTGCGAGCGCGAGCGTGGCGACGCGGCGGCGGATGTCGATGATGGCGGCGGAAAACGCGGCGGCGGCGCTGGAAGGCGTGAAGCCGGCGAACCTGCTGAACCCGGAGGTCTGGAAGTAAGATGCTGCGGAGAGAGTTTCTGGCGGCCGCCACGGCGGCGAGCGCGGCGGCGGCGGCCGAGGAGAAGAAGCGGCTGATTGTGCACGCGGACGACGCGGGCATGTGCCATTCAGTGAACGCGGCGACGATGGAGGCGATGACGAAGGGGCTGGTCAGCTCCTGTAGCGTGATGATGCCGTGCAGTTGGGTGCAGGAGTTCGCCGGCTGGGCCAAGGCGCACCCGGAGAAAGACATCGGCATCCACCTGACGCTGACGAGCGAGTGGAAGTACTACCGCTGGCGGACGGTGGCGCCGGTGGACCGGGTGAAAGGGCTGATCGACCAAGAGGGCTACATCTGGCGGGACGTGCGGAGCACGGCGGCGAGCGCGAGCGCGGCGGAGGTGGAGACGGAGCTGCGGGCGCAGATCGAGCGGGCGAAGGAATACGGGATCCGGTTCACGCACCTGGACTCGCACATGGGGACGCTGTTCGCCCGGCCGGACTACTTCGAGATCTACACGAAGCTGGCGAGAGAGTACGGCGTGCCGTGCATGCTGCCGAAGGCGAACGAAGCAAACGCGGCGGACTTGAAGGGCTACCCGATTACGCCGGAGATGCTGAAGCAGAAGGAAGCCGCCGGGATGAAGATGCTGGACCGGCTGGCGACGGGCGTTCCGGGGCGCGGCGTGGCGGACCGCCGGGAGAGCTACCGGAAGTTCATCGCGGAGCTGAAGCCGGGGGTGACGAAGCTGATCATCCACCTGGCGAAGGACGACGCGGAGATCCGGGCGGTGACGGGTTCGTGGGAATACCGCTGGGGCGACTTCCAGTTCTGGACGAGTGATGAAGCAAAGGAACTGCTGGAGAAGCACGGTGTGGAGCTGTGCACCTACAGGCAACTGGCCGGATAGATAATGGTTCACATGCTCCGCCGAGAGTTTCTTGCCACCACGGTAGCCGCGCCCCTCGCCGCGAGCGCGGTTTCCCCCAAGCTGGGGGCGGACCTGTTCAGCCTGCGGACGCAGGGCTGGACGGCGTTCGAGCACCTGGACTACTGCGCGAAGCTGGGCATCCGGACGGTGCACTTTTCGGAGATCCGGTTCCTGGGGTCGCTGGAAGACGAGCACGTGAAGAAGGTGGGCGAGCACGCCAAGCGGCTGGGGATCGAGCTGGAGATCGGGATGCGTTCGATCTGCCCGACTTCAACGGCGTTCGACGCGAAGGCCGGGACGGCGGAGGACCAGATCACGAGTGTGATGCGGGCTGCTCAAATCGCGGGCTCGAAGCTGGTGCGGGCGTTTCTGGGCACGATGGCGGACCGCAAGACGCCGGGCGGGATTGAGGCGCGCATCGTGGACGCGGTGAAGGTGCTCCAGAACGTGCGCAGCCGGGCGCAGGACATGGGGCTGCGGATCGCCATCGAGAACCACGCGGGCGACATGCAGGCGCGGGAGCTGAAGACGTTGATCGAGGGCGCGGGCAGGGACGTAGTGGGGGCATGCTTCGATTCGGGCAATCCGTGCTGGGTTCTCGAGGACCCGCACCTGACGCTGGAGACGCTGGCGCCGGACGTTCTGACGGCGCACATCCGCGATTCGTACCTGTGGAACGACGACGCGGGGACCGAGGTGTGCTGGACGCGGATGGGCGAGGGGAACGTCGATATCGGAAAGCTGCTGAAGCGGTTCGTGGAGCTGTGCCCGGGCAAGACGATGTCGCTGGAAGTGATCGTGACGGGGGCGCGGAGCTTCGCGTGGCGCAAGCCGGAGTTCTGGGACGGGTACAGAAACGTGCCGGCGGCGGATTTCGCGCGATTCCTGAACCTGGCGGCGCAGGGCAAGCCGCTGGCGCCGCGCGCGCCGGTGGCGAAGGAGCAGGCGGCGGCGCGGGAGCGCGAGGACTTCGAGGCGTCGGTCCGGTGGACACGGGCTTTTCTTGGTGTTTAGGACATTACAATCATGCACTCGATCCGCACGCTGCTTGCACTGTTAGTTGCCGCTACGGCCCTGGTCCCCGCTCAAAGACCGCCCGTAATCCGGGAGGTGCGCGCGGCCGTTGCCGTGAAAGACTTCGCCAGGGCGCGGCAGGCGCTGGAGGCAGCGAAGAAGGCGGGCGGAGTGACAGCGGGGTGGCTGGAGGCGCAGAGTTGGATGGGGCGCGGCTACCTGGCGGACGGACAGTTCGACCAGGCCGAGCAGAGCGCGGAGGAGACGCGGCGGTTGGCGCTGGCGCTGCTGAAGACGCGCAAGCTGGACGACGACGGCTCGCTGCCCGTTGCGCTGGGAGCGTCGATTGAAGTGCAGGCGCAGGCGCTGAACGAGCGCGGGCAGAAGGCGGAGGCGGTGGCGTTCCTGCTGGAAGAGATCGCGCGGTGGAAGGGAACGAGCATCATCACGCGGCTGCAAAAGAACCTGCACCTGATCTCGCTCGCCGGGAAGCCCGCGCCGGCGCTGGCGGTGAAAGAGTACGCGGGCGCGCAGCCGCCGGCGCTGGCGAGCCTGAAGGGCCGGAAGGTGCTGCTGTTTTTCTGGGCGCACTGGTGCGGAGACTGCAAGGCGATGGCGGGCACGGTGGCGCGGCTGAAGAAGGAGTTTCCGGAGTTGGTGGTGATGGGGCCGACTCAACCGTACGGCTATGCGGCGGGCGGCGTGGAAGTGCCGCGGGCGGAAGAGGTGAAGTACATCGACCAGGTGCGGCAGAAGTACTATGCGGGCATCGAGGGGATGACGGTGCCGGTGAGCGAGGAGAACTTCCGCGAGTGGGGCGTGAGCACGACGCCGACGTTGGCCCTCATCGACAAGACCGGCGTGGTGCGGCTGTATCATCCGGGGCGGATGACGTACGAAGAGCTGCTGCCGGCGGTCAGGGATTAGGCGGGCGGTAGATCATCTTGCGGATAGTGAGGCTGGGACCGGGGCGGAGGACTCCGTCGAGCGGGCGGAAGGGCAGGAACCAGGCGTCGATCAGGTCGAGTTCGAGGCCGTCCCAGGTGCCTCGGGCGAGCGACGCGAAAGTAACGGGGGCGCCGGCGGGCTGGAGTGAACTCTCAGGCACGGGCAATTTGAAGTTGGCCATGCGGAGGGGATAGCGCGGGGTGACGAGGTAGATTTCGCTTGCCGGCATTTGATCGGGCGGGGGGTTGCGGTAGACCTCCCAGCCGGGGCGGCCTTCTCTTTCGCGGGCGTCCTTCATGAGCTTGTAGGGCGCGGAGACGATGGCGCCGGAGATGTTGCCGTAGCGGCGATAGGCGAAGTCGATGCGGCGGCCGACGGAGGCGGCGGATTCCTGGAACTGGGGTTCGCACTCAGGGCCGCCGAGCCAGACGATGGGGGTGGAGCGGGGGACGTTGGCCTGAATCCACGCGCCGGCCTGGGAGCGGGTGTCCTGAAAGCCGAGCAGGTGGACGAAGCCGAAGGCAGTGTGGGCCTGCGGGGCAAGGAGCAGGAGCAGGGCGGCGGCGGCACCGGCGAGCGGAGCGCGAAGTGAAATGCGCTGCACGAAGACCATGACGATGACAGCCAGGGTGGGGAGTGCGGGTAGGAGGTAGCGGTAGGGGACGGTGTGCTGGAAGGGGAGCAGGACGAGGAAGGTGGAGAGGACGGGCTGGGCGACGAGGAGGAGGCGGGAGTCGCGGCGGCGGACGGCCCAGGCGATGGCGGCCACGCCGGTGGCCAGGCCGAGCCAGCCGCCGATGCCGTGGCGGAGGGGTTTGACGAACTGCCAGAGGGCGTAAGGGAGGCTCCAGGCGGGGTCGCCCGGCTGCCAGAGGTAGAGCACCTCGACGATGGACCAGATCTCTTCCCAGGCCTGGTCCCAATGGATGAAGAGATAGGGGTTGACGGCGACGAAGATCACAGCGGCGGCGGCGCAGAGCTTCCCAACGAAGAGCCAGGGGAAGGGCTCGTTGCGCTGGCGGGCGCGTAGCCAGGCGGCGGTGAAGAGCACGCTCGTCAGCAGCAGGCCGGCGTATTTCGTACACATCGACAGGGCTAACGAGAGGGCTGCGAGCCAGAGTTCGCGGCGGGCTTTTGTGGGTTCCGCGTCGAGGTAGCGAAGGGCGAACCAGACGACGGCGGTCTGGAAGAAGACGGAAGGGATGTCGGTAACGGCGAAGTGGGCATCGCGGACGGCGAGGGGGGAGACGGCGTAGATGACGGCGGCGAAAGCGGCCCAGCGCTGGTCAAGGAAGCGGCGGGCGATGAGGTAAACGAGCAAGATGGTCGCCGTACCGAAGGCGGCGGCGAGGGCGCGGACGGCGAGGTAGAACGGCGTGGGGTCGAGGCCGAAGGCGTGGGCGGGCTGTGAGCTGATGAGGTGCGAAAGAAGCGCGGCCATCTGCTGGAAGAGGGCCGGGTAAGCATAGGTGCCGGGGGTGCCCATGTGACGGGCGAACTCGACGCCGGAGACGACGACGAGGCTTTCGTCGGGGCGGATGTAGAGGTTGGAGAGGATGGGCGCTCCGAAATTGAGGCCCCAGTAGCGGAGGGCGGCGCCGACGAGGAGAGGAAGGAGCCAGTAGCTGTGGCGATTCATGCGGAGTTCCGGGAGAAGTGGGGCCAGGTGTGGCGGCGGAAGCCGAGGAGTTCGCGGGTGCAGCGGGCGGCGAGGCGGGCGGTGCGCCAGCCTCGAATGGAAGGCACGCCGCCGGCGCGGGGGGCTAGGGGGACGTCTGGGCCATCGGCGAGCCAGCCGCGGCGGGCGGCCATGAGGGAGAGAAAAA
>DAHVTI010000361.1 GCA_027324255.1 Bryobacterales bacterium | reverse complement strand
GGCGTAGCTGCCCACCGGCTTCAGCAGCGCGCCGGCGCCGGTGCCGGCCACCAGCGAATCGAGCTTCGCGGCATCGTCCACGTTCACCCCATAGCCCGCCCATGCGTCCAGCGTGTTCTCCGACTTCGACCGCGTCAGCATTCTGCCCAGCTCTTCCTCCGTACCCAGGCGGTAGCTCTGCCCGGTCTTCTTCGAGAGCCAGGCGCAATACGCCTGCGCCTTTTCGAACGTCACACCGTTGGCGGGGTAGAGTTCCGTGCCCGGCGCCACCGCATAAGTAGGATCGAAGGCCTTGAACTGCGCCCGCGTCACCTCGAAGCGGCCCACGGCGAACGAAGCGCGCTCCGCCACTTCCGGCGTCTCGCCCATCTTGCGCGCCTTCACCAGCGCGGCCAGCGCGGATTCGGGCTTCAGCGCCTCGTTGTCATCCTGCGCCGTGCCGAACAGGTACTTGTCGAACCATAGCAGCTCTTCTTCCATCTTGCGCTTCTGGTGGACGTACTTCCGCGGCCCGTGCGCCTCGCCCGGGAACAGGATGAACTTCACGGCGGTCTGCCCGTAGTGCTGCAGCGCGCGGTAGTGCTGCCAGCCCTGCTCGGTGGGCACCTGCTTGTCCTCGGTGCCGAAGAAGATGATAGTCGGCGTCTTCACCTTGTCCATGCGGTACAGCGGCGACTTTTTGATATAGAGCTGCGGGTCGTCCATCGGCGTCTTGCCCAGGTAGTACTGCTCGAAGGAGTCGCCGAAGACGGCGTTGCCCCAGTCGCTGGACCAGTTCACGTCGCCCGCGCCGGCGCTGGCCGCCTTGTAGCGCGTCGTGCGGGTGGTCAGCTCGATGGTGATGATGGAGCCGTTGGACCAGCCCATCACGCCCAGTTGCCGCGGGTCCACCAGCCCCTTGGCGATGACCGAATCCACGCCTTTCTCGACGTCGATCCACTCCAGGTCGTTGTACTTGCCGTTCGCGATCGACTCGCCGAACTTCAGGCCGTAGTTGGACGACCCGTGGTAATTGGGCTTGAGGATGAACGCGCCGCGCTGCGCGAAGAGCTGGTGCGGATAGGCCCAGCGCTCGCTGAAGGCGTCGGCGTCGTGGCCGTGCGGCCCGCCGTGGATCATCACCACCAGCGGATACTTCTTACCTGCCTGGTAGTTGTGCGGGTAGTAGAGGATGCCCTCCACCTGCTCGTCCAGCGCGCCCTTCCAGGTAATCACTTCCGTCTTGGCGACCGGCTTCTTGACGAAGTTCTTGTTCGTTTCGACGAACGTCTTGGCGTCGGCCACCTTCGCGCCTTCCAGCCGGCCCAGCATCCATTTCGCCGGCGACGACGCCGTCGAGTGCGTGTAGACGATCTGCTTGCCGTCCTCGCTCACCGTCACGCTCTGCGCTCCTTCCACGTCCATCCATTCGCGCGTCCAGGTCTCGCCCTGCCGCGTGTAGCGGGCCACCTTGTTACGCGCGCCGTTGGCCAGCAGGGCCACGAAGCCGTCGGGCGTTACGCTCCAGCCGAAGCTCAGGCCGTTTTCCCACTGCAGGTCCGCTTTCGTCAGCTTCGCGGCCGCCACGTCGTAGTTGTACATCAGCGACACGGAGGCGTTGTAGAGGTACGGGTGCGTCGTGTACGGGGCGGAGAAGTAGAAGCCCTTGGAGTCGGACGTCCACTGGAAGCCGCGCGGGTAGAGCTTCTGCCCGGCGAACAGCTCCACGCTCTTGCCCGTCGAGAGGTCGTGCAGGAAGGCGGCGGGCTTGATCTTCTGGTTGTAGATCTCGGCCAGGCTCCGGTTGTGCACGGTGAGCGCCCACTTGCCGTCGGGCGAGGCCGTCACGCTGGTGATGCGGTCGGTGTTGGTGGTCAGGCGGGTCGCCTTGCCGCCCTTGATCTCGAACTTGAACAGCCGCACGGGCGGGGCGTGCTTCTCGTCCTCCACCACCTGAGAGGTGTCCTTGCCCGCTTTCACCTTCTGGTCGTAGAGCGAGGAGTCTTCCGGCGCGCCGAGCAGCAGCGTGTGGTTGTCGAGCCACTCAAAGGCGCGCACGCCGCGCTCCAGTTTCGTGACAGACCACGGCTCGCCGCCGGCCACGTTCATCAGCCACACCTGCATGCCTCCGCCCGCCTGCGGGGCGCCGCCGGCTGCCGCGTTGCCCGCGGGGCGGCGCGAAGTGAGGAACGCGATCTTTTTGCCGTCCGGCGAGAACTTGGGGCTCGATTCGCTATCCTGCCCACGCGTCAACTGGATCTCCTCCGTTTCGCCCAAGCGCTTCAGGTACAAATGAGAAATCGACTCGCCCTTCTCCTTGTCGATGCGCGACTTCGTGTAAACGGCCAGCTTGCCGTCGCGTGAAAGCTCCAACGCCCCGGCCGACTCCTGCAACAGCAGGTCGTCCACCGTCCACTTCTCCGCCGCGCCCAACAGGCACACGCACATCAGACTAACCGCAAGAGATCTCATGGCCCCTATTATCGCCAACCGCCGGACCGGAACGATATCCTGAAGACACCCCATGTCTTCCTACCAGCGCTACCTCGAATACCTCTGCACCGTCCCCGCCGCGGACCTCTCCCTCGACATCTCCCGCATGAACTTCACCCCGCAGTGGCTGGCCTCCATGGAGCCGGACATCCAGGCGGCTTACGCGGCCATGGACGCGCTGGAGGCCGGAGCCATTGCCAACCCCGACGAGCGGCGCATGGTGGGCCACTACTGGCTGCGCACCCCCTCGCTGGCCCCGACGCCCCAGCTTCGCAGCGAGATCGTATCCACCCTCGATGCCATCAAGAGCTTTGCCGCGCGCAACCACGCCGAAGGCCGCTTCACTGACGTGCTCTCCATCGGCATCGGCGGCTCCGCCCTGGGCCCCATGCTGGTGGCCGACGCCCTCGGCCACCCCGCGCGCGATAAGATGCGCGTCCACTTCTTCGACAACACCGACCCGGACGGCATTGAGCGCATCCTGGCCGGCCTCGACGGCAAGCTGGACAAGACGCTGGTGCTCGTCATCTCCAAGTCCGGCGGCACGCCCGAAACCAGCAATGGGATGAAGCTGGCCGAGGCCGCATTTGCCCGCGCCGGAGTCGCCTTCGCCCCACGCGCCGTGGCCATCACCATGCCCGGCTCCAAGCTCGACCAGCACGCCACGGCCCAGGACTGGCTGGCGAAGTTCCCGATGTTCGACTGGGTGGGCGGGCGCACCTCGGAGCTCTCCGCCGTCGGCCTACTGGCCGCCGCCCTACAGGGTTTCGACATCGACGCCCTGCTGGCCGGCGCCTCCGCCATGGACGCGCAGACCCGCCTGAAGGAGACCGCCCGCAACCCGGCCGCCCTCCTGGCCCTGATGTGGCACTCGGCCACCGGCGGCAAGGGCTTGAAGGATATGGTGGTCCTGCCCTACAAGGACCGCCTGCTGCTGCTCAGCCGCTACCTCCAGCAGCTCATCATGGAGTCGCTCGGTAAGCAACTCGACCTCGACGGCAACCGCGTGGACCAGGGCATCGCCGTTTACGGCAACAAGGGCTCCACGGACCAGCACGCCTACGTCCAGCAACTGCGCGACGGCATCAACAACTTCTTCGTCACCTTCATCCGCGTTCTTGAAGACGGCGGAGACGCGCTGGAACTCGAGCCCGGCGTGCGCACCGGCGACTACCTGGACGGCTTCCTGCTCGGCACGCGCGAAGCGCTGGCCGGCAACGGCCGCGAATCGATGACCCTCACCGTGCGCCGCGTGGATGCCCGCACCGTCGGCTCGCTCATCGCCCTGTTCGAGCGCGCGGTGGGCTTCTACGCCTCCCTCGTCCACATCAACGCCTACCACCAGCCGGGCGTGGAAGCGGGGAAGAAGGCGGCGGCGTCCATCCTGGAACTCCAGAAGAAGATCCTCGCCGCCCTGTCGGCTGCCCCGAAGTCGGCCGAGGCGCTGGCTGAGGAAACCGGCGCCGTCTCCGCTGAGACGGTGGCCCTCATCCTCGAGCATCTGGCCGCCAACGGGCGCGCGAAGGCCGCCGAGGGTGCCGGCGGAGCGCCTGTCTTTGCTATTTGTTCGTAATGGAAGTTCGCCGACTGTAAGCCGGTTTCTGGTCCCGGCCTTGCGGCCGGGTGGCAGTCATTCCTCTAGGCCCGCCATTGCTGGCGGGCTCAAGCAACCTACCCGGGAGTCAGGCGGAGCGGGCCGCTCCTCCTCCCCTATTTGGTCTTGCTCCGCGTGGGGTTTTCCCTGCCATTCCAGTTACCCGGAACGCGGTGCGCTCTTACCGCACCATTTCACCCTTACCGGCCGGACCGAACAGGCCCGGCAGGCGGTATATTTTCTGTGGCACTATCCGTGAAACGCGCTTTGAGCGCGCCCCCCCGGCCGTTAGCCGGCACGCTGCCCTGTGGAGACCGGACTTTGCCTCGGACGCCGGCGGTCTTCTCCTTGGAGAACCGTTCCGGTCCCGCGACTGCCCGTCGGGCGAACTTCCATTTTCATTCTTTCATATTTGTGGGCTATACTGGCAAATGGTTCTCATTGCGTCTGTAACGCATTGAGTGGATTGGGATTCCCGGAGAGGAGCAAAACAGTGAAGCGCAATTGGTCCGTGCTGCTTTTGGGGGTGATGGCGGTCGGTATGCTGGGCTACGGCCAGATTCCGGGCGCCGTCAGCAAAGACGACTGGGAGGAAATCAACTTTGAGTTCAACTCCTCGGTACTCACAGACGGCTTTCCGAGTTTGCTGCGGTTGGCCGAACTGCTCAACAAGAACCCCGATTACAAGGTGAAGCTGGACGGCCACACCGACTCCATCGGAAGTGAAAAGTACAACGAAAAGCTCTCTCAGAAGCGTGCTGAAGCCGTCAGGAGCTTCCTCGAGAAGTACGGCGCCCGCCCTGCGCAGATGGAAGTGCTGCCGCGCGGCAAACGGAACCCGAAGACCGAGAACAGGACGAAGGAAGGCCGCTGGATCAACCGCCGCGTGGCGCTCACCGTCCTCGATAAGGAAGGCAAGATCATCGGAGCGGGCGGCGTCGGCGATGCCATCAAGGCGATGCAGGCCAACTGCTGCGTCGATAACTCCCAGACTCTGGGCGACATCCTCAAGAAACTCGACAAGCTCGACGACATCGCCCGCATGCTGGGCGACCTGAAGAACGAGAACGCCAAGCTGCGCGCCGACGTCGACGCCCTGAAGGGACAGCAGCAGGCCACCAAGGCCGAAGTGGCGGCCATCCCGCGTGGCGCCACCGCCGACGAAGTGAAGAAGATCACCACCCAGGTAGCCGAAGACACTGTAAAGAAGAACGTCCAGCCGCGCTTCTCCATCCTCGGCGCCAACGCCGGCACTGACCAGGACCGCAAGCTCACCTTCAGCGGCCGCGCCCGCTACTTCGCCCCCTTCAAGGAAAACTTCGCCGTCCAGGCCCAGGGCGAATACATGTACTTCCGAGACCGCAAGGAAGCCCAGTTCGACGTCGGTCTCGTCAACCGCTTCCACAAGCGCGCACAGGCCGGCGGCTTCGCCAGCTTCCGCCACGTCAACCTGAACGGCATGCAGAACGGCGGCACCCTGGGCCAGGCGGCCTTCACGCTGGACTACCTGTTCAGCCGCGGCAAGGTCGGCTTCTTCGGCACCAAAGGCTTCCTCGACGAGCGCGTCGTGGGCCGCTTTGCCACGTCCTCCACCTTCAACGTGTGGAACGAGAACTACCTCAAAATCGTGGACCAGGCCGGCGCATCCGGCGCGGTCACGCTGGGCAGGAACACGGTGCTCGAAGGCAACATCGGCATGCTGGCCATGAACGCCGGCAGCAACAAGCCCGGCGGCACCATCCGCCTGATCCAGCCGGTGAGCAGCAAGTTGGCGCTGACGCTGGAAACCGGCTGGAACGAATCGCTGGTCAGCTCCTCGAAGACGTACGGCCGCGTGGTGGCCGGCGTCCAGGTGGGCAACTTCGTCCAGCCCAAGGAGTACCTCGGCATGGACGCCCCGGTGCCTGTGGACATCCCGCGCGTCCGCTATGAGCTGCTCACCCGGCGCGTCCGCACCGGCAACTCGGCCCCCATCGCCGACGCCGGACCGGACCAGGTGGTCGACGCCGGCACCGTCACGCTGGACGGCTCGGCTTCGTTCGACCCCGACGGGGACGCCATCACCTACCAGTGGGATCAGGTCGCAGGCCCGGCCGCCGACATCAGCGGCGGCACCTCCGCCAAGGCCGCCTTCAGCGCCAAGGAAGGCATGCTCTACAGCTTCCGCCTGACCGTGAAGGACTCGCTCGGCCTCGCCGCCCTGGCCCGCACCTCCGTCACCGTGAAGGCCACCCCCAAGGTGGTCATCCGGAAGTTCACCGCCTCGCCCACCTCCGTGCGGGCAGGGAACAGCTCCACCCTCGCCTGGCAGGTGCTGAACGCCGACGAGGTCGAGATCACCGAACTCGGCAAGGTGAACCCGCAGGCCGGCACCGGCCAGGTGACCCCGGCCGACACCACCACCTACAAGCTGACGGCGCGCAACAAGGTGAGCGAGGTGAGCGATACGGTGACCGTGACCGTGGAGAAGCCCTCGGTCCGCATCGTCAGCTTCACCGCCTCTCCGGCCAACATTCAACTCGGCCAGGCGTCGAGCCTGGTGTGGCAGACCGAGAACGCCGACCAAGTGACCATCAGCACCATCGGCAACGTGCAGCCCGTGGGCACGAGCTCCGTCAGCCCCACCGACACCACCACTTACACGCTCACCGCCACCAACAAATACGGCTCGGTCTCCGCGACGGCCACCGTCACGGTGAGCAAGCCCTCCGCTCCGCGCATCCTCTCCTTCACGGCCAACCCGCTGGAGATCGGTGAGGGCGAAAGCTCCACGCTCGCGTGGCAGGTGACGGGCGCCACGGAGGTCGATATCTCCGAGGTTGGCCCGCAGACCTTGCAGGGCTCCGCGCCCGTCAGCCCCAGAACCACCGCCACCTACATTCTGACGGCCAGGAACCCGGGCGGGGAAGCCACGGCCAGCGTCACCATCACGGTGATTCCCAGGGTGACCATCGGCAGCTTCACCGCCAATCCGGCGGTGACCGCCAAGCCCGGTGACGTCTCGCGCCTCTCCTGGACCACCAGCGGTGCGACCGCCGTCACCATCAGCGGCCTCGGCGCCGTCGCCCTGAGCGGCTCGGCGGACGTGAACCCGCAGCAGGACACCACCTACACCATCACGGCCTCCAACAAGAAGTTCACGGCCACCCAGACGGTGACGGTGAAAGTGACGCCTCTGCCGCCTCCGGTGGAGCCGCCCAACAACCCGCCGGCGGTTCAGTTGAACGTGCCCGATTACATCGAGACGCTCGACCGGGAGATCCTGCTCGACGCCTCCGGCTCCAGCGATCCGGACGGCGACAAGCTGACGTTCCAGTGGCGCCAGATCGGCCTGGTGAACAACGACGGCAGCGCCGCCATCCTGGATCCCGCCAACCCCGCCACCCGTGTGCAGCTCGCCGGCATTTACGGCGACTACGTGTTCGAGGTGAAAGTGACGGACGCCAAGGGCGCCAGCGCCACCAAGCAAGTGCGCGTGCGCTTTGTGTCCACCCGACGTCCATAAGAACGGCGGCCCACGCCCGTTCCTGAAAAGCCCGGCCGCCCGCGCGGCTGGGCTTTTTCTTTGGAGAGTGCAAAGAAGAGGGCCGCCCCGCGCGGGGCGGCCCTGGTCAGATTTGAACGGAGACTACTGCAGCTCGCAGCCGCTGAAGAACCAGCTCAGCTCGAAGGCGGCCGTTTCCGGCCCGTCCGACCCGTGGCTGGCGTTGCGGCCGATGTTGGTGCCGAAGAGTTTGCGGATGGTGCCCTCTTCGGCGTTCTCGGGGTTGGTGGCGCCCATGACTTCGCGCCACTTGGCGATGGCGTCCTCGCGCTCCAGCGCGAGCAGCACCACCGGGGCCTCCGTCATGAAGTCCACCAGTTCGGCGAAGAAACCCTTGCCCTTGTGGACGGCATAGAAGCCCTCGGCCACGGGGCGGGTCAGGTGTTCCTTGCGCATGGCCACGATGCGGAAGCCGGCGGCCTCGATCATGGCCAGGATCTTGCCGGCGTTGCCGGCGGCAACGGCGTCGGGCTTGATGATGGCAAAAGTGCGTTCAATAGGCATAGTTCAGAAATCGTTCTAGAGCTTGAGGGCGGCCTTGGCGCGCTCGCCGAGGTCGGCAGGAGTCTGGCAGACGTGGATGCCGGCGTCTTCCATGGCGGCCATCTTGTCGCTGGCCTTGCCGGAGCCGCCGGAGATGATGGCGCCGGCGTGGCCCATGCGGCGGCCGGGCGGCGCGGTCTGGCCGGCGATGAAGCCGATAACGGGCTTCCTGACATACTGCTTCACGTAGGCCGAGGCCAGCTCTTCGGCGTTGCCGCCGATCTCGCCGATCATGATGATCGCCTCGGTGGCCGGGTCCTCGTTGAACAGCCGCAGCGCGTCGATGTGCGTGGTGCCGATAATCGGATCGCCGCCGATGCCGATGCAGGTGGTCTGGCCGATGCCCAGGTTGGTCAACTGGCCCACCGCCTCATAGGTCAGGGTGCCGGAGCGCGACACGACGCCCACGGGGCCGGGCATGTGGATGTGGCCCGGCATGATGCCGATCTTGCAGGCGCCCGGCGTGATGATGCCCGGGCAGTTGGGGCCGATCAGGCGCGTGGCCGGCTTCTCTTTCAGAAACTGCCAGGCCCGCACCATGTCCATGGCCGGGATGCCTTCGGTGATGCACACCACCAGCGGCAGGCCCGCGTCGGCCGCTTCCATCACCGCTTCGGCGGCGAAGGCCGGCGGCACGAAGACGACACTCGCGTTGGCGCCGGTGGCCTTCACAGCCTCGGCCACGGTATTGAAGACGGGCCGGTCCAGGTGGCTGGTTCCGCCCTTGCCGGGCACGACGCCGCCCACCACGTTGGTGCCATAATCGATGGCCTGCGTGGCGTGGAACGTCGCCTCCTTGCCGGTGAAGCCCTGCACGAGCAGGCGCGTATCTTTGTCTACCAGGATGCTCATTCCGGATTCCTCCCGCCTACTGCGCCAGCGCCACAACCTTCTCGGCTGCGTCCCTCATGCCTTCGGCCACCGTGAAGTTCAGGCCCGATTCGCGCAGGATGCGGCGGCCTTCCTCCACATTGGTGCCTTCCATGCGGATCACCAGCGGCAGCGTCATGCCGAGCTCGCGCGAGGCGTCCACGACGCCCGCCGCCAGCGTGTCGCAGCGCAGGATGCCGCCGAAGATGTTGATCAGCACCGCCTTCACGTGGCTGTCGTCCATCAGGATGCGGAACGCGTTGCGGATCTGCTCCTTGTTGGCCCCGCCGCCCACGTCCAGGAAGTTGGCGGGCGACCCGCCGGCGTGCTTGATGATGTCCATGGTGGCCATGGCCAGGCCCGCGCCGTTCACCATGCAGCCCACCGTGCCGTCCAGCTTGATGTAGTTCAGGTTGAACTTGGAGGCTTCCACTTCCAGCGGATCCTCTTCGTTCAGGTCGCGCAGCTCGGCCAGGTCTTTGTGGCGGAACAGGGCGTTGTCGTCGATGTTGAACTTCGCGTCCAGCGCCACCACGCGGCCGTCCTCGGTCAGCACCAGCGGGTTGATCTCGGCCAGCGAGGCGTCGGTTTCGACGTACGCCCGGGCCAGCGCCATCATGGTTTTCGCCGCTGCGCCGACGCTTGCGGCGGGGATGCCGATGCCGAAGGCCAGCTTGCGCGCCTGCCAGCCGAACAGGCCGCCGGCCGGGTCGAAGGCCTCCTTCAGGATCAGCTCCGGCGTCGCCGCGGCCACCTGCTCGATCTCCATGCCGCCGGCGGCCGAGGCCATCATCACCAGCCTGCCCTGCGCCCGGTCCAGCACAATGCCGAGGTACAGCTCCTTGGCGATCGGCAGCGTCTCTTCCACCAGCAGGCGCTGCACCAGGCGGCCTTCCGGCCCGGTCTGGTGGGTGACCAGCGTCATGCCCAGAATCTTCGACGCCATGGCGGAGGCTTCCTCGGCATTCGCGGCCAGCTTCACGCCGCCGCCCTTGCCGCGGCCGCCGGCGTGGATCTGCGCCTTGACGACCACGCGCCCGCCGAGCTCCTCGGCGACGGCACGAGCCTCTTCCACAGTCAGAGCCATGCGTCCGCGAGGCACGGGGACGCCGTATTTGGCCAGAATCTGCTTGGCCTGGTACTCGTGAATTTTCATAGGAATACGGTTGTGGTAGGCTCGAAAAAAGCCCCGCAATCCACTATAGCATGGCCTTCTTACCCTACTTGCACCGCGTCCTCAACCGGGAGTCCCTTTCCGCTGCCGATGCCCGCGCCGCGATGGCGGAGATCCTGACCGGCGCCGTCACCACGCCCCAGATTGCCGCCTTCCTGGCCGCCCTGCGCGTCAAGGGCGAAACCGCCGAAGAGCTTCAGGGCCTCGTGCTGGCCATGCGCGACAGCGCCGTGCGCATCGACCACGGCATCACGGACCGCGTCGTGCTCGACACCTGCGGCACCGGCGGCGACAACCAGGGCACCCTCAACGTCTCCACCCTGGTGGCCATCGTCGTTTCGGCCTGCGGCGTCGCCGTGGCCAAGCACGGCAACCGCTCCATCTCTTCGCAGTGCGGCAGCGCGGATCTGCTGGAGGCCCTCGGCGTCCGGCTGCTTTCCGATCCCGCCCTCATCGCCCGCTCCATCCGCGAAGTCGGCTTCGGCTTCCTCTTCGCGCCCGCCCTCCATCCGGCCATGAAGCACGTCCAGGCCGCGCGGCAGGAGCTGAAGGCGCGCACCGTGATGAACCTGCTCGGCCCTCTGGCCAATCCCGCCGGCGCCACCGCGCAACTGGCCGGCGCGCCCTCCGTCCACGCCGCCGAACTGATGGCCGTCACGCTCGCCGCCCTCGGACTCGAGCGCGGCGCCGTGGTCCACGGCCACGACGGCCTCGACGAGGTCAGCACGACGGGCCCCTCGCACCTCTTCCGCATCACCCGGGGCGCCATCGATCACATCACAGTGGAGCCGGAGGAGTTCGGCGTGCGCCGCGCCACGCTAGCCGAGCTGCGCGGCGGAAATGTGGAAGCCAACCGCGATATCGCCGCCGCCATCCTGGATGGGGCCAAGGGCGCCGGACGCGACATCGTGGTGGTGAATGCCGCCGTCGCGCTCACCGCCGCCGGCCTCACGGCCGGTCCCGCCGAAGCCGTGGCGCGGGCCGCGGAAGCCCTGGATTCAGGCGCCGCGCGCCGCAAGCTGGATCAACTGGCCGAGTTCACCCGCAGCGTGTGAGCGCCGGCCCTACAACGAGCCGCTGTGCCGCTTGAAGATCTGCGGGAGGTTGGCGGAAAACGCCGAGCGCGCCAGCACCATCGAGGCGCCCGCGTTCTGCGCCCTGACCTTCAGGTCCGCTTCGACGTGCGACACGAACGCCAGGATCGAGACGTTCTTGAGCGAGGGCTCGGCCCGCAGCCGCCCGATCAGCTCCACCGCATCCACGTTTTTCGCGTTGAGGTCCACGATGATCATCAGCGGCAGTTCGGCCGCCGCCTGGGCCAGCAGGTCCTCGGCGGTCTTCACGAACTGCGGCCGCAACCCGCTGCGGCGGGCGGTGTCGTTGATCTTCACGACGAAAAACAGGTCGTCGCAGACGGCGAGAATACTCGTTGGCTTGGGCATTGGTAAAACAGGCGGTGGGTGATTTGATTTTAGCCGAGTGACGCGGGCCGGGCAAGCGCCGTTGTAAGATGACGGTCAGCCTCTCCAGCGGGGACCGGGAGAACGTGGGACGAATGCGCTTGGAGGATATCCGGCTCGACCGGCGCTTTGCCGCCGCCACCGTGCTTGCCTGCCTGGCCGGCGGCGCCGCGGTCGCCCAACTCTCTTTCGCCCGCGGCACCGTCACCATGGAGGACGGCTCCGTCCCGCCCAGGTCCGTGCTCATCCAGCGTTACTGCGGCGCCGGCCGCGTCATGGTGGAGGCCACGACCAACCGCAAGGGTGAATTCGTCCTCCGCGCCTCGCAGTTTGAATCCACCGGCGATTGGGGCGGCCGCAGCGTCAGCGCCGCGGGCACTCTCAAGTGCGTGCTGCGCGCCGAGTTGCCCGGCTACGAATCCAGCGTCCTCGACCTCGACGACCGCAGCCTCGGCGCCGCCCCCACGCTCCCGCCCCTCGTGCTGCGGCGCAAAGGCTCGCGCGCCTCCGCCGCCGTCGAAGCCGGCGTCGACGCCCCCAGGAAAGCTCGCAAAGCCTGGGACGCCGCCCTCGCCGCGATGGGCGAAGGCGCGCACGAAAAGGCGGAGTTCCAATTGCGCGCCGTGCTGCGCCAGGCGCCCCATTTCGCACCCGCCTGGAACGCTCTCGGCGCCGCCCTGCAGAATCAGAAAAAGCTCGACGATGCCCGCCAGGCCTACCGCCGCGGCATGGAGGAGGATCCGAAAACCCTCACGCCGGAACTCCTGCTGATGCGCCTGGAGAGCGATGCGAAGAACTGGTCCGCCGCCGCCACGCTGGCCGCTTCCGTGCTCTCCAAGGACAAAGCCCGCCGCCATCCCGAAGCCCTCCTGCACCAGGCCGCGGCGGAATATCATCTGGGCCACCTGGAGCAGGCGGAGGCCAGCGCCGCCGAGGCCGTGCGCCTGGACGCCCAGCACCGCCTGCCCAACGCCGAATACATCTACGGCCTGCTGCTGGAGGCCCGCCGCGACTTCGCCGGCGCAGCCACGCATTACCGCAGGTTCCTGGAACTGGAGCCCCGCGCCGCCGTCTCCCAGGCCCTGCGCCTGCGCCTGGAAAACCTCGGTAAGGGCCAACCGGCACCCGCGCTGCCCGTGCTCGAGGATGTGGCGCTCGACGTCAAGGCCGTCGCCGAAGCGCCCGTGCCGGGCGGCCTCCAGGCGCTGGCCGCCATTGCCCACTCCGGCGGCGCCGGCGACCCGGGCGCCTTCTTCGCCGGCTACTGCCGCGCCCTCATCCGCTACATGCAGCCTTCCGACCGCGCCGGCATCCCCGGCTACCTCGACAGCCTGCGCGCCTACTTCTCCGCTATCCCCGTTCTGGCGGCTCTCGGCGAGCCCTCCGGCGCCCTGACCAGCTTGAGCATTTCCCTCCAAACGCCCGGCGCCCGCGGCCACGCCGAAAAGGTGCTCGCCCTCCTCGGCTGGCGCCTGGCCGTGGTGGACGGCGTCACCCGGGTGGAGTTGAGCGACGCCCAGGCCGACATCCCGCGCCAGCGCGTCGCCGCCGCCCTGGGCATCGACGAAATCGCCCTGCGCGACGCGCTGGAAGGCGGCCGCTCCTACGAGTTCCAGGTGCAGAGCGGCGACGCGCCGCTGCTGGGCGGCAACGCCTGGCTGGAAGTGGTCAGCGAACGGCAAGCCCTGGCCGGCGGCCTGGCCGAGGCCTTTACCCGCGACCTGCGTCTGGCCAAGGTCTACGCCGGCTTGAGCGCCGCCGGCACGGATGGCGCCGCGGCGCTTGTCTCCGCCTTCGGCCTGCGCACGCTGGCCGCGCGGCACGCCGAGACTCTTTCAAAGCACGGCGCCGCGCTACACGTCGTAGACGGCCGCGCCGCCGCTCCCGGCGGCCCTGAGTGCGACACCGCCTGGCAGCGCCTGGCCGGAGCCTCTCCCCGTCAGCCCGGCGCGTTCTACGCTGCCCTGCTCGACAAGGACGCCGGCCGCCTCGCCGCTTTGTACTTCGCCCTCGCCGCCGCTGGCGAACCGAAGGCCCGCTTCGTCCTCGCCTCCCAGTCCCGCTCCGAGATGCTCTACCGCCTCTTTTCCGAAAACAAGTGGCATCCCGATACCCTCGCCCTGGATGCTTCCGGCCGCCTCCTGCTCCCCGGCGGCCGTGCAGTCTGGCTCGCTGCTGGCGGCACCGAGGACTCCCTCTTCGCACCCGAACTGGCTCCGTCCCTCGAAGCCGTCGCCCGCCTCGAGCGCCAGCGGGGCAGGGAACTCGGCCCCGCCTCCGCCGCCCTGCTCCGCCAGCACTGGCAGGACTGGCAGCCGCTCTGGCCGCTCTTCGCCCGTCTCCCCGAACTCTCGGGCGTCGAATTCGCGGCCTTCGAACGCTTCGACCAGTCCCTCCGCGCGGCTTCGCAGGAGCCCCGGAAGGAGATGCTTGGCGTTTGGCAGGCCGTGGCCGAACTGATCGCCCTGGGACGCGAAGCCGGCTCGCTCGACGGCGCCAGCGCCTCGTCCGCGTTCCGCCGCCTCTGCGCCAACCCGTCCCAGTGGCGCCGCCTGCTGCGCGACATCAGCGGCCCCGGCGGAACGTTGGACGAAGCCGTGCGCGACCGCCTGCTGCGCCTCACCGGCACCCGCCGGGCCAACTACGACCGCGTCCTCGCACTCCAGAAATCGCCGGGCCTCGAACCGAACGCCAAGGATCCGCTCACCGCCCTCACCACCACGGTCTATGCCGCCTGGCTCGATCCCGCCGCCCTGCTCGTCTCCGAAGATCCGGACCTCGCGCGGAAGCACGCCTACGCCCCCGCTGCCGCAGCCCTGTTCCAGCCCGCCGTCCTGGAAGCTTCCAGCACTCCGCCCGGCAGCCGCCTGACGGGCGGTTTCGCGGGCTTTGACAAGCTGGCCCGCCGCCTGGTGCAAGGCGCGGCGTGGGATCCCGAATCGGAAGCCGACCCGCCCCCGCCGCCGGCCGCGCCGTCGGGCCCCGCCGCCGCACCTGGAGAAACCGCGCCGCACGTCTTCCGCTCCGATGTCCGCTTGGTGGAATTGTACGCCACGGTGCTCGACAGCCGCGGCCGCTATGTGGACGATCTCGACGCCTCTGCTTTCGAAGTGCTCGAAGAGGGCCAGCCCCAGAAGCTGGCCGCCTTTGAAGCCCGCGCCTCCGCCCTCAGCGCCGCGCTGCTGCTCGATTCCACCCTCAGCATGCACCCCTCGATGCCCGCCCTGAAGAACGCCGCGCTCGACCTGCTCCGCAAGCTCCGGCCCGCCGACTCGGCTGCCGTCTACTCCTTCAGCGACGACGTCATCGCCCTGCAGCCCGCCACCACAGACCGCGCCGCCGCCGCCCGCGCCATCGCGCGCCTGGAAGCCCGCGGCGAGACCGCCGTCTACGACGCCCTGGTCAAAACCATCCGCGAGTTCGCCTCCCAGCAGGGTAAGAAGGTGATCGTCATGATCACCGACGGCGACGACAACCGCAGCACGCTCACCGCCGGCCACGCCGTGCGCAAGGCCAAGGCCGCCGGCATCCCCGTCTACACCATCGCCCAGGGCATGGCGCTCGGCAACCGCACGCTGCTGCGCGAGCTCGAAGCCGTCTCCAAAGGCACCGGCGGCCTCGCCTTCGCCATCCGCGACGCCCGCGAAGTCGGCGCCGTCTTCGACGCCATCGCCCGCGACCTCTCCCACGGCTACCTCCTCACCATCCATCCCGCCGCCGCCCAGCCCGGCGCCTGGCGCCGCCTCCGGGTTCAGTTGAAAGGCCGCAACGGCTACCAGGTGCGCGCCCGCGAAGGGTACCAGTCCGAATAATGCCGCGCCCGGCCTGCGTGCTATGTTCGGGGTATGTCTGGGATCGATCCGCTCGCCGATTCCCTTCGCTTTGAAAAACCCGTTCCGCCCTGCGCGGTGGTGATCTTCGGAGCCAACGGCGACCTGACCAAACGCAAACTCCTGCCCGCCCTCTACCGGCTGGCCTATGAACGACGACTGCCGGCCGGCTTCGCCATCCTCGGCGTCTCCCGTACCGCCATGGGCGACGACCAGTTCCGCGAAAAAATGCGCGCCAGCGTCCAGCAGTTCCTCGAGGACAGCCCCTTCGACGAGGACCTCTGGCGCAGCTTCGCGCAGGGCCTCTTCTACCTCAGCGGCGACATCGGCGACGCCGCCATGTTCGCCGCGCTGCGGCAGCGGCTGGATGAAATCGAGGCCGCCCGCGCCACGGCCGGCAACGTGCTGTTCTACCTCTCCACCGCACCCGCCCAGTACGAACCCGCCGCCGAAGGATTGGGCGCCGCCGGCCTCAACCGCGCCCCGAACGGCGCCTGGCGCCGCATCATCATCGAGAAGCCCTTCGGCCGCGACCAGTCCAGCGCCCACGCCCTCAACGCCAACGTTCAGAAGGTGTTCGACGAAGAGTCCGTCTACCGCATCGACCACTACCTCGGCAAGGAAACCGTCCAGAACATCCTCGCCTTCCGCTTCGGCAACGGCATCTTCGAGCCGCTCTGGAACCGCCGTTACGTCAACCATGTGCAGGTCACCGCCGCCGAATCCATCGGCGTCGAAGGCCGCGGCGGCTACTACCAGGACGCCGGCGCCTTGCGCGACATGATCCAGAACCACCTGCTGCAGGTGATGGCCACCATCGCCATGGAGCCGCCCGCCGAATACGCCGCCGGCGCCGTGCGCGACGAGCGTGCCAAGCTGCTCAAGTCCATCCGCCGCATCCGGGCCGAAGACGTCCCGCGCCAGGCCGTCAAAGGCCAGTACGGCGCGGCCCGCGTCGGCGGCGCCGAAATGCCGGGCTTCCGCCAGGAGCCGGGCGTCGACCCGGCCGCCCAGACCGACACCTACGCCGCCCTCACCCTTGAAG
This sequence comes from Bryobacterales bacterium, assembly GCA_027324255.1. GTDB lineage: Bacteria > Acidobacteriota > Terriglobia > Bryobacterales > Bryobacteraceae > Paludibaculum. The sequence goes on along the minus strand of DAHVTI010000361.1, from coordinate 5,362 downwards.
TCGAGAACTGGCGCTGGGCCGGCGTCCCCTTCTACATCCGCAGCGGCAAGCGCCTGCCGAAGCGCGTCACCGACATCGCCATTCAATTCAACCGCGCGCCGCTGTCCGTCTTTGGCTCCGAAAACGGCGGCGACTGGCCGAATCTGCTAGTCCTCCGAATTCAACCGGAAGAGGGCATTTCTCTCAGGTTCTTCTCGAAGCTACCCGGCGCCGGCATGAAGCTCCGCCCCGTCACCATGGACTTCAACTACGGCACCAGCTTCGGCTCCCGCACCCCCACCGCCTACGAGACCCTCCTGCTCGACGCCCTCGAAGGCGACGCCACGCTTTACACTCGCCAGGACATGGTGGAAGCCAGTTGGGCCGTCGTCCAGCCCGTGCTCGACGTCTGGGGCGCGACCAGGTTCGATCTGCCCAACTACTCCGCCGGCACCTGGGGCCCCGCCGCCGCCGACCAGATGCTGGCCGCCCGCGGCCATGTCTGGAGGGTGCCGTGAGCACAGCCGTGGACGCCGGCCGCCTGCTGGCCGAACTGAACGAAAACTGGCGTCTCACCGGCAAGGAGTCCTCCGGCGGCGTGCTGCGCGCCTGCTCCATGACGCTGCTCGTCGTCGCCGGCGAGAACGAGGATCCGCAGCAGCTCGGCGAAACCCTCGCCAGCATCATGCACGAGTACCCCAACCGCACCATCGTGCTGCGCGTGGGCGCCGGCAGCACCGTGGAGGCGCGCACTTCCATTCAATGCTGGATGCCCTTCGGCCGCGGCCAGCAGGTGTGCTGCGAGCAGATCGAGATCTCCGCGCCGCGCGCCGCGCTCGAAGAAGTCCCACCCGTGCTGCTCGGCCTGATGGTGGCGGACCTGCCCGTCGCCGTCTGGTGCCGCGACGCCCGCCTCGCCGCGCTCGCTGAACTCGCGCCCGTTCTCCGCCTGGCCGGCAACGTGATCGTGGATACCAGCCGCTGCGACAGCACGCTTGCCATCCAAAGCCTGCGCGACTTGCGCCAGGGCCCCTGGCGGCTGGCCGACCTCGCCTGGACCCGCATCACCCGCTGGCGCCAGCGCATCGCCCAAGGTCTCGGCGCGGCCGGGGCGGCGGGCGAAGCCTGCCTCTGCTACTCCGGCTCCGGCGAGCCGATGGTCGCCGTCTATCTCGCCGCCTGGCTGCGCCTCGCCGCCGGCTTTATTCCGCGACTCGAATGCGAGGATCCCGCCGAGCCCGCCCCCGGCATGGGCCGTCTCCGCGCCGTCCGCCTCGGCCATCTCGAACTGCGCCGCATAGCCCCCACCGTCGTCGTCACGTCCCGTGCCGGCGCTTCCTCAACCGACGTCTTTCCCCTGCTCTCCGATGCCGGGTTGCTGCGCGAAGAACTCGGCGTCTTCGGCCGCGACCCGCAATTCGAAGCCGTGCTGCAAGCGGTTCTGGAGGCGGCGTGAGAATCTACCCTGACGCTGCCCAGGCGGCGGAGGGCTGCGCCTTGCAGTTCGCCGAATGGCTCGTGGAGGCGCTCGACGCCCGCGGCCGCGCCTCCGTCGCCGTCTCCGGCGGCTCCACCCCGCGCCTCATGCTGGCCGTGCTGGCGCGCGCCGGCCTCGACTGGAGCCGCATCCAGCTTTTCCAGGTGGACGAGCGCGGCGTGCCGCCCGGCCACGCCCAGAGCAATTACAAAATGATTCGCGAATGTTTCCTTGAGCCCGCCGGCTTCCCGGAACAGAACGCGCACCGCATGTTTGGAGAACTCGACGCCGCCGAAGCCGCCGCCCGCTATGCCACCGAAATCGGCCAGGTGCTCGGCGCCGAACCCTTCGATGTCGTGCAATGCGGCATGGGCGCCGACGGCCACACCGCCTCGCTCTTCCCAGGCGATCCGCTCGCTCTCGATACCCGCGGCGTCGTGGCCGGCCTCTGGGCGGCAGACAAACAGCAGTGGCGCATCACCCTGTTGCCGAAACCCATTCTCGCTGCCCGCCACCTCTGCGCCCTGGCGACGGGCGCCGATAAGGCACCCGCCTTCGGCCGCGCACTCCGCGGCCCCGCAGACCTCCTCGCCACGCCCGCTCAACTGCTGCGCGGCGCGGAGTGGTTCGTCGACGAGCCGTTGTTTTCATCCGCCGTCTGAAAGCTTACACTGTCAATATTAGGAGGAACCGCATGGTTCGCTATCGACTTCTTTGTGCCACCGCAACGGTGTGCACCGCCGCCCTCGCCTGGCAGGGTATGCTCGGCACTCTCGGCTGGACGGAGCAGGACAAGTCGTCCGCCGTGCGCCAGTCCCTTCTTGACGATGGCCTCTACGCGCTGCCCGGCACCAACCAACTCAAGCGCGCCGTGAAGGACGCCTGGGCCGCCCGACCCGCCACCGACCGCGTGGCGCTCATTCGCGAACTCGCCGCCGGCGCCAAGGGCTACATCATGGCGCCGGCTTTCGAGAAGACCTGGGACGAATGGATCAAGGGCCGCTACAGCGCCGTCAATCACGGCATCAAGGTGGATCAGCAGGCCGACATGCAGGCCATGATGCAGGACGGCGCCGCGGACAGGATGATGGCCCAGGCCGCTGCCCAGATGGCAACTGAATTCGTGAAAATGCCGGTGGAATCTCTCCAGTTCCTCTTCACCGAGGACTTGAAGAACTGGCAGCGCGGCCGCAATGCGAAAACCCAGGCGCTCTTCCAGAAGGCCAAGGCCGCCGAGCCCTTCCTGAAATCCAACCCCGAGGAGTTCAAGAAGCAGTACGCCCTGCTCAAGAGCGCCGAAATTGGAGGCCCTTCCACCTGGGCCGGCATCCAGGCGGCCAGTTCCGCCGGACAACAGAGCCAGGCCGACCAGAACAAAAAGCAGGAACAGTCCAACTACGACCAGCACCGCCTCAAACCCACCCTCAAGAAGAAACTGGGTGAGTTCGTGGCCCTGGCCCGCACCGTCGACTTCGCCGCGCAGACGGAGATGAAAGGCGGCAAAATCGTCTTCGTCAATCCCGCCTACGAGCGCAAACCGCGTCCCTGGAAGCAGCTCTTCCGCCTCGGCAAAGAGCCTACCCTGGCCGCCGCCGCCGCCGCCGAAGCATGGGCGAAAGAACTGTAAACTTCCGTCCTGCCCCAGGGATCTACGAAAGTTTTCGTTGACACTACGAAATGCTTCGTATAATCTCGGGGTGTGAAGGCCAAACCCACTTCCGGCGAGCTGATGATCCTGCAGGTGCTCTGGGACCGCGGCCCCAGCACGGTCCGCCAGGTGCACGCATGCCTGGAAAACAAAACGGACGCCGGCTACACCACCACGCTCAAGCTCATGCAGATCATGGCCGAAAAGGGCCTGGTCCGGCGCGACGAACGTGAGCGTGCCCACGTCTACCGCGCCACGCTGAAGCAGGTCGAGACGCAGGGCCGCCTCGTGGACGATCTCGTCGAGCGCGCCTTCGGCGGCAGCGCCGCGGCCCTCGTCATGCGGGCGCTCTCCACCAAGAAGGCGTCCCGCGCGGAGCTGGCCGAGATCCGCCGCCTGCTCGACGAGTATGAGGGAGGTGCGCAATGACTGCCGCCGAGGCGCTCGCCTGGGCGCTGGTTCACTTCCTCTGGCAGGGCGCCGCGCTGGCCGCGCTCTGCTGGCTGGCGCTGCGTCTGCTTCGCTCCGCCGAAGCCCGCTACGTCTCCGCCTGCGCCGTGCTCTGCCTGATGGCCGCCGCCCCCGCGGTGACGATGCTTGCCCTGCTGGACACCGCCCCCGCCGCCTCCTCCATCGCCGCCCCGATGCCCGGCTGGAGAGGCACGCTGCCGGGCGAACTGGATATCTCCTGGACCGCTCTGCTGATGACCTGGCTACCCGCCGCCTGGGCCACCGGCGCGGCCCTCCTGCTGGCCCGCAGCGCCATCGCCTGGTGGCTGGCCCGCGAACGAACGCTCGCTCAACTGCGGCCCGCCGCGACAACCCTGCGCCACACCGTCGATGACCTCGGCCGCCGCATGCACGTCGGCCGACTGGTTGAGGTCTTCGAGAGCGCCACAGCCTCCACCCCGCAGGTCTTCGGCTGGCTGCGGCCCATCCTGCTGCTGCCCGCGGCCGCTATCGCCGGACTGACGCCGCAGCAGATCGAAGCGGTCATCGCCCACGAACTGGCCCACGTGCGCCGCCACGACTACCTCGTCAATCTCCTCCAGACCGTCGTCGAAAGCCTGCTCTACTACCACCCGGCCGTGTGGTGGGTCTCCTCGCGCATTCGCACCGAACGCGAGTTCTGCTGCGACGAGGCGGCCGTGGCACTGTGCGGCGACCGCGTGCTCTACTCCCGCGCCCTGCTGCAACTTGAAGAGTCCCGCGTCGAATTTGCCATGGCCGCCGGCAACGGCTTGAAAGATCGCATCGGAAGGATTCTCGGCATGAAGGAAAGAAACAACCTGATGGCTCCCGCGCTGGCCCTTTGCGCCGCGCTCATTCTCGGCAGCGGCCTCCTGTGGGCGCAGAAGGCGCCGGCCGCTCCTGCCCCTCCTGCGGCTCCCGCCGCGCCCGCGCCGCCGGACACGGTGGTGGTGGACGGCAAAACCTACAAGCGTAAGCTGGCCGTTGCGCCCCCCGCCCAGCCGCTGCCGCCGCATGCTCCCAGGGCACCCCTCGCCCCCGCGGCGCCTGCCGCTTCAGCCGACGAGATACGAGCCCTCGAGCGGAAGATCCAAGAACTTGAAAAGCAGCTCCAGCAACTGGCGACGCGCCGTCAGGAGTTGCAACAGCAGGCCGCCGGCTCCGGCGACAAGGCAAAGCAATTCGAACTCCAGCAGCGCGAAATGCAGAAGGCCATACAGCAGATCGAACGCCAGGTTTCCGCCGAGGCCAAAATCGCCGAGCGCGCCGAGGCCAAAGCCAAAGTGGCTCAACTGCTCTTCAGGCAGGAGCAGGAAAAAGAATTGCAGCGCCGCATAAAATATGCCGACGAGCGCTTCGCCGAGCAAGGCAAGCGCGGCTCGGAGACCGACCGCGGCAAGGTCTACCTCAAGCACGGGCCGCCCGACGAGATCGAAGTCCACCCGGAACAGAAGAAGGAATCCTGGCGCTACCGCGGCGGCATGACCTTCAGATTCGAAAACAACAAGCTCGTGATGTTCGGCTCAGTTATTTGAGCGACGCGTCCACCTTGGCCCGGATCGCGGCCGCTTCCTTGGAAATCTGCACAGGATTCAAGGTGAGCGGCCGCTTGTTTTCCACCGTCACGCGCCCCTCGATCACCACATCCTGCACGTTGCTGGCCTTCAGCGAAAACACGAGCATCGAATAGGGATCGTGCGCCGGCGCCCCGTTGGGCTCGTTCAGCGAGACCGTGATCAGGTCGGCCCGCTTGCCGGCCTCCAGAGACCCGATCTCTTTGTCCATCC
>DAHVTI010000421.1 GCA_027324255.1 Bryobacterales bacterium | reverse complement strand
AGCGCTGGGTGCGGCGCGATGGCGGCTGGTGTGGGGGGCGGTGGCGGAGAACCTGCTATTAGGGGCGATGGGCGGAGCGCTGGGGGTGGCCCTGGCGTACGGGGGCATGGAGGCGTTCCGGCGGAACGCGCCAATCGACTTGCCGAGGATGGACGAGGCGCGGCTGGACTGGCGCGTGTTGTTGTTCGCGCTGGGGGTGACGATGGCGGCGGGACTGGTGGCCGGGCTGGGGCCGGGCTTGCGGCTGGCGGGCGGAAGCCTGGCGGGCGCGGGAACGAGAACGACGGCGAGCCGGGCGAGCCAGCGGTGGAGGGGATATCTGATCGGGCTGGAGGTGTGCGGATCGACGGTGCTGCTGCTGGTGGCCGCTGTGCTGGGGCAAGGCCTGTGGAAGCTGCTGCGGCAGGAGCGGGGGTTTGAGGCGGAGCAGGCTGCGATTGCCGAAGTGCGGCTGACGCCCAAGCACTTCGCGGAGGCCGAGAGCAGGGTGGCGCTGATCGACAGACTGTTGGAGGAATTGAGGAGGACACCGGGCGTGGAGCGGGCGGCGTATGTGTCAGCGATGCCGTTGGAGGGAGAGACCTGGATTGACGGGGTCAGGCGGAGGGAAGGCGCGGAGGAGCGGCAGACGATGGTAAACATGCGGTGGGTGAGCCCGGGGTACTTCGAAGCTACGGGCCAAAGGTTGAAGGCGGGGCGGTTTTTCGAGGAGAGCGACCGAGGGCGGGACACTGTGGTGCTGTCGGAGAGCGAGGCGCAGGCGCTGTTCGGGAGGGAGGAGGCGGTGGGGCGGGTGGTGGAGGCGAAGGAAAGAAAACTGATGGTGATCGGGGTGGTGAAGGATTCGCGGAACACGTCGTTGAAGGAGGCGGGGGTGAAGATGGCCTATCTGCATCATGCGTCTCTTCCGCCCTACCAGACGCATTTCGTGGTGAAGAGCGCGGGGCGGGCGGAGGATGTGCTGGGCGCGATGAAAGCAGCGATTGGGAGGCAGCCGAACGTGACGGTGACGCGGGTGAAGACGCTCGATCAGCAGGTGGAGGATTCGGTGACGAAGGAGCGGTTCGAAGCGTCGGTGCTGGCGGCGTTTGGAGGGTCGGCCGTGGCCCTGGCAATGCTGGGGATCTATGGGATGTTGAGCTACGCAGTGGCGGCGCGGCGGCAGGAGAGTGGGGTGAGGATGGCGCTGGGCGCGACGAAGGCAGGTGTATACCGGCTGGCGATGGGACAGGCGGCATGGCCGGTGGGGGTGGGGCTGGCGGCGGGACTGGCGGTGAGCGCGGCGGCGGGGCGGGTGCTGGAGGGACTGGTGGAGGGAGTGGGCGGGATGGAGGTGTGGTTGATGGCGGCGGTGGCGGGGGTCTTCCTGGCAGCGGCGGTGGCGGCGGCATTCGTGCCGGCGCGCCGGGCGGCGGGGATTGAGCCGATGGAGGCGCTGCGGGCGGAGTAAGGAGCACCGGCCTTTGCGGTGCCAGCGTGGACCAGGGTAGCGCGAAGAAGACTCCACACGGACCCGCAACCGCGGCCTGAAGGCCGTGGTCGCGAGTAGGTGGAGCGCGGGGTAATGGCGCGGCGAGCACGAACTGAACGGCACCACGCACAACCGGCCTCAGAGCGGCTTGGCAGAGCTGTGGTAGATGGCGTTGAGGAGGAGCTTGAAGGTGCCGAAGGTCTGGCCGCGGAACTGGGGGCGGAAGCCGAACAGGACGACCTTGCCCTGGCCGAGGCGGGCTTCGACGGCGGCGGGACGGCCGGCCACCTGGCGATCGCCCATCACCCAGCCGCTGGCCAGCAGGTTCTTCTCGGCGTACCAGGCGAAGGCCTTCACTTCGCGGTCGCCCTTGTTGAATTCGGGCAGGACCGTGATTTCGAAGGCCTGGCCGCCGGTGGAGGTGGCGTAGGCTTCGCGCGGCATGCCGAAGGCGGCAGGCAGGGCGGGATCGGTGGTGATGCGGAGGATGGAACCGGGGCAGAACCAACCGGTGGACGCATCGCCTTCGGCGGCGGCGCGGAGCACGCCGCGGACGCCGATGGGGAAGAGGGAGAGGGGCAGTTCAGTGGCGGAGTTGATGGCGACGAGCGTGCCGCCCTGCTCGACGAACTGCTGGAGGTTGCGGGCGCCTTCGACGCCGATGCCGCCGGTGTATTCGGGGCGCTGGAGGTTTTTCGTTTCCGCCGAAGGGCGGGCGCGGCCCTGGATTTCGCCGTCGCGCGTGCCGTGGAGGATGGAGTTCATGGATTGCTGGGCGAGGATAATGACGTCGTAGTGGGCGCGGAGGGCGCCGCGGCGGATCTCGTCGTTGCGCAGGGCGGTGTGCTCCACCTGGAAGCGGTCGAGAACCCACTGGGTCCAGCCGGCGTCCATGTTGGCGGTCCAGGGCTGGTAGAGGGCGACGCGGGGCTTGACCAGTTCCCAGCCCGAGGCGAGCCGGGCGGAGGAGAGAGCGCCGTCGGGGGCGCGGAAGGCGGAGCGGCCCTGCTTGTGGAGGGCGGCGAGGGCGAGGTAGGCAGAGTTCTGGCGGGCGTCGAGGACGGGTTCAGGCGGACGGACTTCGGCGACGGGCTCGGAGGGTGCGTTGAAGGGCTGCTCAATGCGGTCCACCTGGACGCCCATCTGGTAGGGAAGGGTCCAGCCGGCGAGGTCGTAGGGGCGGCGGGGTGGGCCGGAGGAGCCGCTGCGGAAATCGGGATACGTCTGAGGCTCCATGAGGTCCACGAGGTAGCCGCGGAAGGCCTGAGAGGCGGGCAGGATCCAGGCGCCGGCGGGGTAGGACTTGCCGTTGGCCTGGAAGGGAGCGGTGGCGCGTTGGATCTCGACACCGGAGCCCTGGAGGCGGACGAGCATCTCGACGGCGCTCCAGGCGTCGGACTGATTGGCCGGAACGATGTAGGCGAAGGGGCCGCCCTTGCGGCCGGCGGCGATATTGGAAGATGCCATTTCCCAGGTTTTGAGCAGGTAATGGGCGGGGCGGGAGGCGGCAAGATCGAGGATGGCGAAGTCGGCCGTGAGCATGTAGTTGACAGCGTCCATCAGCGCCCAGCGTCCGCCGAGCCAGGGCTTCTGGTAGAAGACGGAGGGCTCCTTGGTGGGGATGCCGGTGGAGAAGCGCTCGGGCAGATCAGAGGGCTTGTAATCGTGGGGGGTGGCGTACTGGTAGAGCGCGGTTTCGGTGAGGATGCCGTGCATGTTGTGGAAGGCGGGCACGGAGCGCAGGCCGCCGTTCCACCAGGCGTCGAAGCTGATGGCGGAGACGGCGCCGGGCTTGTTTTCGCGGGCGAGGCGTTCCTTCATGGCGGAGCCGATGCCGTTGATGCCTTCCATGACGGGCGCGGGGATGTTGGGGTTGAGGGGATCGCCATAAGGGGGGATGAAGATGCGCGCGGGGAAGGGGGCCACCTGGTGCTGGTTGTAGACAATGTGGGGGAACCACTCGCGGAAGAGGAGGCGGGAGACGTTCCGGGTCTCGGGCAGGTTGAGCATGAAATAGTCGCGGTTGTTGTCGTGGCCGGCGTACTTCTGATAGAGCCACGGCAGAGGGGCAAGCTCGTGCGGGGTGCCGACGTTCTTGCGGTACCAGGAGGCGGTCATTTCGAGGCCGTCGGGGTTGATGACGGGCACCTGCATGAGGATGACGTTCTGGCGGATGCGGCGGACCTCTTCGCTCTCGTCGGTGAGCATTTTATAAGCGAGGTGGGGGGCGTGCTGAACGGGGGCAACTTCGGTGGCGTGGAGGCCGGAATCGATCCAGACGACGGCCTTGCCTTCGGCGGCGAGTTTGGCGGCCTCGGCGGGTGTGGCCTGGCCAAGCGCGAGGCGGCGGTTGATCTCCTTGTAGCGGTCCAGCGATTTGAGGTTCTCCGGCGAGCTGATGAAGGCGACAAGCATGGGCCGGCCCTCGCTGCTGCGGCCGAATTCCTCGACGCGGATGCGGTCGGAGGTGGCGGCGAGCTTGCGGAAGTAGGAGGCGACTTCGTCATAGTCGGCGAGCTTGTAGTCGTCGCCGGGGTTGAAGCCGAAGTGCTCGCGGGGGGAGGGTGGCGCGGCGAGGAGGACGACGGAGAGCGAGAGCAGGAAGGCGCGGCGGAGCATGACCGGACGGAAAACCATATGGAACAATCGTAGTATGTCCGCGAATCCCCGCAACACATTCCGCATTGGGCTGGTGCAGACGGCGTGCTCTCCGGAGCCGGCCGAGAACACGGAGAAGGCCGTCGCGAAGGTGCGGGAGGCTGCGGCGCGGGGGGCTCAGATCGTGTGCCTGCAGGAGCTGTTCCGGTCGCAGTATTTCTGCCGGGAGGAGCGGGCGGAGCTATTCGACCTGGCGGAGAGCATTCCGGGCCAGACAACGGAGTTGATGGGGCGGCTGGCCAAGGAACTGGGCGTGGTGATTGTGGCGAGCCTGTTCGAGCGGCGGGCGGCCGGGCTGTACCATAACACGGCGGCGGTGCTGAACGCGGACGGAACGCTGGCGGGGATGTACCGCAAGATGCACATCCCGGACGACCCGCTGTACTACGAAAAGTTCTACTTCACGCCGGGGGACCTGGGCTACCGGAACTTCGACACGCCGTACGGGCGGATCGGGGTGCTGGTGTGCTGGGATCAGTGGTATCCGGAGGCGGCGCGGCTGACGGCGATGCAGGGGGCGGATGTGCTGTTCTACCCGACGGCGATCGGGTGGCACCCATCGGAGAAGGCCGAGAACGGGGCGGCGCAACTGGACGCGTGGCGGACGGCGCAGCGCGCGCACGCGATCGCCAACGGGGTTTACGTGGCGGCCGCGAACCGGATCGGATTTGAAGGGCCGGCGGAGGAGGGGCTGGAGTTCTGGGGCCACAGCTTCGTGGCGGATCCGTTCGGCGTGGTGGTGGCGGAGGCGGGCGCGGAGCAGGAGGAGATCCTGGTGGTGGAGTGCGACCGGGGGCGGATGGAAGAGGTGCGGCGGAGCTGGCCCTTTTTCAGGGACCGGCGGGTGGACAGCTTCAGCGGGCTGACGGCACGCTGGACGGACGGGGTTTGACGCCCAAAAAACTGGCGGGCCGAGAGGATTCGGCCCGCCGCAATGGCAACCTTGCGTTGCCTCAATAGGGAAGAAGAGAAGGACTACGGCGCCCCGGCTGAGAGTGGAAGCCGGGACGACCGTCTCTTCGCTTCGAATGCACTTTCGGGCTCCGGCGCACCGGTGGCCTCCCCGCCCCTTTCACATCGGGACGGTAGAAGGTCGGTCAGGTCTTCTGCCGTCCGCGGGTGAAAGCCCATGGGCAGGGAGGACCGCCGGGCATAGAGTGGCCGGGAGGAGGAGTTTCCCGACACTCGCCATCCGGTGCGGCCTCGGAATCGCACCAGATGAAGATTGGAGCCTTTGGTTGCAGGGAAGGAGGAGATCAAAAAAGCGTTGGCAGGCGAGAGGGCCAAGGGGGCCGCGGAGCCGGCCAGGCGGGGAACCACCAGCCGGAAGGCGCACCGCGCGCGCGCCCCACCGCGGCCCGGACCAGCGAGCTTTGGGTTTCCAGCCGCCCGGAGGGGGGCAAGACCGGGAAGAACCCACGCCAGGGCGAGTGACAGAACCTGACGTTGTGAGAGCCCGCTCATCTCGCGATTCCTTTCATCCCTTTCGTCGGGAGTGATTAGAGCCGGCGCGCCGGCGTCTTGACTTTGGGCGTGGCCAGGTAGCCCACGATCACGTCCTTGCGAACTTCGTTGACCACCAGTTCATAGGGGATCCTGGCCTTGGAAACCACGTAGAACTGGACGGGTTCGTTGATGGTGCGGTCTTTCTTTTCGACGCGCTTATCGTCGGCGACGATTTCCAGGGTGAAGCGATTGCGCTTGGGGTCGGATTTCTTGAGCGCCACCATGATGTCGCCGACCTTCTGGGTGCCGGCCTTCTTCTGGAGATTGAATTCGAAGTAGTCGCGCTCGCCGATTTCGCGGAGAGCGGCCAGTTCCTTGCTGTTGGTGGCGATGAGGCCGCTCATGACACCGAGGTCGCCGGTGGTGCGATGGAGGTCGGAGATGGTCTTGTCGAGCTCCGTGCGGTTGGTGGCGACGGCGGTCTTGACGGTACTGACTTCACTGGTGATGTCGGTGAGCCGGGCGGTTGCGAGGTCGGCGCGGGTCTTGATCTGGTCGAGTTCCTGCGTGAGCACTTTCTGCTGCTCTTCCTGCTTCTCGGCCAGTTTGTTGGTCACGCGGGAGGCGATGGCTTCCGCCTGACGCCGGGCGGCGACTTTGGCCTGTTCGGCGGTGGAGACGGTTTCCTTCCGCGCCGAGTCGAGCTCGGTGCGGAGGTTGCCAATGGATTGGGCAACGGAAATGTCGTTGTTGCTAAGAGTCTGGCGCAGCGAGGCGACTTCCTTTTCCAGGGTCGCGGTTTCCATCCGGAGATTGACGAGGTTGGTATGGAGATAGAGTGCCGCGCCAAGGCTGAGAGCCAAACCGGTACCCAGCACGATCAGGCCCCAGGGCATCCGGTGTTCGCGGGGCTCGGGCAGTTCGTGGAGTTCCTGTTTGGTGATATTTTCTTCGCTCATGGCGTTTCGATCCTCGCCGGATAAGTAGCACTCCAGAGGCCAAACAAAATTGTCTTTAGAGTCTTAAACTTAAGACATACGTCTGACGTCTCGATCCGGCAAGAATTACCGCAGGCCAAAGCCGGGAGGAAGAAGGGACGGAAAGAATTACCACTGGCCGGGCGGCAGAGAGAACAGCGGCGGCGGCGCGGGGTAGGGGCCGGGAGGGCGGAGAGCCGGGCGGAAGACGGGGAGGCGGATCAATCGACGACGACGGCGGTGCCGGCGGCGGTAACCATCAGCATGCCACCGCCATGGGCGCTGGAGATGGTCTCGTAGTCGAGATCGACGGCGATGACGGCATTGCCGCCCATCTGGCGGGCGGATTCGCACATTTCCTGGATGGCGAGTTCCTTGGCTTTGCGGAGCTCTCCTTCATAG
>DAHVTI010000401.1 GCA_027324255.1 Bryobacterales bacterium | reverse complement strand
GAGGAATGGTTTTTCACGTGGATGGGGGAGGAACGGGGCCGAATTGGGGGGATGCGGGGCGAAGAAGATCAGAAGAGTTTGCGTTGGGGGGTAAGACAGGGAAGACAGAGGCGGGTGATATGGCAGGCGGCGCGGCAGAGGCGGGCGAAGGAGCACCAAAGACGGCGGGGCAAGGAGAGAGGGGGAGAAGGCAGAGTGACGGGGATGCGCGGGGCGAGCTGGGCGGCGACGGTTTCAGCGGGGCCGCCGGCGGTGAGGAGGCGGGCGCCGCGGAGGGCGAGGCGCTGGAGAGCGTCGCGGGCGGAGTCGTGGATGAGGGTGGAGGAGGAGAGATCGACGACGATGGGGCGGAGGCCGAGGATGGAAGCGGCGGTCAGGCAGGATTGCTCGAGTTCAGCGGCGGCGGCGGCGGTGAGTTCGCCGACGACCTGGAGGCGGAGGGCCTGCGGGGTGTCGTGGAGGTAGACCACGGACATGATAGATGGAGATGCCAGCAGATGCCGGAAGGTGACCATGGCCGGAGGGGCTATCAGAGGTGGCTCCAGAGGGAGCGTTCGGGCTCAGTGGAGGATTCGGCGTGGCGGGCGGAGGCGAGCCAGCGGACGACCTCGCGGCCGTTGACGGCGAGGACAAGGCAGACGGCGAGCATGGCGCCGCCGGTGAAGATGAGGAAGGCGGAGAAGAAGACGGCGCGAGCGAACTGGAGGACGTCGGAAGCGACGACGATGGAGACGAAAACGACGACGACGCGGACGAGGGCGCAGAGGGGGCGGGCCCAGGGGTAGCCTTCATTGGAAGCCCAGAGGAGGGCGCCGCGGCCGAGGTACTGGGCGAGCCAGACGCCGACGAGGAGGATGGCGCCGGCGGTGAGGAGTTTGGGCAGGAGCAGGACGGTGCCTTCGACGATTTGGGTGGTGAGGCGGGAGTCAAAGACGCTGAGGGCGTTCAGCAGGCCGATGAGCAGGATGCCCCAGAAGACGGTACTGGCGACGAGGCGGCCGGAGCGGAGGCGGCCGGAGTGATCGATGAGGTGGCCGATGCCGGTGTCGTGGAGGAAGCGGTCGACGCGGGTGCCTTTGAAGGCGCGGGTGAAGAGCCAGCGGCAGAAGACGGCGACGAGGAAGGCGCCACCGAAGACGATGAGGGCCACGAGGAGTGGCGGCAGATAGGTGGTGACCTGGGTGGAGAGGCGTTCGAGGGTTTGCTCGAGCACCTGTTGGAGAGTGCGGATCATAAGCTAAACCTCCAAGGCGTGCCCCTTGGCGGGCTGAGGGGACACGGGGGATACGGGCGGGGAGCCGGGGTGGCCGTTCCAATGGGCAATGAGGAGCGGCTTGAGATTCTCAAAAGTGAGGCAGAGGCTTTCAATTCGGGTCTCGACCTGGGGCGCGGACATGTCGCGGGTTTCGTTGACGAAAGAGGCGACGCGGGCGAGGTAGAGGGGGGTAAGAGAGCGGATGAGGTGGGGGCGGGAGGAGGGCTGGCGGGCGAAGGTGACGGCGAACTCGAAGATGAGGGAGGCCCAGAGCTCGTCGTCGAGGTGGAAGGAGAGTGAGGGAGCGGAGCGGGCGGAGTCGGCGAGGGCGCAGACGGCGTGGAGGGTGCCGGGGGCGAGGGCGAGGGACCAGATTTCGAGGAGGTCTTCGCGGCCACGGAGGAAGGCGTGGACGAGGCGGTCGAGATCGACGGCGATGGGGTCGAGGCCGACGTCATAGCGGAAGCCGAAGAGTTCGACGTTCTCGCTGGCGGAGACGGACTGCCAGACGGAGTGGTAGTGCTGCATGAGGCCGAAGACGCTGCCGACGACCTGCTGGAGCATGGCGCTGAGGTCGGCGCCGGGGTCCTTGGCGTCGTGGAGCTTGGCGCCGAGGAAGCTCTGGCAGACCTTGAAGCGTTCGGCGACGGCGATGGTGGTCATCCAGATGTCGATGCCGTAGCGGGCGACGTCGGTTTCCCAGTCGTCGCGGGCGAGGTAGGTGGAGAGGAGGGGGCCGGACATGCCGAAGTCGCCGCCGATGGGCTGGCGGATGCGCTTGCCGTAGAGGGCGCGGGTGAGGGGATAGATGATGCTGTTGGTGATGGTGCCGTCGTATTTGTGGCGGTGGTAGTAGGGGGCGACGAAGTCGTAGCCGGCGTGGAGGACGGGGCGGATGAGGAGGTCGATCCATTCGGGGGTGATGGAGCGGAGGTCGGAGTCGACGACGGCGCACGCTTTGGCGCCGAGGTCGTGGGCGATCTGGAAGATCATGCGGAAGGCGCTGCCCTTGCCGGGGATGCCGTGATAGGGGAAAGAGAGACGATGGACGGCGGAGAGGGGGGTGGAGAGGAGGAGGAGGTGGGGATCATCGAACTGGGCCTGGAGGACCTCGCGGCGGGTATCGTCCTTGGAGCCGCCATCGGAATTGATGATGACGCCGAGGGAGCCGGGGAAGTACTTGTTGAGACCGGCGTGGGCGGCGCGAACGACATGGCCGATGGTGCGGGCGTTGTTGTAGCTGGGGATGCCGATGACGATGTCGGCCTGCTTCAACGCCGCGATCGCAGAGCGGGCGTCGTCGGGAAGCTGAGTCTGGTTCATGGAAAGGGGTGCAGACAGACCCAGTGTGAGCGAAGGAGGAGGGGGGAGCCATCCCCTGAAGGCAGGAGAGGAAGAGGGAAAAGGCGGGACACGGGGCGGGTAGAGAGCTTTTCCGGCTGTTCTCACCTGATTTCACGATGTTGCTGAATCGGCAAGGGGTTTAGACTCGGGGTGACAAGGATGACGACAAACCACCAGAGCGGCTACAAGCACGGGGCGGTGCGGGAGGAAGGGGGTTATCGGTTCCGGGTGTGGGCGCCGCGGGCGAAGGAGGTGCGGCTGAAATTGACGGCGCCGGGGGAGGCGGTGCTGGAGATGGAGGCGCAGGCGGGTGGGTATTACGAGAGGCTGGTGGAGGGAGTGGAAGCGGGGGCGAGGTACCTGTACCGGTTGGACGGGGAGAAAGAACGGCCAGACCCGGCGTCGAGGTATCAGCCGGAGGGGGTGCACGCGGCGTCGGAGCTGGTGGACGAGCGGTTTGCGTGGACGGATGAGGGGTGGCCGGGGCTGAAGCTGGAAGACTGCGTGTTTTATGAGCTGCACACGGGGACGTTTTCCGCGGCGGGGACGTTCGACGGGGTGAGCGAGCGGCTGCATCACCTGGTGGAACTGGGGATCACGATGATCGAGCTGATGCCGGTGGGGCAGTTTCCGGGCGAGCGGAACTGGGGCTACGACGGGTGCTACCCGTACGCGGTGCAGGCATCGTACGGCGGACCGGAGGGGCTGAAGCGGCTGGTGAACGCGTGCCACGCGGTAGGGGTGGGCGTGGCGCTGGACGTGGTGTACAACCACCTGGGTCCGGAGGGCAATTATCTGGGAGAGTTCGGTCCGTACTTCACGGAGCGGTACCGGACGCCGTGGGGGCAGGCGGTGAACTTCGACGGGGCGGAGAGCGACGAGGTGCGGCGGTT
>DAHVTI010000372.1 GCA_027324255.1 Bryobacterales bacterium | reverse complement strand
CACCGCGCAGTGTCTCAACTATTTGCGGCCTCGGGCCGGACTCTGTGTCTGCTCGTCAATTTCCAGAAACCCAAGGTCGAGTGGAAGCGAATCGTCCACCGATTTCAGATTCCCGAGCCGATTGAGGCGCCGCCTTTGGCCGGGTAGCCATCCTTTCGTCTGTCCAGCTATTTCCTGGACATTACACTAGGCGGGATGGAGAAGGGCCTCGGCTGCGGCGAGGGACTCGAGTTCGGCTTCGACGGCGGCGATCTCGCGCTCGGTTCTGTTTCCGGCGCGCAGGATATCCCGGTCCTGGATGGGGATGGCGCTGCCGTTCGGGTCCTGCCATTCGGGCAGTTCGTGAGAGAAGCGGACGAGATCCCAGCGATTCATCTTCCCGAATCCGGCAAAGATTTCTTCGATGACGGAGTCTTCGGCGCGGGAGAGTTCATCCGGCGCAGGCTCGGCGAGCAGGGCGACTTCCCATCCTTGGGGGGCGGAGATGTACCGCCGCCAGAAAGAATCGGTCCCCGGGGCGGGCTCCTCGCGGATGAGGTCGTAGATCCGGCTGACAACGGGTCCGTTGTCTATGGAAACGTAGCGATCGGTGGTGACGGGCCTGCCCCAACGGAGGAGCGCTTCCCTGTCGAGCAGGTAGAGCAACTGGCTGAGCTTGAGGTAGCTCATGCGGCCGCCGCGGAGCTTGAGGAAGCGCGCGGCCGCCTGAGTGGCCCTGCGTTCATCAAAGCGCAATACCATTGGCTTCCACTTCATAGTAAGGCAGGGCGCAAGGACAGACGGCGGTTGGGAAGGGGGGCCAATCAAGGTCGAGGCTCCCGCGGCAATCGATTCGATTCGGTAGGACGGAGTTGGAGGCGACGCCAGTGGGCGCTGCCGGCTACGAGGTTTCCGGTGAGGTTGATGCGCTGGTAGAGGCGGAGGTCCTGGTTCGTGGTTGAGGCGGGCAACGGGACGGCGAGGGTTTGCCAGTTCTGATCGATGAGTTTCGCGAAGAGACGCTGGTTGCCCCAGTAGATTTCGAGTTGCCAGTGGCGGGCGGGGTCGGCTCGGACTTCTAGGGAGAGGATGGCGGCGTTCGTTGGGGGAAGAGTGCGGCGGAGGAGGAGGCCGCGGGCTTCGTCTTCGGGCCAGGTGACGAGGGTGTCGCCATCGAGATACGTGGCGCCACGCAGGCCGGCCATGCCTCCTCCTCCTCCGCCGAAGCCGGCGCGCTCGAGGGTCCATTCGGGGTTCCACCATTTTCTGAAGTCTGCCAGGCGGAAGCGCTGGAGGGGAAGGGGCTGCGGGGTTTTGCCGAGGAGTTGGGGGTGTGCGGCGGCGATCCTGGGGGCCTGTTCGGCGATGCGGCGGGCGAGATCGCTGATGCGTTCGTCGACGGGGGGACGGACGGGGAGGTCGCCGAGTTTGTCGCCGGCGATGCGGTCGTGGAGGGCGTCGCGAAGGTTTGGGGGGATGGCGTCGAGGCCGCGCATGGCTCCGACGACCGAGCCGGCGTTGGCGGCGTTGCAGTCGGCGTCAGTGAAGTCGCCGGCGGCGAAGGCGAGGTTGAGGGTGTCGAGGAGATCGCCGCGGCCGAACCAGACGCTGGCGGCGACGAGGCCGCCGTTCGCAACGGCGTTGTTGGTGGCGGGGTATTCACGGTGCCAGCGATGTTCGACGGCTTCGGCGACTTGGCGGAAGGTTCGGCCGGCGCGGGCCTGGCGGATGACGTCGTAGAGACATTCGCGGTAGGGGGAGCCCTGGGCTATGAGTTGGGCTGCGCCTTCGACGACGCGCTGGGGGTTGGACTCGACGAAGGCCAGGCTGACCATGCCGGCGATGAAGACTCCGCCGTCGAGGCCTTCGGCGTGGCCGTTGATGGCGGCGAGGCGGCGGGCGAGGTGGGCGGCGAGGTTGGGGCGGCCGGGGGCGAGCAGGCCGTAGATGTCGGAGCTGAACTGGGGGCCGATGGAGAACCACATGGGGTTGTAGCGGGGGGATCCGGCTTCGGCGGCGGGGATTCCCTTTTCGAGGTTGAGGCGGGTGTGCTTGGAAGAGCCCCAGGTGCCGGCGTTGTTTTCGCGCCATTGCCGGCCGAGTTGGTCGATGGTGAGGCCCGGGCCGTAGCGTTCGAAGGCTCGGAGGGCGACGAGTTCGTAGTAGTAATCGTCGTCTACGGGGGCGGCTTTCAGGGGTGGGCCGGGGATGGATTCGATGCGCTGGACGGAGGCGGTTTTGTGCTCGAGCTGGAAGCCCATGAGGGTGCCGAGGATCTGGGCCAGGAGGGAGGCGTGGATTCGTTGTTCCTG
>DAHVTI010000338.1 GCA_027324255.1 Bryobacterales bacterium | reverse complement strand
CGGCGGCCCATCGCGGCGTTCCTGAAGCAGGGGCTGGCCGTGCTTTGTTTCGACCAGATCGGATTCGGTACGCGCATCCTTTCGGTGAAGCGGTTCTATGAGCGCTACCCGCACTGGTCGCTGATGGGGAAGATGGTGGCCGACACGCGGGCGGCGGTGGCTGCCGTGCGCGCGCTGGAGACGGTGGACCCGGAGCAGGCATACCTGGCGGGCTTCTCGCTGGGCGCGCGGGTGGCGCTGTGGACCGCGGCCTTCGAGCCGAACGTGCGGGCGGTGGCGATGGCGGGAGGCTTTCAGCCGCTGAAGCTCTCCACGGCCGGGGACGGCTCAGAGGGCATCCGCCATTTCTCGCACCTGCACGGCCTGATGCCGCGCATGGGGTTTTACCTGGGGCGGGAGTCCGCGCTGCCGGCGGACGACGCGGATGCGCTGGCGCTGGTGGCGCCGCGCCGGGTGCTGCTGATTTCCGGCACGCTGGACCACTATGCTCCGGTAGAGCAGGTGCGGCGCGGGGCGGTCGGCAAGGCGCACGTGGAGCTGCGGACGCCGGAAGATTTCCACCGCTACACGGCGGCCACAATCGATGCAACCGCGAAGTGGCTGGCAGCGTCTCCACGATAAAATACACAAATGAGCCGTTTTGTAGTTTGCCTTACCGCCTTCGCGTGCGCCGTGGCTCTCGCGCAGGATCCCGTAGCCGTGCCGTCGCCGCCGTCGATGTCGTCGATCGAGGCGGAGCGGCGGGCGAGCGATGAGAAAGTGCAGGGCCTGCAGCAGCAACTGGAGGAGCAGAAGCAGGAGCTGGAGCGGCAGAAGACGAGCCTGGCGCTGCTGGAGTCGCGGCTGAAGGAAGGCCGCGGCTACGTAACCAAGGACGAGTTCGCGGAGTATCAGAAGGCGCTGTCGGCGTTTCAGAAATCGCTCACCGGGCAGTTGAAGAAGCAGGAAGACATCGAGCGGGAATCGCTGCACAGCCGGCTGCGGACGGAGCAGGCGGTGTTCGAGAACGCGGAGGCGGCGCTGACGTCGCTGATCACGAACCTGAGCGCGCTGGCCAACGGGGGCAACACGACGCGGGCGCTGATCCAACTGCCGAGCCCGGTGGCGGCGAGCGCGCAATACCAGAGCGCGGTGAAGAGCCTGGACCAGCAGGCGAAGAAGAGCAAGCTGCCGTCGCTGGCAGCGGGACTGGCGGGGTCGTTCCCGCAGGTGGCGTGGCTGAACACGGCGGTGACGCTGGTGCTGTCGCCGGGGTTCAAGAGCAAGGACAAGGAGACGCACGCGAAGACGTTCATCTGCGCGCGGGACTTCGGCGAGCAGGTAGACACGGCGCGGAAGGCGCGGCTGGCGGAGCTGGATTCGCTGAACGACCGGCTGGGGAAGCTGCGCGACCGGATGAAGCAGAACCACGGGCGGATGCGGGCGCTGTTGAGAGGCAGCGGTCCGGTGAAGGAGCAGGTGGCGGCGTACTTCGGTGCGATGCGGGCGCGGGACGGCGAGATTCCGCTACAGGCGTTGAGCGCGCTGGACGAGCGGCTGCGGGCGTCGCGGAGGGAAGTGAGCACGGCGCGCGGGCTGCTGGCGGACTACCGGCAGTTGATGGAATCGATCGGCGAGCAGCAGGACCGGCTGCGGGAGTTCATCCTGATGCACCAGAAGTACTCGTGCGAGGGCGGGGAGACGTACCGGCAGGACGTGACGAAGTCGCTGGCATCGCTGGACCAGGCGCGGCTGCAGTTCAAGCAGATGCTGGCCGATATCGACGCGCAGGAGTCGGTGAAGGTGCTGGATTCAATGCTGTAGTTTCGCCAGGGCGACGGCGATTTCGGCGCCGATGCGGGCGTTGTTTTTGATGAGGGCGATGTTGCTGTCGAGGCTGCGGCCGGCGGTGATCTCCTGGATCTGAGAGAGCAGGAAGGGCGTGAGGGCCTTGCCGGCGAGGCCCTGCTGTCTGGCGCGTCGGAGGGCCTCTTCGACGGCGGAGCGAGTTTCGGCTTCGGGCAGGGCGTGCTCGGCGGGGAGAGGGACGGCGAGGAGGACTCCGCCGCGGGAGCCGAGGCGGCGGCGGGCAAGGAGAAGGCGGGCCACGTCGAGGGCGGAGTCGAAGCGGCAGGGGCTGGGGACGCCGCTGGAGCGCGAGTAGAAGAGGGGGAAGTCATCGGCCTGCCAGGTGGCGACGGGGACGCGGTGGGTTTCGAGCCACTCGAGGGTGGCGGGGATATCCATGAAGGCCTTGGCGCCGGCGCAGACGGTGAGGACGGGATATTCGGCGATGGCGGGGAGGTCGGCGGAGATGTCGAAATCCCTGGAGGCTTCGGGTCCGACGGCGCCGATGCCGCCGGTGACGAAAACCTCGATGCCGGCGCGGGCGGCGAGTGCGAGGCTGGCGCCGGCGGTGACGGCGGCATTGGCGCGCCGGGCGGCGGCGAGGGCGATGTCGCGTTCGCAGGCCTTCCAGACGCCGGGCTGCGTGCCGAGGGTTTCGATCTGCGCGGGGGTGAGGCCGATGATGATTTCGCCCGCGAGGATACCGATGGTTTTGGGCTCGGCGCCGTCGGCGCGCATGATGGCTTCGACGGCGAGGGCGGTCTCGACGTTCTGCGGGTAGGGCATGCCGTGGGCGATGATGGTGGATTCGAGCGCGACTAGGGGTGGGCGGGCCATCGGGAGCTCCATTCTGGCTGGGCCTCCTCGAGCGTGGCGGCGCGGAGTTTGAGGAACGCCAGCGCGCGGCGGAGGGCATCGGGGGGATCGAGCTCATCGACGGGGCGGGCGCGGGTATGCTTGCTGAGCTTGGCGCCGGCGGCGCGCACGATGGCTTCGACGGCGAGGGCGGTCTCGACGTTCCGGGGGTAAGGCATGCCGTGGGCGATGATGGTGGATTCGAGCGCGACTAGGGGTGGGCGGGCCATCGGGAGCTCCATTCTGGCAGGGCCTCATCGAGCGTGGCGGCGCGGAGTTTCAGGAACGCCAGCGCGCGGCGGAGGGCAGCGGGGGGATCGAGTTCATCGACGGGGCGGGCGCGGGTCTGCTTGCTGAGCTTGGCGCCGGCGGGGCCGAGGACGAGTTCGTGGTGGAGGTAAGTGGGCGAGGGCAGGTGCAGCGCCTGCTGGAGGAGGAGCTGGCGGGGGGTGTTGTCGAGGAGATCGGCGCCGCGGACGATGTGGGTGATGCGCTGAGCGGCATCGTCGACGACGACGGCGAGCTGGTAGGCGAAATAGCCGTCGGCGCGGAGGAGGACGAAGTCGCCTGCGTCGCGGGCGACGTTTTGAGTGAAGGGGCCGCGGGCGCGGTCGTGGAAGGCGACGGGGCCGGGCGGGACGAGAAAGCGACAGGCGCGGGGCAGGCGGCCGGGTGGGAGGCCGGGGCGGCAGGCGCCGGAATAGGGACCGTTGCCGGCAGCTTTGCGGGAGCAGGCGCAGGGGTAGACGAGGCCGTTTCTACTGAGGCTATCGAGGGCGTCGCGATAGAGGTCTTTGCGGCGGCTTTGGAGGACGACCTCTTCGTCGGAGTGGAGGCCGAAGCGGGAGAGAGTGCGGAGGATGGAGGCGGCGCACTGGGGGCGGCAGCGGGGCTCGTCGACATCTTCGAGGCGGACGAGCCAGGCGCCGGAGTGGGCGCGGGCGTCGAGCCAGGAGGCGACGGCGGAGACGAGGGATCCCATGTGCAGCGGCCCGGTGGGAGAGGGCGCGAATCTGCCGCGATACATTCCCTTCCATTGTCACCGATCGCGGGCGGGGCGCCTGGAGGCGGGGTGACGGCGGAGTATGATTGAGAGACTGGCCGGGGGCGGAGGGGAGTTACGAGTGAGGTGCAGGGATACGTGAAGGCTGCCGTTTCGTATTTTGAGAAGACGCTGGAGCTGCTGGAGAGGCTGCGGGAGACGCAGATGGAGGCGATTGAGCGGGCGGCGGAGGTTTGCGCCGATTCGATCGCCGGCGGGGGGCTGGTGTTCCTTTTTGGCAACGGGCACTCGCGGATGATGTGCGAGGAGATGACGCCGCGGCAGGGGTGCTTTGTGGGTTGGGTGGCGCTGGTGGAGCTGGCGCTGTCGAACCACGCGAGCATCGTGGGGACGAACGGGCTGCGGGGGCCGCTGCACCTGGAGAAGTACGAGGGCTACGCGGAGGAGATCCTGAAGGGATTCCGGTTCGGGCCGCACGACGCCATGATCGTCATTTCGACGAGCGGCATCCGGCCGGTGATCGTGGAAATGGCATTGGGGGCGAAGCAGCGGGGGCTGCCGGTGATCGGGATCGTGTCGAAGGCGCACTGCGAGCAGAGCGTGGCGGCGCACTCGTCGGGGCAGAAGCTGATTGACGTGGCGGACGTCGTGATCGACAACCAGTGCCCGCCGGGCGATTGCGTGCTGGAGATGGAGGGGCTGGAGTGGAGGACGGGGCCGGCGTCGACGGTGACGGGGGCGATGATCATCAACATGCTGCGGTGCGCGGTGGCGGAGCGGCTGGTGGAGCGGGGGGTGAAGCCGGTGCTGCTGCCGAGCCATCAGTTCGTAGGGCACACGAGCGCGGCGGAGGCGCTGGAGACGTTCTACGAGGAATACCGCAAGAGCCTGCGGCACCTGTACGAGTGAGGAGGACGAGACATGCCGCAGCCTGTGCGCATTGCGATGCTGGGGTCGGGATTCGTGGCCGGGTTCTACATGCAGGGCCTGGACAACGTGAAGGGCCACGAGGTGGTGGCCAATTTCTCGCTGGAGAAGAAGAAGGCGAAGCGGTTTGCCGAGACGTGGAAGATTCCGGAAGCGACGACGGACCTGGGGGCGCTGATCGAGCGGGACGATATCGACCTGTACGTGATCGCGCTGCCGAACGAGGCGCACATGCCGGTGTCGGTGCTGCTGTCGCAGATGAAGCGGAACCAGGTGTGCACGAAACCGCTGGGGCGGAACAAACAGGAAGCGCTGAAAATGTTCCGGGCGGCGAAGAAGGCGGGGCGGCTGCACGGGTACGCGGAGACTGAAGTGTTTGCGCCGTGCGTGGTGAAGGCGCGGGAGACGATCGAGTCGGGGGCGATCGGGCGGGTGTTGTGGGTGCGGTCGAGGGAGTCGCATTCGGGGCCGCATTCGGCGCACTTCTGGGATATCGAGAAGACGGGCGGGGGCGCGCTGAACGATCTGGGGTGCCACTGCATTGAAGCCGCGCGGTACTTCTACGGGAAGGAAGACAAGGTGGTCGAAGTCATGGCGTGGGGGGCGACGCTGGCGCACGGGGAGAAGACGAAGGGGGAGGACAATGCGCTGCTGGCGCTGAAGTTCAGCGGCGGGGGGATGGCGCACTGCGAGCTGTCGTGGACGGCGAAGGGCGGGCTGGATTTGCGGAATGAAGTGCACGGGGCGGAGGGGTCGGTCTTTACGGACGTGACGCGGGGGACGCCGGTTTCGTCGTTCACGTCGCGGTCGGCCGGGTATGTGGTGGAGAAGGCGGACATCGATTTCGGGTGGACGCGGCCGCTGCCGGAGGAGGCTTTCGCGTACGGCTACCAGGCGGAGATGAGGCACTTTGTGGAGTGCGTGCGGGACGGCGCGGCGCCGAGGGAGACGTACGAGGACGGGTATGCGGTGAACTGCATTCTGGAGGCGGGCTACGAGTCCATGAGGACGAAGAAGTGGGTGAGGGTGAAGTACTGACGTGGTGCTGGACGGACAGGTTTGGCTGATTACGGGGGCGTCGGGGATCGGCGCGGCGACGGCGCGGCTGGCGGCGGTGTACGGGGCGAAGGTGTTCGTGTGCGGGTTGGAGGAGGACGGCTGCCGGCAACTGGCGGCGGAGTGCGGGGGCGGTTATCACCGGGGAGATCTGTCGGTGCCGGCGGAGGCGGAAACGGCCGTGGCGCGGTGCATAACGGAACTGGGACCGATCGACGCGCTGTTCAACGTGGCGGGGGCTTCGGGGCGGAAGCACGGGGACGGTCCGGTGCATTTGATTTCGGACCACGGGTGGGAGCGGACGCTGGACGTGAATCTGAAGACGACGTTCCTGGTGTCGCGGAGCGTGCTGCGGCGGATGGTGGTGCGGCGGAGCGGGGCGGTGCTGAACATGGCGTCGGTGACGGCGTACGCGCCGGAGCCGCGGCACTTTGCGACGCACGCCTACGCGGCGGCGAAGGGGGCGGTGATTGCGATGACGAAGTCGATGGCGTCGTACTACGCGGCGCACAACATCCGGGTGAACGCGATAGCGCCGGGGCTGGTGAAGACGCCGATGAGTTTGCGGGCGCAGGCGGATGAAAACATTCTGGCGCAGATGCGTTTGAAACAGCCGCTGGCGGGGACGTTGCTGGAGCCGGACGACGTGGCGCGGGCGGCGGTGTTCCTGCTGGGGCCGGGCGCGGCGATGATCACGGGACAGGTGCTGGGCGTGGATGCGGGCTGGGAGGTGAGCTGAGATGCAGCCGAAGGCGATCCGGACGACGGTAATCGGGAGCTATCCGTTCCCTTCGTGGGTGGAGCTGGCGAGCGGGCAACTGGAGAAGCTCGGGGCGGACGATTTGCGCGAGCTGCAGGACGATGCGGTGATTGCGGCGGTGCACGACCAGTGCGCGGCGGGGCTGGACGTGATCACGGACGGGGAGCAGACGCGGCTGGACTTCAACCTTTCGTTTTACGGTTTCCTGGAAGGGATTGAACGGGAGATGGTTCCGCCGCGGCGGTTTGGTCCTCCGGCGCACGATCAACGGGGGAAGCACAGGGTGACGGGGCGGCTGGCGGCGCCGCGGGGGCTGGGCGTGGTGGAGGAGTTCCAGCGGCTGCGGCGGCTGGCGC
>DAHVTI010000325.1 GCA_027324255.1 Bryobacterales bacterium | reverse complement strand
GATGTCGAGGTCCTTGAGGCCAGCCTCGCGCAGGATGTCCGTAACGAGAAGTTCCAAAGCTCCCATCTGGGTGCCCGCGGTCACGGCACCTCGCGTGCCGGCGTCAAGCTTGCCGCTCAGCTTCTGGTTTTCGAGGTTCTTCGTGCGCGCTGACCAAAAGCTCTGCACGGCATTCTGTAAGCGGGCGTCAATGTCCAAGGGTCGTCTCCATCTCCGATGCGTCGATTCCGTAGAGCTCAAACGCCACTTCGCTTGCAAGTGTTCGGTCTCTGCCCTGGAAGGCCTTCCGGAGTCGTGTGGCTTGGTCGGCAGAGATCGCGTGTGGGGCTGGAACTCGAATGCGTCTCAGGTATTGGGCTTGAAAACGAAGATACCCGCCGCGCATTCGCACACCGTAGGATTCTATAAAGAACTGAGCTACTGACGAAAGCAGAATGCCACCAAGAACCTCGAGGTCCCAATCTTGCGACTGGATGAAGTAGAGGTTGTGGTGAGGGTATGTCTGCCCTTGATCAAGCACCGGGTTGAACTCGTCCTTGATGTCTGGGATGTAGAGCTTCGGCTTCCTTGTTAGCGCGTGGGTGACGCGATCAATGGTGCGATACCAGCCGGTCGAGTTCTTCCTTGCAGTGTGTCTCTTCTTCAACAGCTCCTGATGCCCTTCAAAATAGGCGCGAAGGCGCGGGAACTTGGAGAGGTCGACCAGACCGTCTTCCTGCCACGGGTCCACCAAATAGTGTCTGGACCAGTGCAGCGCCCCTGTTAATGTATCTCGTGCGAGCGCAAGGGGTAAGAGGCGGGACTCTTCCACCAACTGTGGATTGGTTGTGATGAAGACATCGTCCAGGCCGGTCGCTACTCCAATGCCAACTTTGGTGTGTCCGTCGTCAGTTTCGAGAGGCTTGAACTGCTCTTCGATGCGCCGTAGTAATGCGATCTTCTTTGGAGAGCTACAGGGCCAAGGATCGGAGCCAGAAAACCACGTCTTAACGGTTGCGAGGGTGAGGCCGGGTGCCTGATTTTTGTTGCCGGCTCTCGCGCTCTTCATAGCTGCCGCCAAGACCTGGGCTCCCTGTGCCTCGGCTTCAGCATTGGCGCTGGCAACAGCCACAGCTTTCTGCGCTGCTCTACGAATAACCGAGATGGCAGGGTACGCGCTCACGTCGTCCTGGAAAGCATCGGCCTCGTGCATCTCAACAACCACCTCGACCGCGAAGGCTGACGTGATAAGGTTGCGAAGCTCGGCACCGTACTGGTTCAGCATCCATCTATCCGCACAGATGAACGCGCTCACCCCACCCTTCTTGAGTTGCCTGAGACCGGCCTCGTAGAAGGCCACGTAAAGGTCGGCCCGTCCCATCATGGTCGGGTATGAACGGCGATAGTGGCCGGCAACCTCGTCGGGGATGTCTTCCAATCGAACATACGGGGGGTTGCCGATCACGAAATCTGCCGGTCGGAGATCGAATGCCTCAAAGAGGTAGTCGCCTGTCTTAACCCATCCTTGCGCCAGATCGCGAGCGGTGTCTTCGGGAACTGCGATCGCCGTCAAGGCGCGGAGTATGGTGGCCTTTGCCAGAATAGCGCTGCTGTCTTCGAGCTCGAAGGCCATGAGTGAATCACGACAGTCCGTCAGGGGACGCTGCTGGCGTCGGCACGATCCGATGAGCCGCTGTGCCATAGCAGCAAGAAAGGCGCCTTCCCCGGCTGCGGGTTCCACAGCAAGCGCATCAACGAGGTTTACGTCCTCGGTGTAGCCGGCCAGGTTCAGAACAAGCTCAACAACCCACGGCTTAGTGTAAACAACGCCCTTCTTTTCGACAGACTCGACGAGGCGCGGATACTCGGGCGTAAACATCAGCGCTTGCCGCAGCTTCAAACCGGAGCCGGACTCTCGACGTAGGTTGCCTTGAGCGCTGTTCAACGAATGGTCTCCTGAATGCTCTGATGCCATCTTACTCCTGTGAAGTCTCGCTCCGGTTATCTGGCCGTAAGGCACGGCTTGCGGCATCGGCGGGGGCAAGAAGGCCAATCGCCGCATGGGGAACAAGGCACTGCGGCTCTGAGCGGATCACGCGCTACTCGGAAAGTACCGGGTGCCCCGGATAGTGTCCGGATCGCCGACTACTCGGACATGAAAGTGTTCTCATTCGCCCCTGCGATGTTGCCGAGTTCGAATCCAGGATGGCGAGGCCAGTTCGAGAAGTCGCGCTTCGCCCACCAACGCCTATCGGAGCTTTCGGAGTCTTGGCGGGTTGTTAGGTTGGTTTTGAATCGCTCGTCGGTTTCTTTGGTGCGAAAGCGATTCCCTTTACTTGAGCGTGGAGGGTCATGATTGAGGCGTGCGCGAGGCCGCGCGCCAAGTACGCGACCGCTTGGTATCGTTCGTGCGTGAGCGGCGACCCTTGTTCTCGGTTAGGGTTGTTCTGGAAGTGGTGAAGTTTGCCACGAGTGGAAATTAGGAGTTTGACGAGATCCTCGACGTTCGGGAGCAAGGTCGCGTTCATCATCTCGGTGAGCTGCGTGAGGTGCTGCGTCAGATGTTCGGTGTTTAGGAACTTCTCGATATGGGCGCGGAGCGTGGGGGAGCCGGTCATCGCTTCCTCAACCTGGTAGTTCTTCGTCTTGCCGTTCCCGTGGAGTCCTTCGAGCACGAAGTAGTAGTTGAAGAACGCGTTGATGTACTTGCCTTCTCTCCAGTCGTTCTCTCCTTCGCGCCAGAAGGACGCGACGACGGTTGATGACTGCGCCTTGAGGCCGATTCCCGCCATGATCAAGAACGCCTTCTCCTCTATCTTGCTTGGTCCCGGTTTCTTCGGGCGCACGCTCACGGCTCCGAGGTGTCCGTGGGTGCGCTTGTCGCCCTCCTCGAAGATGACTTCCATCACTGGGTATCGCCAGTTGATGGAGCGCAAGGGCATGTAGAGGGAGAGTGCTGATTCGAGGCTCTGGATGTCCTTGATGACGTTCTCGTACGTCTCATCGCCAAACTTGCCGACGACGTTGAAGGGGGCTTGGTTCGGGGCTCGTGGCTCGGTCGCGGGCACGGTCCCCCATTGCACAGTCGAGGGGTCCGTAATGGTCGCGTACACGGTGAGCGAGTTCCAGAAGCCGTTGCTGTCGATCTCGAACCAGTACTGGTCCTTCCCGATGTACAGTTCCACCCTGCGTTGGAGGATGACTTCGGACTCGACGGCACAGGTGAGTCGCAGCTTCATCGCGCACCTCGGCGCATTGACGGCATGGTCGGCATAGTGTTTGGCCTCGTTTGTTCTTGTTGTAGCACTCCTGGTGACGTCCCGCGTCAGATCCGCCGCCCCCTGTTCTCCTTCCTAGAGAGGTTCGTATACCTGTTCATTCCAAGTTAGTTCTGGGTGACGCGCCACTCGGAAGTTGAGTGGTGCCAGAATCCGGGGACATCGCATCGAGGCGTCCCGACAAACGTCCTTCTGTTGGCCGGACGTCTGGGTTGTCGGGATGCCGGAGACGATCCTGGCACCTGAGTGATTGGGAATGGCGCGCCATCAGTCCGCAGCCCGGTCCAGTGTGTCGGGTCCAGCCGGTGCAACGCTTGAGCATGCCGGAGTTCTCCACGGCGGACCGCGCAGCGCATTGCGGCTTAGTTCCAGGCATGCCGGGCTTTTGTCGTGATCGTCCCGCCTGTTTCTGGAATTGAGTCGTGATATCGTCATGGGTTGCGGCGAGAGGGCCGCCCTTGAGCGGCCCCTGCACAGGCCGCGAGAGGGCGAGCGCATTCCTAGCTGGAAGCAACGGAGTCCCCCGTGATGATGACTTCCAAGGCTGATCGCGTTGCGGCGGCGGAGCCGGCCAGCCGGCACGCCGGGCAGAGTGACAGTGGGGACCGGGCCTGCCCTTACGAGGCAGGAGCCACAGGGCGAAGAGGATCACCGTGAAAACGAGAATCCAGGCGGTGCTGATTTCCGGAGTGGCGGTTCTGCTGATGGGCGCCACGGGGACGATGGCCCGGCAGGCAGGGGCGGGACGCCCTGGGGCTCCGGCTAGGCCGCAGGGGCCTTGCGACGTCTACGCCGCCGCCGGGGCACCTTGCGTGGCGGCCCATAGCACCACTCGGGCGCTGTACGCCTCTTACCACGGCCCGCTCTACCAGGTGCTGCGGCAGTCGGACGGGAAGACGCTGGACATCGGCGTGGTCCCGGCGTCCGCGGGGCCGGCGCCGGATGCGGGCGGATACGCGAATGCGGCGGCGCAGGACGCGTTCTGCGCCCACACGTACTGTTGTATCAGCGTCATCTACGACCAGTCGCCCAAGCACAACGACCTGACCCAGGCTCCGCGGGGCGGGTTCAGCGGGCCGGCGATGGGCGGGTTCAACAACCTGCCCTTGGCCGATATGGCGCCGGTAACGGTGATGGGGTACAAGGTGTATGGAGTCTTCATCGCGCCGGGCATGGGCCTGCGGCAGAACGACGCGAAGGGCACCGCGGTGGACGACCAGGCGGAGGGGCAGTACTGGGTGATCAGCGGGCACCACTACAACAACGGCTGCTGCTTCGACTACGGCAACGCCGAGATCGACAGCCGGGACGACGGCAACGGCACCATGGAGACCACGTACTTCGGCAACGCCACCGCCTGGTACCGGGGCATCGCTCCGGGGCCGTGGATCATGACGGACCAGGAGAACAACCTGGTGGGGTGCGTGAACCCGGACGGGTCCAAGTACTGCGCGAACCTGCCGAGCATCCACTGGCGCTTCGTGACCGCGATGGCGAAGGGCGAGCCGCACCACTGGACGTCGCTGGGCGGCGACGCGCAGCGGGGCGCGCTGGCGGTGATGTTCGACGGGCCGCGCATCGACCACACGTACGACCCGATGCGGAAGCAGGGGGCCATCCTGCTGGGCAACGGCGGAGACAACAGCGTCGGCTCGCAGGGGACTTTCTACGAAGGCGCGATGACGGCCGGCGGCACGTTTCCCACGGACGCCACCGACCAACTGGTGCAGGCCAACGTGGTGGCGGCGCAGTACGACGCGGCGCGGCTGAAGCTGGCGCCGGCAGCGGCCACGGCGGCGCCGCCGGGCGTGCAGACGTTTGCGCCGGGGTCCTCGCAAGAGACCACCTTAACGTTCACGAACACCAGCGGGGCGCCGGTGACGGGGGTCCGGTTGAGCCTTGCCGCGCCGCGGCAGTGGACTGCCGTGGTGGCGGGGACCAAGGATGCGGCGGCGACGATCCCCGGCACGGTGGCGCCGGGGGCGAGCGTGAGCGCGACGTTCCGGGTGACCTCGGGGCCGGCGGGCTTCAACGGCGATCTGACCGGCCACGCGGCGTGGACGGAGGCGGGGACGGGCGCAGGCAGGACGCAGACGGAGACGGCGGCGGTGAAAGTGCGGAACGTCAGCCCGGTGAAGATCAACGAGTTCCGGATCAGCGCCGGGGCGCGCGACAACCCGACGGACTCCTTCATCGAGCTGTATAACGCCGGCGCGGGCAGCGTGGACGTTTCGAACTGGACCCTGACGCAGCACGCGACGCAGCAGGCGATCTTTTCGGCGGTGACGATCCCGGCCGGGACGAAGCTGGCGGCCGGGGGGTTCTACCTGCTGGGGCTGTCCGATTCCGGGCTGGCGGCGCCGGCGCGGGCGGGCGACAGGGCCATTTACGTGAGGAGCACGACGGGGATGAAGGCCGGCGATGCGATCCGGATTGGCACGGGGGCGGGGGCGGAGACGCGGAAGATCGCGAGGGTGGGGACGGCGGCGGGCGAGCCGACGACGCTGTGGCAGCCGCTGCCGGACGGGCCGGTGATGACGGTCCCCGCCGGGGCCGCCAACGTGCCGGTGACGAGCGCGGCGGGGTTCGCGGCGGGGGAGAAGATCGCGCTGGGCTACGGCGCGACTTACCCCACGGTGGCGAAGGCGCTGGAGAAGTACGAGGTGGCGACGGTGACGGCGGTGGGCCAGCCGGGCACGCAGGCCTTCCTGGCGGCGGACGCGCCGGCGGGGGCCACGAACATCCAGGTGACTTCGTCGGCCAACATCTCGGCGGGCGACAGGATCCGGCTGGACATCGACACGCCAGGGCACGGGATCGAGACGGTGACCGTGACGCGAGTTGGCACACAGGCGAGCCGCACGGCGCTGACGGCGAACGCGGCGGCCGGGGCGACGCGGATTGAGGTGCGCAGCACGAACGGGTTCGCCGCGGGCGGGAAGCTGACGGTGGGCACGCCGGCGAACCGGGAGACGGTGACGATCACGGCGGTGGGCGGGGGCGTCGAGATTACTCCGGCGCTGGGCAAGGCGCATCTGAGCCGAGAGGAGGCGGTGGCGCTGGGCACGGGGCTGGAACTGGCGGCGCCGCTGCGGTTTCCCCACGCGTCGAACCTGCCGTTCGCGGCAAGAGGCACGGGGATCGGCTTCCAGCCGACGGCGGCGTTCGCGCATTCGAGCAACGAGCCGGTGCAGCCGCTGGGGACGGGCATCATGCTGGACCGGCCGCTGGCGAGGAGCCACGCGATCCACGCGGCGGTGCGCGATGAGGCGGTGACGGCGGCGGGCTACCAGGGGCCGCCGGCGCCTCAACAGTGGTTCGGCGGGCCGGCGCTGTCGGCGGGCGCCGGGGCGATGGTGCTGCGCGACGCCGCGGGCCTGGTGGTGGACAGCCTGAACTATGGACTGCTGGTGGACCCGTGGGCGGCGGAGGGCTACCACGGGACTTCCGGCACGGGGCAGGGGGGCTGCCGGGTGAGTTCGCCCGGGCAGGCGGGCGGCTTCGGCTTCCGGCCGGGCGCGGCGGGGGCGGGGGCGACCAACCGGAGCGCGGGGCGGTTCCCGGACGGGGCCGACACGGACAGCAACTGCGCCGATTTCCAGTTGCAGGCGGCGACGACGCTGGCGGCCGAATCCGCCGCCGGGGCGAGCAATGTGAAGTTGGCGAGCGTGGCGGAGTTTGCGGTCGGACAGACGGTGCTGATCGACACGGGGGCGGACGCGGAGAAGGCGGTGATCGCGACGGTGGGCACGGCAGGGGCGACGACGGCGGGGGCCGCTACGGCGGCGGGGGCTACGGTGATCCCGGTGGGCAGCGCGGTGGGATTCCGGGCGGGGCAGGAGGTGACGGTGGACAGCGGGGCGAACCAGGAGACGGCGGTGGTGGCGTCCACGCCGGGATTCCGCCGGGGCGCGGCGAGCATCACGGTGGCGGGGCCGCTCAGGAGGGCGCACGCGGCGGGGGTGGAGGTGTGCGGGACGGGCATCACGTTCCGGGAGGGGTTGGTTCGGGGGCACGGGAGGGGGGCGCAGGTCACGAGCGACGTGCCGACGCCGGGGGGGCCCAACCGGTATTCGCGGGGCAAGGAGTGAGCGGGCGCGGGCGGCGAAGCGGTTCGACGCCTCAGCGCTGACCGCGGATCGGGGCCGGCAGCGCTTGCGGCAGAAGATGCGGCAAGGCACGGCCGGCGGGCCCATGGGGGTGGAGGCCATCGGGCGGCGACAGAGCGGCGGAGCGCCGGCCGGAAAATGGGACAGTGGTGGCAGGCACCATTCGGAGGGGGGCGGGGGGCGGTGACAGGGGTGGGTGGGGAAATATCTGGCCTGGATTCATGGGGTTGGAGAAATTGGGGGCGGAAAGGCTTGGGGCTGGGGCGGAGAATGCGGCGCGTGGGGGATGCCATGGGCAACTTTGAACGATTGTTTATCAGGAAAGAGCGGGCGGCGGCGGCGGCGGGGGTGCCGCGGGTGTCGGAGTGGGCGCGGGCGGCGCTGGGGTTCGAGGGGGACGAGACGCAGAGGGCGGTGATGGACTGCGAGGCGGAACAGGTGCTGCTGTGCTGCCCGCGGCAGTGGGGGAAGACGTCGGTGGCGGTGGTGAAGGGGCTGCACAGGGGGCTGTTCCATCCGGGGTCGCGGGTGTTGGTGGTGGCGCCGGGGGAGCGGCAGGGGCAACTGTTCCTGGAGGCGGCGGATCCGTTCCTGGCGCGGCTGGGGCTGAAGGCGCGGGCGAACCGGCGGCACCGGGTGTCGATCGAGCTGCCGAACGGGTCGGACCTTGTGGCGGTGCCGGCGGAGGCGGGGCGGATCCGGGGGTTCCGGAAGATCTCGCTGATGATCGTGGACGAGGCGGCGCAGGTGGACGACGACGCGTTTGCGGCGGCGGCGCCGGCGCGGATGGCGGCGAAGGGAGCGCTGTGGCTGATGTCGACGCCGTTCGGGCAGGCGGGGCAGTTCTACGAATCGTGGGCGCACGGGGGGGAGGATTGGGCGCGGTTCTCCGTGAAGGCGACGGAGAGCGCGCGGTACGAGGCGGAGACGATGGTGAAGTTCGAGCGGATGTTCGGAACGTCATTGATGAAGCAGGAGTACCTGTGCGAGTTCCTGCCGGCCGGGGGGCAACTGATCGACCGGGAACTGGTGGAGCGGGCGGTGTCGGAGACGCCGCGGCCGATGGCGGAGGGGCTGGGGTGGACGGAGAAAGTGCCGACGGAGGTGCGGTACTTCGTGGGGGTGGATCTGGGGCTGCGGCACGATCCGACGGCGGTGGCGGTGCTGCGGCGGGAGGTGCGGAGGACGGGGCGGAGGAACCCGGTGAACTGGGAGGACGAGCTGGAGACGGTGATGACGCTGGAAGAGGTGCGGAAGGTGGAGCTGCTGACGCCGTACGCGGAGGTGGGGCGGATGCTGGACGGGCTGCTGCGGGCGCTGCCGGCGGAGGCGCGGAAGGTGGTGGTGGTGGACGCGACGGGGGCGGGGGACCCGGTGGTGGAGATGCTGCGGGCGGAGCGGCTGGAGGCGACGCTGCTGCCGGTGGTGCTGACGGGGGGCGAGCGGGTGTCGCGCCTGCCGCACGCGGCGACGGTGCCGCGGAGGTCGCTGCTGGAGAACCTGCGGCGGATGCTGGAGGTGGGGCTGTTCACGATGAAGCCGGGGCTGCGGGGCCTGGGAGGAGCTGACGCGGGAGGTGACGTCGCTGGGGGCGGAGGGCTACCGGGGGCACGACGATATGGCGTTCGCGCTCGCGCTGGCGGCGTGGGGGGCGCGGCCGAAGGCGTGGGTGGGGGAGGTGGGGGAGGTGCTGGACGCGCCGATTTCGCCGCGGTTCACGGGGCCGAAGGCGAACGCGCCGCGGAAGGGGGCGTGGTTCATGGATCCGGAGAGGCGGAGGTGAGGGGGGGGATTGAGCGCAACGACACCGCGGGGAAGCGGCGTTCCTGTAGAATGGCGGTTCATCCCATGGAAACCGGCCGGAGCGGGGCCGGCAACGCCCCGTGGATCTGGGCGCTGCTGGCGGTGTTGATGGTGGCCAGTTGGCAGGCGCTGACGGTGCAGGCCAACTATGCGGGCAACTGGACCGGACTGTTCCGGGTGGGGGCCACGATGCCCGAGCCGGAGAAGCTGGCGGCGGGGACGTTCCGGAACCCTCACCCGAGCGGGTACGACGGCCAGTTTTACCGTTTGCTGGCGC
>DAHVTI010000353.1 GCA_027324255.1 Bryobacterales bacterium | reverse complement strand
GTCGTCGTGCTCGAGTTCTGGGCCACGTGGTGCCCGGGCTGCCGCGAACAGATCCCGCACCTCAACAGCCTGCAAGAGCAGTTTCAAAGCCGGTCGGTGCGCTTCCTCTCGCTGACGGACGAAGAGCCCGCGCTCGTCCGCCGCTTCCTGAAGGACTATCCGATTTCCGGCTGGATCGGCCTCGACTCGAACGGCGAGACCTTCGCGGCCTACGGTATCTTCGGGCGGCCGTCCACCGTGGTTGTGGACGCGAAAGGCATCGTCCATTGGGTCGGCAGCCCATCGGGGCTGACCCCGGCGCTGCTGGAGGATGCGCTGGCCGGCAAGCCGGCTCCGTCCCGGCAGGCGGGGGCGCCCGCGCCGAAGCTCCAGGCCCTGCCGGAGCCATTGTACCGTTTGGAGTTGCGCCCCGCCGGGCCGGTGAGCGTCAGGCCGGTGAGCGTCACCGGTTATTCGCCCGGTGCGCAGAGCGGCGAGGCAGGGAAGAAGTGGGAGCTTTGGGGTGTCGGGTTCGCGCGGCTGCTCTCCGAATGCTACAGCGTCCCGGAGGATCGAATCGAAGGCCTCCGTGCGGATGACACCCGCTACGATGTCGCCGTGGCCGCGCCGAACCTCACGGAACCCCGGCGCCGCGAACTGCTGGCGCGCATTCTTTCGGACGCGTTTCAGCTCAAGGCCCACAAGGCTAACCGCGATACCGGCGTCTATGTGCTCCGCACCCTGCCCGGCGTCGAGCCCCGGTTGCGGCGCTCGTCCGGCAACTCCAGCCGCTGGGGCAACCCCGGCCAGATGACCGCCGTGGCCGTGCCGCCCGCCGCCCTGGCCCGCATCCTGGCGCGCGCCCTCGGCAAGACCGTGATCGACGAAACGCGCCTCACGGGGCAGTTCGACTTCGAGTTGATGTGGAACCCCGACAACCCGCAATCGTTGCTCGAATCCGTCCGCCTCCAGTTGGGTCTCGGCCTCTCTCCGGCGCAGCGCCCGCTGGAATACCTGGTGATCGATTCCGCCGAGTTACCCCGATTCTGGTGATGGCGCCACCCACTTCCTTCCCCCACCCTTCCCCCAAAGTGATACACTCCCCTGATGTTGCCGGAACTCCTGGGTGGCGCTGCCCTCGCTGCCGCGGGAACTCTCGCCTACGGCGCGCGCTCCCGATCCTCGCAGCTCTTCGGCCCTTCCGTCTGGAAAGGGCCCGCCACCCGCCGCGCCATCGCCCTCACCTTCGACGACGGCCCCAGCGAGTCCACCTCCGACCTCCTCACCCTCCTCCACGACCACAACGTTCGCGCCACCTTCTTCCAGTGCGGCCACCACGTCCGCCGCCTGCCCCGCGTCGCCCAGCGCTGCGCCGCCGATGGCCACGAAATCGGCAACCATACCGACACCCACCAGTCCCTCTATCTGCGCTCGCCCCAGTTCATCTACGATCAGCTCGCCCGCGCCCAATCCTCCATCGCCGAAATCACCGGCGTCACCCCCACCCTCTTCCGCGCCACCTACGGCGTCCGCTGGCCCGGGCTCGCCGCCGCCCAGAAGCGCCTCGGCCTGCTCGGTGTCATGTGGACCACCGTCGCCCGCGACTGGAAACTCCCCGCCGCCGGCATCGTCGACTACGTCTCACCCAAGGCCATGCCTGGCGCCATCGTCTGCTTCCACGACGGCCGCGAGCTGCTCCACCACCCCGACATCTCCAGCACCCTCGAAGCCCTCGCCATCCTGCTCCCCCGCTGGCGCGAGGCCGGCTATGAGTTCGTCACCGTCAGCGAGCTGATCGGCCGGACGTGATCCACCCCCGGAAGGCTACACTACCAACCATGCCCGGCTCTTCCTGGCGCCTCTGGCTGCCCGCCCTCTCGATGCTCCTGGTGTCGCTCATCAGCTACATCGATCGCAACACGCTCGCCTTGCTGGCGCCCACCATCCTCCAGGAAAGCCGCCTCTCGGCCGAGCAGTACGGCTGGATCATCTCCGCCTTCTCGGTCGCCTACATGGCCGGCAACCCACTGTGGGGCCGCTGGCTGGACCGCTGGGGCGTCCGCAGCGGCATGTTGCTGGCCGTCGCCTTCTGGACCGCCGCCTCCGCCGCCCACGCGCTGGTCGCCGGCTTTGCCGGGTTCGCCGCCGCCCGCGCCGCGCTCGGCTTCGGCGAAGGCGCCACCTTCCCCGGCGGCCTGCGCACCGTCGTCCAGACCCTGCCTGAGCGCTGGCGTGCCCGCGGCGTCGCCATCGCCTACAGCGGCGGCTCGCTCGGCGCCGTGCTCACCCCGCTCATCGTCACCCCCATCTACGCCGCCTGGGGCTGGCGCGCCGCCTTCCTCTTCACCGGCGGCATCGGCGCGCTCTGGCTGCTCTGGTGGACCTTCATCAGCCGCCGCCCCGAGCTGCGCGCCACCCATGCGCCGCATGCCGCGTTGCAGCGGGCAGGCCGCATCCGCCTTACCGATCCGCGCCTCTGGGCCTTCATGGCTTCTTACGCCCTCGGCTGCCTGCCGCTCGCCTTTGTCATCTACCAGGCGCCGCTCTACTTCGCGCGCGCCCTCGGCAAATCGCAGGTGGAGATCGGCGCCGTCCTGTGGATCCCCCCTCTGGGCTGGGAGTGCGGCTACTTCCTGTCCGGCTGGCTGGTGGACCGCCTGCGCCGCGGCCGCCAGGATTCCCTGCCCGTCTATCGCGGCCTCACCCTTGCCGCCGCCCTGCTCACGCTGCCGCTCGCCCTGGGACCGCACATCCAGTCCTTCCCCCTCCTGCTGGCCCTGCTCTTCTGGGCCATGCTCGTCGCCGGCGGCAACGTCATCATCAGCATCAGCTACGCCACGCACGTCTTCACCACCGCCAACGCCGGCCTTATCGCCGGGCTCGGCGCCGGATCGTGGTCCGCCTTCGTGGCTCTCGCCATGCCCTGGTTTGGAAGGATGATGGACGCCCGCGCCTGGCAGGCCTCGTTTCTCGCCGCCACCGCCATCCCCGTGGCCGGCTTCGCCCTCTGGTTCCTGTTGAGCCGCCCGGCTCGCGATTAGAGCGGCTGCCGCACGTGTTCCGCCAGCGCCTCCTGCAGCAGCGGCGTGCGCGGATACGCGTGCCCGCCGTACTGCCGGAACCCTTCGGCCCACTCCGTGCCGCACAACTTCCCGCGGCTGCGCGTCCACTCCTCCATCGTCTCGATGAAGTCGTCCATGCCGTGCTGCTTCAGCAGCCACGCCCGCTGGCTTTTGTGCGCCGCCAGCATGTTGCGCTTCTGCTCCATCGTGCTCGCGATGTCGACGAAGAACTGCGCCTGAATCGTCTCGCCGTAGCGGTCGATGCCCTCGGCCGGGTCCAGGTAGTAGAGGTGCGGGATGCGGTCGAGCGCCGGCGCCTGGTCGAAGGACTGCGTCTGGTAGTTCGGCGCCGACGCTCCGAAGCAGGCGTCCGTCACCAGCTTCGACGTCGCCTCGTGGTCGCAGTGGTAGTCCTTCGGCGAGGCCGTCAGCACCACGTCCGGCCGGAACCGCCGCAGCGCCGCCGTCACCCTCTTGCGCGACGCGTCGTCCTCGAAGATGCTCAGGTCCTTGAAGCCCAGCCAGTGGTGATCGGCCCCGATCTGCGCCGCGGCGCGCGCCGCCTCCTGCCGCCGGATGTCGGCGATCTCCTGCGGGCCGTACTCCACGCTCCCGCAGTCGCCCGCGGTCATGGTGGCGATGACCACTTTGTGGCCCAGCGACGCCAGCAAAGCCAGGGTCCCCCCGGCCAGGATCTCGGCGTCGTCCGGATGGGCGTGCAGGCAGAGGACTCTCATGACTGCCGGTCCGCCCCCGTGCGGATCTGCTCGCACTCACAGCAGTCGCTGCACCGGCCGCACTTGGCGCACAGGTGGTTCTCGCAGGCGTCCTTCGTGCACCACGCGCAGATCTCGGTCGACGCTTCGCCGCAGATGCTGCACTCGAACTGCCTGGCCGGAGGCGCGGGCGGATGTGGCGTCACTTGCGCACTCCCTGTTTCAACGTGATCTCCCTGCACCGCTGTGCCTCCTTCTCCGCGCTGTCCAGTTCCTTCTCGCGCATGGAAGAAAGTTCCATCACGTGATGCCGCAGCCAGTCGCGGCTCGACCCGGCGGCGTTGATCTCGCTGTCGAGCAGGTCCGCCACGGCCGGGTTCTGATACTTGCGCACGGCCCGGCTCACGCTGGAGGAAAGGTCCAGCAGCGTCTCCAGCCGCACCAGGGTCTCCACCGCTACCGTCAGCCGTGCCGGCTGCTCAGCCAGCCGCGCGGCAGCATTCTGCACATAGCCGATGTTGTCCAGGCAATCCTTCCACTGCTTGGCGTAGGCAGCCGGCGCGCCCGCCGCCGTCCAGCGTTCCGGCTGGAGTTGTTCGAACAGCGGCTTCAGCCGCGCCACCTCCGGCCCGATCTTCTCCGCCAGCGGTTTCAGCTCCCAGTCCGGAGCCACACCCGGCGATTGGGCGGCCAGCAGCAGAATGGCGATTCCAGTGAGCACTCTATGGCTAGTGTACCCGCACTTCGCC
>DAHVTI010000322.1 GCA_027324255.1 Bryobacterales bacterium | reverse complement strand
ACTGCATCTGGTCTCCGAGCAGGACCAGGTTGGCGGCGGCCGGCGCCATGGCCACGAGGTTGGCGACGGAGACCTGGCCGGCTTCGTCGATGAAGAGGTAGTCGAACCCGCCCGCGGCTTCTTCGCGGCTAAAGACCCAGGCCGTGCCGCCGGCGAGTTGCGGCAGGGGGTCGTAGTCAAAGAGACCAGAGTTGTCGACGACCGCCACGCCGGCGGGCAACTGGTGCGAGCCGTCCTCGCCGCACTTCACGGCGGAGACTTCGAGACCGAGTTCAACGGCGGCGTCGAGCGCGGATTTCATGAGCAGGGCGATGGCGTGATGGCTGTTGGAGGCGACCGCGACGCGCTTGCCCTGCTGGATGAGGGCGGCGATGAGGCGGCCGCCGGTGACGGTCTTGCCGCAGCCGGGCGGGCCCTGGATGCAGAGGGCGCTGCTGTCGAGAGATTGCGCCGCCTCCAGCGAGTCCGGCAGGCCCTGGCAGCGGGGCGGGCGCCGATAGAGGAAGTCTTCGAGGGCTGGCGGCAGAGCGGCTCCGGCGTGGAAGGCGCGCACGGTGCGCTCGATGGATTGCACCATGGTTTTGGGATCGACGATCTCATCGGGGAGCAAGCTGAGATAATCCGGCAGCGCGCCGTGCTTCTTGCCGCGGCGGAGTGTGAGCTTGCGGGCGTCCGCATCGAACGTCTCGATGACGAGCCTTGTGCGGGTGTCGGCTGCCAGCAGAACCCTGTCGCCGGCGCGCAGCTTGGTCTCCTGCTCCGGGAACTCGTATTCGTAAATGAAGGACTGCTTGTCGGGCACGGGCGGCCGCTTCGTGCGCTGGAGGCCGGCCAGGCAGTCGGCGTCTTCGATGAGTTCCTGCTCCGTCATCGCGGCCCGTTCGAACATGGCCCAGTAGCGCGACTTCAACTCGCGGCGGTGGAACTCGATCAGGTGGGCGAGCAACTCGGTGACGCGGCGGCGCTCCGGGGGCAGGGAAGGGGCCAAGTCGAGGCCGGCGAGCATTTCGCGCGCCAGCGCGGCGCGGGCGGTGAGCTGTTCGTTTACCTCCGCTGGAGGAGGCGGTGCGACGTAGGCTTGCCCGCATTCGCTCTGGCGGGCACGCAGCCATTCAACGAGGCCCCAGGTGGAATCGCAGTCGGCTTGGTTGTAGTCGCGGATCATGCGCAGCGTTGGGGATTCGCGCCAGGTGCCGCCGTCCGGGCTGATGAGCCAGCGGTGGTAGTAGACGATGGAATCGCCCGCGGTGGCCACCTCCGTGCCGCGCGCCGGCAGGTAAAGGTGCTCGACGTTCTTGAGCGAATAGGCGGGCTCGCCGACGAGCAGAGCCTGGCGCACGATGCGGTAGAGGTCGACGAAGACGTGGTGGCGGAGGAGTTCGTCCACCTCGTGCTCGCGTGTGGCATAGCGGCACATTAGGCGCTTAACGGCAGCGGGCTCATAGGCCGCGTAGTGATAGATGTGCATCGACGGGTCGCGGCGCCAGCGCGCGTAGACCCAGTCGATGAAGCCTTCGAAGGCGGCGCGCTCTTTTTGCGGGTCGTGCGCCCACCAGTCGCGGAACTGGAGCTGGCCCCGCTCGCTGTGCGTGGCGCCGAAGAGGTACTCCAGGCCGCGGTCGGCCAGCGGGTATCCTTCCATGTCGAAGCAGACGTCCAGGGGAGAGGCCGGCGGAAGCTGGCCGAAGCCGTGGGTGGGCGACTCGGGATCGAGAAGTTCGTACGGCGGCGGCTGGCCGGGCTCCGCTTTCCGCTGCAGGCGGGCCTGACGGCGGAGCCGCTCCAAGGTGGGGCGGGCCATGCGCGGCACGGTGGCGCGCCTGCTTTCGGCCAGGCCGCGCAGTGTGACGATGCCCGCCGCGTTGAGCTTTTGGATCTGCGGCGTGGTGATATTGGCGGTGAAGGAGACGTCGTCGCGCGCTTCCAGGAGCTGCGTGACGTGGCCGCTCCAGTGACGGTAATCGGCCATGCCGGGGAAGGGAGGCGTCTGGTCCGGATCAAAGCCGCGCTGCTGTCCGAGGAAGGCCCGCTTGACGGCCTGATAGTAGTACCAGAAGTCGTCGAGGCGCAGCGGCTGCCGCCGGCCGCTGCCGAGGATGATGCCCGCGTTCGGCGGGCGCAGGCCCTGAAGCGGGGCGAGCATCTCCGCGTAGCAGCAGAGCTGGATGGCGAAGTAGGGCTTCATGCCGCGCGCGAGCTTGGTGTCCCAGACCTCGTAGTGGTAGGAGCCGAGATCGGAGGGACCGTCCACGCGGAAGAGGAAGTCGGCCCATCCGCTGAACTCGCCGTGCGCGAGCCGCGCCTGGTAAATCACTTCCTGGCCAGCGAGCATGGCGGCTTGAGTTTTCCGCAGGGCGTCGCGGTCGCCGCGATCGATTTCGACGACGGCGCCGGTGGCGCGCAGGGTCTCCAGGAAGCGCCGCTCGTGCTTGTCGCCGCTCTGCCGAACGAGTTCCTGTGCCTCCTCCGCCTCGTCGCGGGTGAGCAGGCCCGGGCGTTCCAGCGCGAGACGGTCGAGCCAGGTAACGGCTTGGTTGTCGAGAAAGGCGATGAGGTCGGAGGGCGAGTAGAAGTAGCCGTCGGAGGTCTTTTGCATGGGCGCGTCCGTGACTCCAGTGTGCGGCCCCGGGTGGCTCACGGAGTGAGCCCGGCCTCACTATTGCGCGCCCGGCACGCCCCACTGCTTGTTCGGCTGGGGGCCGAGTGTGATGTCGAGCGCGCCGCCGGCGGTGAGTTCCCGGTGCGTGATCCAGTAGCGGCCGGTGAGCGGCTTGCCGTTGAGCCGGGCGGACTGGATGTAGACGTTGCCGGGCTGGTTGCCGCGCGTGGTGATGGTGAAAGTCTTGCCGGGGTAGTAGCGCGGGTCGAGCGCGATGGTGATGCGGTCGAACAGCGGGCTGGTGATCTGGTAGCGGGGTTCCGTGCCGGCGCCGCCGGTGACGTCGAACAGGCCCAGGGCCATCAGCACGCCGATGCCGCCCATCTGGCCCTGGTCCTCGTCCCCGTTGTAGCCGCTGAAGGGGGTGATGCCTCCGTAGGACTCTTCCTTCACGCGGCGCACCCAGTACTGCGTGAGCCACGGCGCTCCGGCGTGGGTGAACAGGTGCGCCATGTGGCAGGAGGGCTGGTTTTCGTAGTCCACCCACTCTTCGGCGTGGCGGCCGTGTGGCGTGACGTAGCGCTTCGGCGCGGCCTGCTCGAACTGGCGGTTGAGCTTGTCGATGAACTTCCGCGGGCCGCCAATGGCCTGGATGAGACCGGGCATGTCGTGCGGCACGAAGTAGGTGTAGATGGCGGAATTGGATTCGACGAAGCCGGGGCAGGCGCCGCCCTGGCAGG
Source organism: Bryobacterales bacterium (assembly GCA_027324255.1). Lineage (GTDB taxonomy): Bacteria > Acidobacteriota > Terriglobia > Bryobacterales > Bryobacteraceae > Paludibaculum. Next base: position 11,641 of record DAHVTI010000322.1, on the reverse strand, counting down.
TGGGGGTGAAGGGATCGAGCCACCGGCCATCGGCGTTCTTTGGGCGGATCCAACCCACGGACGGGTCGAAGAGGTTCTTCCAGTTGGCTGAGCGCTTCAGGAACAATTCATAGTCTTTTTGTTTCCCTAGGGAGCGGGCGAACTGGGCGAGGCACCAGTCCTGGTAGGCGTATTCGAGCGTCTCGGCGGCGCCGGCGCGGTGCATGCCGCGGCCGCCGGGATTGGCGGGGATCCAGCCGCGCTCGACGTAATATTGCATGCCGCCGCCCTGGGCGTTGGCGCCAAACTCGTAGCCGGCATGGTCCCGGATGCCGCCGGGGTAAGCGTTCTTCAGCGCGCCGGCGTAGGCGGACTGCGCGTCGAAATCGCGAATGCCCTTGTTGTAGGCGGCGGCGATGAGGGGCATGGCCTGGTCGCCGATCATCACGAAGGAGTAGTTGCCGCCGGCCGGGCCGCGGGCCGTCATGCCGCCGTTGGTGTAGTAGTCCACCAGCGACGACACCTGCTCGCTCATCATGCGCGGGTAGGCGAAGGACCACAACACGTTCAGGTTCCAGTGCGAGCCCCAGAAGGCGTCGGAGTTGTAGGTGGCGCGCGTGGGGCGGCCCTGCGCGTCGAGCGGCACCTGGCGGATGCGCGGCTCGGCTCCGGTGTTGTCCACGTAGCGGCCATCGACGTCGGAGAACGTGCGGCGGCCGAGCAGGGCGTGCCACAGGTCGGTGTAGAACTTCACGCGCTGTTGTTCTGTGCCGCCGCTGACCTGGATCTTCGAGAGCCACTGGTTCCATTCGTCGGATGAGGCGCGGACGGTGGCGTCGAAATCCCAGCCGGGCAGCTCGGCCTCGAGGTTGCGGCGGGCGTTCTCTTCGCTCACGTAGGAGAGGGCCACCTTCATGCGCACCTGCGCGGGTTGAGCGAAGCGGAAGCGGACGTAGCCGCCGGAGTCCGCGCCGGAGACCTGGTCGACGCCGGTGCGCACGGTCTTACCTTTCGCGCCCATCTCCCAGCCGCCGAACTCGGCGATGTCGCGGTCGAGATCGATAACGAAATAGACGGTGCAGGGCTTCTCGCGGCGCTGCGTGGGGGCCATTTTGGAGAAGCCGGCGAGCTGGCGCGGGCCGGTTTTGCGGAGGCTCGCGTCCGCCATCTTCGTCATGGCGATGGGCGCGCCGGTGTCGAGCAGGATGTAGGCGTCCCCGGTGGCGGGAAACGAGTAGCGATGGAAGCCGACGCGTTTGGTGGAAGTGAGTTCGGCCGTGATGCCGGAGTTGTCGAGCACCACTTTGTGATAGCCGGCGCGGACCACTTCCCTGTCGTGCGAGAAGGGCGCCTTGTAGGCTTCGTAGCCTTCGTGGCCGTTCATGCGGCCGACGATGGGCATCACCGGAACGCCGGCCAGTTGCCAGTCGTGGATGTGCGAGAAGGCGCGGATGTAAGGCTCCACGTAGATGTAGCCGGCGCCCCAGTCGCCGTCGAGTTTCGTGTCGGGGCTGAGCGCCACCATGCCGAAGGGGCGCGAGGCGGAGGCGAAGAAGATCCAGCGCGTCTGGTGGGTGTCGATGCGCGGCTCGACGTAATCGGCGGGACGCTTTTCCGGAGCCGCGGCCAGCGCGGCGAGAGACAGTAGAAACGTCAGGACCGGGCCGCGTAGGAGCATGCCTGGATGATATCGAATCGGGCCGATGCGATAGGATGTGAGCCAATCCGATGATGAAACTCCAACTGACCCTGGCCCTGGGCGCGCTGGGCCTCTCCGCATTTGGCGCCGATTACACGCTGGGCCCGGATTCGCAGCGGCAGCCGGGCGTGCCGCAGGGCAGGATCGAGAAGCGCAGATGGGCGTCGAGCCGGATCTATCCGGGCACGGTGCGCGACTACTGGATCTACGTGCCCGCGCAGTACCGCGCCGGCACGCCGGCCGCGCTGATGGTGTTCCAGGACGGCGCGGGGTACGTGAAGGAAGATGGCGCGTGGCGCGTGCCCATCGTCTTCGACAACCTTATCCACAAGGGCCAGATGCCGGTGACCATCGCCGTGCTGATCGATCCGGGCGTGCTGCCGGCGGCGTCGGAAAAGGCACAGCCGCGCTACAACCGCAGCTTCGAGTACGACACGGTGTCGGACGTCTACTCGAAGTTCCTGCTCGAAGAGATCCTGCCGCAGGTGGAGAAGGACTACACCATCTCGAAAGACCCGGACCTGCGCGGCATCGGCGGCTCGTCGTCGGGCGCCATCTGCGCCTTCACCGTGGCCTGGAACCGGCCGGACTCCTTCCACCGCGTGCTCAGCTTCATCGGCAGCTACACCGACATCCGCGGCGGCAACGACTACCCGTCGCTCATCCGCAGAACCGAGGGCAAGCCTCTGCGCGTCTTCCAGCAGGACGGCAGCCGCGACCTGAACATCTACATCGGCAACTGGTGGATGGGGAACCAGGACGTGGCCTCCGCGCTGGAATACTCGGGCTACGAGACGACCTTCGTGCGTGGCACCGAAGCGCACAACAGCATCCACGGCGGAGCCATCCTGCCGGACGCGCTGCGCTGGCTGTGGGGCGGCTCGAAGCCGAAGCCCGTGGCCCAGGCGAAGGGCAGCGGCGGCGAGCGCCACTGGGTGAACCTGATTCTCGATGTGGCGAGCGAGTGGGAGGAGGTCTCCTCCGGCCACGGCCTCACCGAGGGGCCGGCGGTGAACCGCGCGGGCGAGGTGTTCTTCACCGACATCCGCAACAACCGCATCCATCGCATCGGGCTGGACGGCAAGGTGAGCGTGTTCAAGGAAGACTCGGGCGCCGCCAATGGCATGATGTTCGCGCCCGATGGCCGGCTCTACGTCTGCCAGAACGGGCGCAAACGCATCGTCGCCTACACGGCCGGCGGCCAGGAGAGCGTGCTGGCCGAAGGCACGGGCTCGAACGACATCGCCGTGACGGCGAGCGGCGAGTTCTACTACACGGAGCCCGGCGCGCACAGGGTGTGGTTCGTGAACGCCAAGGGCGAGAAACGCGTGGTGAACGAAGGCATCGCGTTTCCCAACGGCGTGCTGCTGTCGCCGGACCAGACCGTGCTCTACGTAAACGACATGCTGGGCCGCAAGGTCTGGTCGTTCCGTGTGCAGCCGGACGGCTCGCTGGCCTACGGGGAGCCGTTCTACACGCTGAAGACGCCCGACGGGTTGGACGTGAGCGGCGCCGACGGCATGACGGTGGACACGGAGGGCTACCTGTACGTGGCCACGCGCATGGGCGTGCAGATCTTCGACCAGACGGGCAAGCTGGCGGCCATCATCAGCAAGCCCACCGCGGCCGGCATCACCAACGTGGCGCTGGGCGGGCCCAACCTGGACACGCTCTACGTGACGGCCACCGACAAGGTGTTCCGGCGCAAAATCCAGCGCAAGGGCGTGGTGTCGTGGCAGCCGGTGATGCCGCCGAAGCCGCGGCTGTAAGGCTCAGGCGACGGTGGCCTGGATGTGCTCGCGCAGGCGCTTGATGTATTCGGTGCGCACGCGCTGGGGCGCCTTGGCGTCGGCGTCGGCGAAGGCCAGGATCTGCGCCGCCCAGGGCTTGGCCTTGGCGCCGATGCTATCGACGGCGTTCAGCGCCTGCATGGCGGTGTAGGCGCCGTTCGACGCCGGGTCGCACAGCGGGACCAGCGCCTTCATGGCGGCGTCGAGGCCGGTGTCACCGCCGAAGCGGCCGAGGGCCTCGGCGGCGGCGATGCGCACGGACGGGCACTCGTCCTTCAACGCATCGGCCAGCGCAGTGTGCGCTTTGGACACCTCGGCGGCGCCGCGCATCAGTACGCCCATGGCGCCCCAATAGCGCAGGCCGCTGTCGGGGTCCTTCATCAGTTTTTCGAGCGCGGCGGTGACGCCGGGCTTGAGGGACGCGGCCAGCTCGGCGGCGTCCAGGATGCGGGCGGCGTCGTAGCGCTTCGGGTCGTGGCCCATGGTGTAGGGCGCGTCGCCGCCGGCGCGCGCGTGGAACTCGCTCTCCGGCAGCAGGCCGACGTCCTTGATCTTCAGCTCGTGCTCGCGGAGGGCTTTCCGCAGGCGCGCCACAACGTCCTTGTGGGCGGCCGATGACGCCAGGTCGTTCACTTCGTCGCGGTCGGCCGTCAGGTCGTACAGCTCCTCGGCCGGCTTCGGCTCCCAGAACTTGCGCTGGGCGGCGTTGAGCTTGCCTTCCTTGTACATCTGCTCCCAGACGCGCGTGGTGGGCGTCTCCCACATGTAGTTCAGGTGCTGGCCGTAGATCTTGTGCGGCATGTAGTTGCGGACGTAGACGTAGCGCTGGTCGCGCACCGTGCGCACGCAATCGTAGCGCTCGTCCATGCGGCCGCGGAAGCCGAAGCTGTAGCTGCGGGGCGCGGCCTCGTGGCGGCCCATGAAGGCCTGGCCCTGGTAATAAGCGGGCGCGGCGATGCCGGCCAGGCTGAGCACGGTGGGGGCCAGGTCCACGAAGCCGACCAGGCGGTTGTTCTTTGCGCCGGCGGCGTAGTCTTTCGGCGCCAGGTGGCGGAACTTCTCCGGGATGTGCACGGTGATGTTCACGTTCAGGCCGGAGTTGTACGGCCAGCGCTTGTTGCGCGGCATGCCGGAGCCGTGGTCGCCAAAGAAGCACACGATGGTGTCGCCGGCGAGGCCGTCCTGCTCGAGCTGGCTGAGGATGCCGGCCGCCTGGCGGTCCATGGTGGTGATGTTGTCGTAGTATTGCGCCCAGTCGTGGCGGACTTCGGGCGTGTCGGGGTGATAGGCGGGCACGCGAACCTTGGCCGGATCGTGGACCAGGGTGTGGGGCCGTGTGCGGATCTGGCTCTCGTGCGTGATGGTGAAATTGAAGACCGAGAAGAAGGGCTGGCCGGAGGCGCGTTTACGGAAGTGCGCCTCCCTGGAGGACGCGTCCCACGTACCTTCGGGCTTCTCGAGGTTGTAGTCTTCCTTGACGTTGTTGGTGCAGTAGTAGCCGGCTTCGCGCAGGTAGCCGGGAAACATCTTCATGTCCGGCGCGAGCTTCGTCATCGAGCGCATGTGCTCGGCGCCGAGGGCTGGCGGATACATGCCGCTGATGATGGTGGTGCGGGCCGGCGCGCAGACGGGCGCGTTGGACCAGGCGTTCATGTACGTGGTGCTGCGCGCGCAGAGCCTGTCGAGGTTCGGGGTGACGGAGTAGTCGTCGCCGCAGGCGTGCAGGTGCGGGCCCGTGTCCTCACAGGTGACCCACACGATATTCGGGCGGCTTTCAGGGGCGCTGCGGACCAGCGGCGCCGCGGCGAGGGAAGTCGAGAAGGCTCTGCGCGTGATCATGTTATTTCTCCGGAGTGAGGATGACGGATTCGACGGCGGCCGGCAGGCGGTCGCCTTTGCGGAAGGGGTGAGGCGGGGTGAAGTTCCACTGCAGCTTGTTGACGCAGGGCCGCTCGTAGTAGCCGCGGCCGTTGTAGTTGTAGAAGGGGTCGGCCTGCTTGCACTGCAGGGCCACGCGCTCGTACTCGTCCCTGGGCAGGTTGCCCTGCGCCTGGATCTGCTCGCTGTAGCCGCGCGTGACGGGCTGGCCTTTCCGCACGCCCCCGAGCTCGGAGTAGATGCCGAAATGGATGGGCATGCCGAACTTGCGGTCCTGCCAGGCGCGGACGGTGCCGGGCGACGGCCGGCGCGGCTCGGCGGCGGTGGCGGCGGGAGAGAGGAGCAGCAGGGTGGCGGCGAGTCTCATGGGCGGCGCTTGCGCTATCCACCCTATCAGAAACTCAGCGCGGGGAAGGCTGGTGGAAGCGTTTGCGCAGGGCCTTGTAGGCGCGGTCCACCCAGGCGGTGGGGGTGCAGGCGATGAGGACCACCGTGATGCCGAACAGCATCACGCCGATCATCAGCGGAATGGGCATCTGGCTGTAAACTTCGTTCATTGCCGGGCTCTGCCTGTTCGATGCCGGTGAAGGGCCGCGGGTGACATCTGAATGCGGCCGCAAAGTGTTGACGGCTCCGGCCTCTGTTATTCTGGGCATAGGGCCGGCGTAGCTCAGCAGGTAGAGCGTCTGATTTGTAATCAGAATGTCGCAGGTTCAATTCCTGTCGCCGGCTCCAGAAACTCTTCCCGCCTTTCCCAGGATCCCGGTTCGAGAGGGCCCTCGCATCGTGTCCCGAGATGCCCCAGGGCCCCTCAGAACCATCCATTTGGATGGCTGTAATTCAGTACCACCAGCCTGCGGGATGAGCAAGCGTGACGTTGGTTTACTAACCAGCGATAGGGGGGCGGGCGGCCGCCGGCTGGAGGGCCGGATCCAGGCCCGGAGGCGAAGCCTACTTCTGCCGCCGGGAGCGGGGACTTGCGCTGCCGGTCTTCAGGTCGCGGACAGATCGAACAAACCCGTAGATCGCCATCAGCAGAAGCAGGAAGGCCGAGAAATCCATCATGAGCTTCTATCGGCCGGCATCGCGATTTTTCGATAGTGGGACAAAGCCCTAGAACCCTCGACGGGGGTACCAGAGGCCGGCGCGGGGCGGTTTCGGCCGCCCCGGTGCTGTCCGGCCGCCTGGCTCCTGCTTCTCCGCTACTGCCCGCCGGTGCGATAGCTGGCCACCAGCAGGTCGCCGGTCTGCGGCGTGGCGACGCTCAGAAACGTCACCGCGTTGCCGCTCAGCAGGTAGTCCAGTGCAGGCTTCTGCAGGATGCCGTTGCGGTAGAGGTGCAGGCTGGCCGCCGGCGCGGGCGCCTGGGTCAGGGTGAACGAGGTGTTGACGCCGTTCACCGTGCCGGTGGGCGTCTCCATATCCACGAAGCCGATGGTGGTGGAGGCTCCGCAGGGGCCGGTGGTGCCATCGGCGCGCACGCAGTCCGATGGCGAGCCGCTGACGGCCGCGATCTCGCCGGTGGCGTCGATCAAGGCGGCCCGGTTGGGAGCGAAGCCGATGCTCTTGGTGGGGCGGTCGGCCAGGGCTTCCACCAGGCCCGTCACGTCGGCCATCTGCACGACGCTGGGCGGCGGGGTGACGCTGGAGCCCGGGGGCGACGGGATGCGGATGTCCTTCACCGCCAGAGGAAGCGCGCTGGGCGGCACGGCCCACAGTTCGGTGAACTGTGTCTTGCCGTCGGCGTTGAAGCGGACGATGTAGTAGGCGCCGCCGGTGGCGTTGGTGGTGGGCACCAGTCGCACGCGCAGCAGGCCGCCCACCACCTGGACGCTGATGGAATTCGTGGGAATGTTGGAGCTGTCGGCGGCCACGAAGGAACGCCAACTGATGGACGCCGACCCGGTGAAGGGGGTGCCATCCGCCTTGTAGAGGACGTCGTGGATTTGTGTCAGCGGCGGAGCCGCCGTTGCGCGCGTCCCCAGCAGAAGGACGGCGAGCGCAAGAAAAAGTGATTTGAGCCGCGGCGCGGACATGGTTCGATAACCTCCCGGTTTGAAACAGGCCGGAGTTCTCCCAGCCGCGTTCACCGTACGGCCGGGCGCGGAAGCGCCGGACGCACCCCATACCCGCGAGGTTGCCTCATCTGCTTACAAACACAAGCAGTTGAGTCGGGTGAGATTTTTCTTCGAACGCCGTGAACGGCGCTAGCGGAGCTGGCCGTCGCTGCCGATCGACTCGGCGTTGAGGTAGGGGCGCAGCGCTTCCGGCAGCAGCACGCCGCCGTCGGCCTGCTGGTAGTTTTCGACGATGGCCACCCACGTGCGGCCCACCGCCAGCCCGCTACCGTTCAGCGTGTGGGCGTACTCGCTTTTGCCCTTGGCGGACTTGGCGCGGATGCCGGCGCGGCGCGCCTGGAAGGCCTCGAAGTTGGAGCACGAGGAGATTTCGCGGTAGGCGTTCTGGCCCGGCATCCACACTTCCAGGTCGTAGGTCTTGGCCGAAGAAAAGCCCATGTCGCCGGTGCAGAGGACCACGCGGCGGTAGGGCAGGCCCAGCTTTTCGAGCACCGCCTCGGCGCTCTCGGTCAGGTGTTCGAGCTCGGCGTAGCTCTGGTCGGGGCGCGTGAAGTTGACCAGTTCCACCTTCTGGAACTGGTGCTGGCGGATGATGCCGCGCACGTCGCGGCCATAGCTGCCGGCCTCGCTGCGGAAGCAGGGCGTGTAGGCGCAGTAGCGCAGCGGCAGGGCGTCGCCGTCCAGCGTTTCGTCGCGGTGGATGTTGGTCACGGGCACTTCCGCGGTGGGGATCAGCCAGAAGTCGAACTTCTCGCACTTGAAGAGGTCGTCGGCGAACTTGGGCAGTTGGCCGGTGCCGAACAGCGACGCGGAGTTGACGAGGAAGGGCGGCAGCACCTCGGTGTAGCCGTGCTCGCGCGTGTGCAGGTCGAGCATGAAGTTGATCAGGGCGCGTTCCAGCTTCGCGCCGGCGCCGAAGTAGATGGCGAAGCGCGCGCCGGTGACCTTGGCGGCCCGTTCGAAATCGAGGATGCCCATCCGAGGCCCGAGGTCCCAGTGGGCCTTGGGCTCGAAGGCGAATTCGCGCGGCGCGCCCCATTTCTTGATTTCGACGTTGTCGTCGGCGCTGCGGCCGGCGGGCACGCTCTCACCAGGGACGTTGGGGATGGACGCCAGGTGCTGGCGGAACTCCTCGTCGATGGTCTTCACCTGCTCGTCGAGGGCGGCGATGCGGTCTCCGATGGCGCGCACCTTGGCCTGCAGTCCGGCCGTGTCCTGGCCGGCTTTCTTGAGCTTGCCGATCTCCTGGCTTTCGGAGTTGCGCTGGGCCTTGAGCTGCTCGGCTTCGGTGAGGGCGGCGCGGCGGCGGGCGTCGAGCTGGCGGAAGTCCTCGACGTCGAGGGTGAAGCCGCGGTCGGCCAGGCGGGCGGCGATGGCGTCCAGATTGGCGCGGAAAGTGGCTAAATCGTGCATACGAAATCACATTGTACCGCCCGGCGGCATCCAAGCATCCAACGGGATGCGTTTAAACTAGTCAGGAGGGAGGCATTCTGATGGCGACAGCGAAGAGCCCCGCTGCGTCCGCGGCGGAGGTGCTGAATGGCACCTGCGGTCTGGACCGCGAAACTCTGCAGCACGCGTTCCGCCTGATGCAGACGTCGCGCCGGCTCGACGACCGCGAAGTGATGCTGAAGCGCCAGAACCGCATCTACTTCCAGATCAGCGGCGCGGGCCACGAAGCCATCCAGACCGCAGCCGGCCTGGCCATGCGTCCCGGCCACGACTGGTTCCACCTTTACTACCGTGACCGCGCGCTGGCGCTCGCCCTCGGCGTCACGCCCGAGATGATGCTGCTGCAGAGCGTCGGCGCCGCCGCCGACACCGCCTCCGGCGGCCGCCAGATGCCCTCCCACTGGAGCTCGCCCGGCCTCCACATCTTCACGGGCTCCTCGCCCACCGGCACCCAGTTCCTGCACGCCGTCGGCTGCGCCGAAGCCAGCCGCTTCCTCCACCCCGACCGTGACGAAGTGACGCTGGCCGCCACCGGCGAAGGCGCCACCAGCGAAGGCGAGTTCTGGGAGGCCGTCAACGCCGCCTGCCTCAACCGACTGCCGGTGGTGTTCCTGGTGGAGGACAACGGCTACGCCATCTCCACGCCCGTCGAAAAGCAGACGCCCGGCGGCAGCATCTCCCGGCTGCTCGCGGGCTTCCCGTCGCTGCTGGTGGTCGAGTGCGACGGCAACGATTTCCTCACCTCCTTCCGCGCGATGCGCGAGGCGGTGGACTATGCCCGCTCCGGCCAGGGGCCGGCGCTGGTGCACGCCCACTGCATCCGCCCCTACTCCCACTCCCTCAGCGACGACGAGCGCTTCTACAAGACCGAGGCCGAGCGCGCCGCTGAGGCCGAGCGCGACCCCATCATCACGTTCCCGCGCTGGCTGATCTCGGAAAACATCATGGAGGAGGTCGCCTACAAGCGCATCTGCCACGAAGTGGACCTGGAGATCGCCGGGATCACCGAGCGCGTGCTGAAGGCCGAGCCGCCGGCCAAGTCGAGCGTCGAGCTCTTCATCTACTCGCCCGACGTCGATCCCTGCTCGACCCAGTTCGACGCCGAGCCGCACTTCAGCGGCGAGCCGCGCACCATGGTGGACGAGATCAACCTCACGCTGAGCGAGGAGCTGGCGCGCAATCCTAACCTGGTGTTGTACGGCGAGGACGTCGCGGATTGCAGCCGCGAGGAGAACCTGAAGGAAGTGAAGGGCAAGGGCGGCGTCTTCAAGGCCACCCACGGCCTGCAGACGCGCTTCGGCTCGCGCCGCGTCTTCAACTCGCCCATCGCCGAGGCGGCAATCGTCGGCCGCGCCATCGGCATGTCGTCGCGCGGCATGAAGCCGGTGTGCGAGATCCAGTTCTTCGACTACATCTGGCCGGCGATGATGCAGATTCGCGACGAGATGGCCAACATCCGCTGGCGCAGCTTCAACCAGTGGAGCTGCCCGGCCGTCATCCGCGCCGCCATCGGCGGCTACCTGAACGGCGGCGCCATCTATCACAGCCAGTGCGGCGAGGTGGCCTTCACGCACATCCCAGGCATCCGCGTGGTGTTTCCGTCCAACGCCCTCGACGCTTGCGGCCTGCTGCGCACGGCCATCCGCTGCGACGATCCGGTGCTGTTCCTCGAGCACAAGCGCCTGTACCGCGAGCCCTACAACCGCTCGCCGCACCCGGGCTCCGATTTCACCATCCCCTTCGGCCAGGCCCGCGTCGTCAAGCCCGGAGAGCACCTGACCATCGTCACCTACGGCATGACGGTGCAGAAATCGCTGCTCGCTTCCACCTTCGTCGAGCAGAAGCACCCCGAGAAGTCGGTGGAGATCCTCGACCTGCGCACGCTCTCGCCCTACGACTGGGAGGCCATCCGCCGCTCCGTCATGAAGACCAGCCGCGTGCTGATCGTCCACGAGGACAACCTCAGCTTCGGCTACGGCGCCGAGATCGCCGCGCGCATCGCGCAGGAGCTGTTCGAGTACCTCGACGCGCCCGTGAGCCGCGTGGCCGCGCTCGACAGCTACGTCGGCTACCACCCGGATCTCGAAGACGCCATCCTGCCGCAGACTGAGGACATCCAGCGCGAAGCCGAGCGCCTGCTGGCTTACTAGGCCCCGGCGCGGCCCGCGCGGCAGGCCGGCCGCCTGCCGCCGCCGTGTGTCGCCGGCGTAAGCCCCGGCGGCGAAACGCGGGATACAGACCCGGCTGCGCATCGCGCTCCAGACGGACAAGCGAGCGCTGATCCGGGGGCCGCCGGCGTCATCGGCCGCCGCTTTCGTTGCCCGCCCGCCTGCCATCGGAAGACGGTATCGGAAGGTGCTATCGAAAGATTGACTCATGGAATCCGATTCATATATACTCGCGCCGAATGCTCTTCAGGAGGTCGAGATTGTGACTCTCAACCGGAAATTGTTTTCATTCCTGGCGCTGGCGCTCGTAACGGGGATGGCCTCCGCGCAGGAAACGCGTTCGATGTTGTTCGGGCGAGTATTGGACCCTCAGGGCTCCGCCATCGTGGGTGCTTCGGTGGCAGTGAGAAACGCCGAAACAGGCGTCACCCTGAACTACAAAACAAACGACACAGGCTACTACGAAGCCAACTTGCTGATGCCGGGGCAGTACGAAATCACGGCCGAGCAGCCGGGCTTCAAAAAGATGGTGCGCAAGGGCGTTACGCTGCCCGTTTCGTCGCGGATTGAAGTGAACCTGTCGATGGAGCTGGGCGG
>DAHVTI010000306.1 GCA_027324255.1 Bryobacterales bacterium | reverse complement strand
CAGGCCGATCAGTGCCCGCCCTCGTCCCGCCAGCGACTTCACCCGTGTTCCCGCGCCCGTTTCCTTGAACTTCTCTGCGAGGTCCAACGCGAACCCGTAGGAGTCGAGCGCGCGCCCGTAGTCGCGTCTCAGTTCGTGTTCTGCGCCGATCCGGTAGTGGGTCTCCGCCAGCGCCGTACTGGTGTTGCCGCCTCTTGCCGCCGCGGCCCGTTCCAGCGTTTCCAGAGCCGCCGGATGGCCCGACAGCGTCAATGCCTCGCCGATGGAATCGAGCGCATCCGCGGCGCCGGCGTCCGCCGGATGGGGCAGCGTCTTAATCAGGGCGAGCACCGCCGCCTCCGCCGCCTGCGCCCTCTCCTCCGCCACCAGCGTCCGCAACTCAACCAGGGGATCCGCCGCCCGGGCGGCGCCCGCCGCCAGAACGGCCAGGAACAGGCCGGCCTTCATCACCTCTCCAACAACCCCCGCGCGCGCTCTTCGTAGTCTCCCTGCATCTCCACCACCCGGCTCAATTCGGCGCGGCCCGCTTCCCGCTGCCCCGCCACCCACAGAGCCAGGGCCCGGTAGTAGCGGGCTTCCTCTTCGAAAGGAGTCTTTGCACCCAGGGCGACGACCGCGTCCAGGCATTCGATCGCTTCGCCGGTCCGGCCCAGCAGCAGCAGGCTCACTCCGCCGAAGTGGCGGGCCTCTGCGTAGTGAGGGGAGGCGGAGTGAATTGCGGACAAGGCACTCCACGCGCCCGCGTAGTCCCCGTCCTGGTAACGCTTCATGGCCCGCGCGAACTCGGCTTGCGGAGCGCCGGCCGCTCCGCGGTACGTCGTGGACTGGTACTCCGGCGGCCGGATCTCGGCCAGTTGGATCAGCGGGACAGCCGCGGGCGGTGTTGCCTTGGTGGTCTGCCTCTGGTCTCCGCGCGGGATCGCCAGGATCGCCAGCAGCACCCCGGCGGCCGCCGCGGCCGCGGCGGCGCCCCACCACCGGCCTGGCCGCCGCCGCCTCGGCGCCGTGGCTGTCAGTTCCCGCTGCACGGCCCGGACGGTTTCCAGCGCCTCGAAGCACTCGACGCAGCCGAAGTAATGCAGTTCGAACTCGTTGCGCTCCACCTCGCTCAGTGTTCCGGCGAGGTATCGCTCGATCACGTTCCCGGAGGCGATGCTGCGGCAATCCATCGGCTCAGCCCTGTCCATCCTCTGCTCTGTTCTTAGTCGCGCCAATCCCTGCCGTTGTGACCTTTCCGGCCGCCGCGACGATGCCCAGGGCTTGCGCCAGCCTCCTGAGCAACCGGGACTTCCTCTGCCGCACCGCCTCCTCGGACAGGTTCAACATCCCGCCCACCTCAGCGGGCCTGTATCCCTCCACCAGCAGAAGCCAGAGAAGCTTCCGGTTCTCGCCGCTGAGAGTGTCCAATTCCCGCCTCAGCGAGAGCGTCTCTTCCGCCGGCGCATGGCTGACGGCGGCGACCGCTTCCGCCTCTTCCAGCGTAGCCCTGGGCCGCTTCGCGCTCTGCCTGAACGCCTCCGCGCACTGGTTGCGCGCCACTCCCAGGACGAACGCCTCGAGGCGGGAGCCATCCCGCAGTTTTCCCGCGCGCAAGGCGCCCAGCGCCCGCACCAGCGTCTCCTGCGTCAGATCATCGATCCAGCCTGCGTCGAGGGTCCGCGCGCGAAAAAAGGCCTTCAAGCGCGGCAAGAAAAAGCACGCGAACTCGCTCTCCGCTTCACGCGAGCCGGCTACGATTTCCGAAACCACTTCTGCAGATCTTTCCCAGGGCAACGACTCGTGATCTCCGCAGCACCCTCAAACATCCTAGCCGCAAATCGCGCCGCAGTGGTGCCCCTGGCGACGACCGGTGGCTGGTTCTCAGCCGCGCCGCCGCGCTAGCCCGGCAGTTGGTGCCGCCATCTTCCGTGCTCGATGAGCAGGCAGCGGTCTTCCACCACCAGAAGCCCCGCGGCTCGCGCTTTCGCCGCGGCTTCCTCGTGCGCGACGTCGAGTTGCATCCACACGGCCTTGGCCCCGATGGCGATGGCCGAGTCTACGATCTCCGGCACCGCCTGCGGCCGGCGGAAGACGTTCACGCAATCCACGGGCTCCGGGATGTCTTCGAGCCGGGCGTAGGCCTTCTGGCCGAGTACCTCCTGCTCCCGCGGGTTCACCGGGATGATCCGGTAGCCCGCCCGCTGCATATACTGGGAGACTTCGTAGCTCGGGCGGAAGCGGTTGGACGACAGGCCCACGACCGCGATCACTCGCGAATTTCTGAGGATTTCGAGTTCGGCCGGCATCCTACTGGTCGAGATGCAGCACCTTGCGGAATCGCTGCACCTCTTTCTCGTCGAGGTGCCGCCACGCGCCCGGCGGCAGGCCCGTCAAAGGCAGGAAGCCGATCCGCACGCGGCGCAGTTTCTCCACCAGCCGGCCGCAGTGCTTGAACATGATGCGGATCTGGTTTTGCCGCCCTTCTGTCAGCCGCACCTCGTACCAGGGGTTGTTCGCCTGCCGGATGAGCTTGATCTGTGCCGGAGCCGTACGCCGGCCGTGCAGCGAGATGCCCCTGCGGAACTCCTCTTCCTGCTCGGCGGTGAGCGGGCCATTGGCCTTCACCACGTAGACCTTTTCCACGTGCCCGGCGGGCGAGGTGATGCGGTTGGCGAACTCGCCGTCGGTGGTCAGCAGCAGCAGCCCCTCGCTGTGATAGTCGAGCCGCCCCACGGGGAACACCCGCTCCTTCAGGCCTTTGAGGAGATGCTTCACCGTCTTGCGGCCCTCCGGGTCGCTCAACGTGGTGACCACCTCGCGCGGCTTGTTCAGCGCAATGTAGACGTGCCGCTTCGGGCGCCGGATCAGGGTCCCGTCCACCTTGATGTGGTCACTGTCGGCGTCGGCCTTGCTGCCCAGTTCGGTGACGGTCTTGCCGTTTACGGTCACCCGGCCTTCGAGGATGTACTCCTCGGCCTTGCGCCGGCTGGCGATGCCCGCCTGCGCCAGGATCTTCTGCAGCCGCTCTTCAGCCATTCTGCTCCTCTGGCGGCGCGCACTCGTCCGCCGGGGTTTCCGCCGGTTCGCCCGCGGACTGCTCCGCTGCGGCTTCCGGCTCGGCCTGCGTCTGGGGCTCCGCCGCTTCCACGGCCGCGTTCTCCGCCGCCGGCTCGCTCGCGGATGGCTCCGCCGCGGCCTCCGGCTCGGCCTGCGTCTCGGGCTCCGCCGCCGGCTGTTCCGCCGGGGCCGCTTCGGCCGGCGCCACGGGCAACTCGCCCTGCGCCGGGCCCTCAAACTCCTCGTCCGCGATCGACTGACGCCGGATCTCCTCGAACTCCTTCAGGCTTGGCAGTTCCGCCACGTCCTTCAGCCCGAACTGCGTCAGGAACTCCTTCGTGGTCTTGTACAGCATCGGCTTGCCGATGACGTTCTTCCGCCCCGCGGTCGTAATCAGCTTGCGGTCGATGAGGGTCTTCACTACGCCGCCGCCCTGCACGCCGCGGATCTCCAGGATCTCCGGCATGGTGATGGGCTGCTTGTAGGCGATGACGGCCAGCGTCTCCAACGCCGCCTGGCTCAGCTTCAGCGGCTGCTTCAGGTTCTTCACGAAGTTCCGCAGCACCTCGTGGTGTTCGGGTTTGGTGGCCATCTGGTAGCCGCCGGCCACCTCGCGGATGAAGATGCCCCGGTCGGCGCGGCTCGTCTCCTCGGCCAGCAGGCGCAGCACCGGCTCCACCTCTTCCAGCGGCCGGTCGAGCGCCAGCGCGATCTGAACGGCCGGCATAGGCTCATTCAGGACATACACGATCGCTTCGAGCACCGCCTTCAACTCGGCGGCCTGCTGATCGCTGACCGGCGCGGGCTGCTGCTGCTCGCCCAAAAGCTGTTCGGCGGAAAACTCCTCCGTCTCGACGGCTGGGTCGGGCTCGGCCGCCGCAAGTTCTTCTGGGGCCTGCGGTTCGGGCTCCGAGGAATTGGAGGCGGCCGGCAACGATTCTCCTTCGGGCTGCCCCGCGGCAGCCTGCAACTCGTTTTCTTCCATCGCTAACTTTTGTACTCTTCCTCGATCCGCAGGATCGACTCTTCGGTCACCTGCATCTCGTCAAAGCCCTTGTCCCGCTTCACCTGGATTTCGCCGAAGCTCTCCGACTGCGTCAGCCGGATGGCCTGCTGCTTCACCATCTCGAGTACCGCCAGGAACAAACAGATCATCGCCCGCCGCGTCCGCTGCCGCTCAAACAGCGGCACCAGCGCCACGCTCTTGCCCGCCGGCAGCTCTTTCAGCGTGTTCTTGAGGAACAGGATCATGTCCGGAACGGACACTTCCTCTTTGTTTACTTCATATAGCGGCCGGTTCTTGGCCCGCTCCAGCACCTGCTCGAAGGTCTTCACCAGGTCGAACAGCGTCACCGCCAGCCCCGGGCCCTCTTCCTCATTGACGAACTGCTGGATCTGCGGGTTCGACCAGATGGCCTCTTCGATCATCCGCTTTTCCTGTAGCATGGCTGCGGCGGACTTGAAGCGCTCGTACTCCAGCAGCCGGTCCACCAGTTCCTTGCGCGGGTCCTCCTGCGGGTCCATCTTCTCCAGTTCCGGATCCCGCGGCAGCAGCATGCGCGACTTGATGTGGATCAGCGTGGCCGCCATGTAGACGAACTCGGCGCTGATCTCGATATCGAGCTCCATCGCGCGCTGCACGTATTCCAAATACTGCTGTGTAATCTTCGCGATAGGGATATCGTAGATGTTGATCTGCTGCTTGCGGATCAGGTCCAGCAGCAGGTCGACAGGCCCCTCGTAATGCTCCAGATGGACGTTCAGCGGAGAAGACACCTCCTGTCAGGATAGCAGGAAGCCCCCCTGCCCGGCCTTTTGTGCAGACCCCCGGCAATCGGCCACAATAGGGAGAGATCCCTGGAGGACCCCTCGCATGGAACCAGCCTGGTTTGAGAGCGTCAGCCGCCGTGCGGTCCGCAAAACCGCCGCCGTCGCTGTCAGCCGCCAGGCGCTGGCCGCGGAGTGTACCGAAACCCTGTTGCGCTCCCGCGCCGCGCTGCTCGACCTGCAAAAACCCGAAGGCTTCTGGTGCGGCGACCTGCTGGCCGACACCACACTCGAATCCGACTACATCCTGCTGCAATTGTGGCTCTACCCGCCCGAGGAGGGCGGCTGGCGCCCCCCGAACTGGCTCCGCATCCAGAAGGCGGCCCAGGCCATCCTGCGCCGCCAGTTGCCCGACGGCGGCTTCAACATCTACCCCGGCGGGCCGGCCGATGTCAGCGCCAGCGTCAAAGCCTACACCGCCCTGAAGCTCAGCGGCGCCGATTCTGACAGCGAGCCCATGCTGCGCGCCCGCGACTGCATCCTCCGCCTGGGAGGCATCCAGGCCGCCAACAGCTACGTCAAGATCAACCTCTCGCTCTTCGGACTATTCCCCCGCAAGCACGTTCCCACCATCCCGCCCGAACTCGTCCTGCTGCCCGGCGGAGTGCTGTACGAGATGTCCTCCTGGACTCGCGCCATCGTGGTGCCCCTCTCCATCGTCCAGGCGCGCGGCGGGACCCGCCCCGTCCCGCCCGGCTTCGACCTCAACGAGCTAGCGGTTCCCGGCAAGAGCTACCGCCTGCCCCGGCGCGACAAGCTGTCGCTCCTGTTTCAGGGCATCGACCGGGGGCTCAAGATCTGGAGTGACCGCGGCAACACCAAAGTGAAATCCGCCGCCATCCGCGCCGCCGAGAAGTGGATGCTCGACCACACGCGCTATTGCGACGGACTCGGCGCCATTTACCCCTCCATGATGTACCTCATCATGGCGCTGGAAGCCCTCGGCTACCCGTCCGACCACCCCGACCTCATCGAGGCGGTCCGCCAGTTTGACGCCCTGATGGTCGACCGCGAAGGCGAGTTCTTCCTGCAGCCCTGCTTCTCCCCCGTGTGGGACACCGCTTATGCCGCCTTCGCGCTTGGCGAGATGGGCCAGGCGCCTGCTGAACGCCTGACCCGCGCCGCCGACTGGCTGCTCGCCCGCGAGGTCCGCCGCAAAGGCGACTGGTCCGTCAAGCGGCCGGACCTGGAGCCCTCCGGCTGGGCCTTCGAATTCGCCAACGAGCACTACCCGGACATCGACGACACCGCCATGGTGCTGCTGGCCCTGCTGCACGCGCGCGCCTCCGACCCCGAGGCCCAGGCGCGCTGCGAGCACCGCGCCGTCAACTGGCTGTTCGGCATGCAGTCCAAGGACGGGGGCTGGGCCGCCTTCGACGTGGACAACGACTGGCAACTCCTCAACAGGGTGCCGTTCGCCGACCACAACGCGATGCTCGACCCCACCTGCCCGGACATCACCGGCCGCGTGCTGGAGTCGCTCTGCCGGCGCGGTTACACCATCGAGCACCCGGGCATCCGCCGCGGCGTCGAATACCTGCTGAAGTCGCAGGAGCGCAACGGCAGTTGGTACGGCCGCTGGGGGGTCGACTACATCTACGGCGCTTTCCTGGCGCTCCGCGCGCTGAAGCAAATCCAGGCTCCCGGCACCGCCGACGCCATCCGAAAGTCCGCGCGCTGGCTGGCCGCCGTGCAGAACCCCGACGGCGGCTGGGGCGAAAGCTGCGCCAGCTACGTCCACGACCACTTCGTGGCCGCCCCCAGCACGCCCTCGCAGACCGCCTGGGCCATCCTCGGCCTCCTCGCCGCCGGCGAGTCCTACTACGACGGCCTCCGCCGCGGCATCGAGTACCTCATCCAGACGCAGCGGCCCGACGGAACCTGGGCGGAGGACCTCGCCACCGGCACCGGCTTCCCCAACGTCTTCTACCTGCAGTACACCCTCTACCGCAACTACTTTCCCGTGCTCGCACTCAGCGCCGCCCGCCGCGCCCTCGGCTACTCCGAGCCGGCGCAGATGGCGGCCGGAGCGTGGCTCTCCTGATGCCGCGGCTCGCCGCCGCCACTCTGCTGCTGGCCTGCCTGCTGCCGGGCCAGCAGAGGCAGGTCTCTATCACCTTCGACGACCTTCCGCGCGGCGGCGACGCCGGCCGTTCTCACACGCTGACCGAAACGCTCGAAGTGAACCGCCGCATTCTCGACGCGATGGGCAGCCGGCCTGTCACGGGATTCGTCAACGCCGGCGGCGGCGGCGCCCGCGACCTCGGCGCGGAAGGGCTCCAGACGGTTCTGCGACTCTGGCACGAGCGCGGCGCCGTGCTCGGCAACCATACGTTTTCGCACCCCGACCTGAACCTCACTCCGCCTGACAAGTACATCGCCGACATCGTGCGCGGTGAGCCGGCCATCGAGCAGGCCGCCGGACGCCGGCCCGTCTTCTTCCGGCACCCGTTCCTGCACGCCGGCGCCACAGCCGAGGCGCGCCGCGCCGTCGAGGACTTCCTGGCCGGCCGCGGCTACACGGTGGCTCCCGTCACCCTCGACAACTCCGACTGGATGTACGCCGTCCTTTACCAGGCGGCGCTCCGCAACGACCCGCCGCTCGCCGCCCGCCTGTTGCGCGACTACCTGGCTTACATGGAAGCGATCTTCGCGTTCTTCGAGGGACGCTCCGTCGAGGTGGTGGGCCGCGAGTTTCCCCAGGTGCTGCTGCTCCACGTCAGCCGCCTCAACGCCGACGCCCTGCCCGGCCTGCTTGCGATGATGAAGCGCCGCGGCTACACGGTGGTGTCTCTCGAAGCGGCCCTTCGTGACGAGACCTACCGGCTTTCCGACAGCTACACCGGCCCCGGCGGGTTCTCCTGGATTCACCGCTGGTCGAAGACCAAGGGCCTGGCGCCCAAAGGCGAGCCCGACCCGCCGGCCTGGGTCAACGCCGCTTACGAGAACCGCCGCGCCCGTTGACGTTCCGTATCCCGCCGGCCGCGAACTCGTCCAGCGTCTCCTCGTCCGACGACAGGAACCTGCCGTAGGAGCCCTGGATATGGGCCCGGATCTCTTTCCGGATCCGCTGCTCATTCCGCGACCGGATGGCGGCCACCAGCCGCTCGTGCGGCTTCGCGGTCCGCAGGTCTTTCAGCTCCGCCGAATGCAGCACGCTCAGGAACGCAAACAGAGGCGTCGTCAACTGGTCCAGCGTGGTTGCCAGCACGGCGCTGCCGGAGTGCTGCCACAGGACGCGGTGGAACCGGATGTCGGCCTGCACGTAGTCGAAGTGGTCGCCCCGGTTGGCGGCCCGCTCGATGCGGTCCGCCAGGCCCTCCAGCGCCGCCAGATCCTCGCGCGTGAGGTTCACCGCCGCCTTCGCCGCGGCCATCTCCTCCAGCGCCATGCGCACTTCCAGCCGCTCCCGCACCTCGCGCTTCGTGAAGGAGGTGACGGTGGTCCGGCGGTTCTGTTCGCGCACCACCAGACCGATGCGCTCCAGTTGGACCAGCGCCTCCCGCACGGTGGACTGGCTCACGTCCATGGAGCGCGCCAGGTGCAGTTCCCGCAGCGCCTCGCCCGGTTGGAGCCGGCCGGCGAAGATCGCGTCCTTCAGCGCGTTGCAGACCTGCGCGGCCAGCGATTCCGGCCGCACCGGCGCGAGCCCGGCGTTCATTTTGCCCCCTGCTTCGCCGCCCGCGCCTTGCGGTCCAGTTCGTCGAGTTTCAGCCGCACGCTCACGATGTACGGCTCCTGGCCCTCGGTCCAGTGCCCGTAGGTAGTGGTCACGATGGTGCCGTCCTTCAGCTTCTCCACGCCGGGGTAGCAGCAGTCCGCGCCCTGGTGGTTCTGCATCAGGCGCACGCGGTATTGGCCCTCGCGGCCCTGCACTATGTCCTCGTAACGGCCCACCCAGGCCACCCAGTCGCCCATCGTCGGGCTCTTGAGCGTGGTGTCGCGAAACGTGATGAACAGCCGCCCGTCGGGTGCGTAGAGCCCCGCGTGGCGGTCGCCGGTGAGCGCTCCCGGCAGCTCGCGCGGCGTGGACCACGTTTCGCCTTCGTCGTTCGAGAACGTCACAAACGAGTTGAACTTCCGGCTGTTCTCCCTGAGCAGCATGGCGATCTGATTCCCATCCGGCGAGCGGACGAGCCCCGGCTCGCACAGGTGCGCCTGCGGGTGCCGCGCGATGGCCACCGGTGCGCCCCACGTCAGCCCGCCGTCGCTCGACAGGGTCTTGTACACCACAAACGGCCCGCGCTGCCCCGAGTTTGCGAAGAAGCGTCCGTCGTCGTGGAACACGGCCATGAAGCGGCCGTCCTTCAAGCGCATCACCGCCGACATCGCCACGATTCCGCCGAAATCGCCGATGGGCGCGAGCGGAGTCCAGTCCTTGCCGTCGTTGGCCGAAGACGCCAGCCGGATTGGGTACAGCCCCGAAAACAAGATCAACCGTTTGCGGTTTTGTCCATCCGCCACGCGATAGATGGTCGGCGTCTCCTTCGATGTTGCCCAGTTCTCCGGCACCGGCAGCCGTTCGGACCACGTCTTGCCTCCGTCCGTGCTGCGCTTCATCACGATGGGCCCGCGTCCGTGGCCCTTCGGGTAGACCACCAGCATCGAGCGGTTGTCTTCCAGCAGCACCGTGGTGGGATGGCCGAGGTACTGGCCCGGCTCGCGGTCCACCAGCACCTGCCGCTGAGTCTCGCCGGCCAGGTCGATCAGCGGAATCGTGTAGCCGCGCGGCACGGGGCTCTGCGCCCACGCCGCCGCGACGAGCAGGACAACCGCGGATCTCATTGTCAGTTTCATCCTGCGCCCTCCCTTGCCGCATCCAACGCCAGCGCGGCCGCGCCCAGCACGCCCGCCTCATAGCCCAGGCTGGAGGCCACGACGCGCACGCGCCTCACTTCACGCGCAAAGATGCGCCGGTCCGTTTCGCGGCTCGCCTCCGCGACCAACTCCGCGTTACCTTGCACCAGTCCACCGCCCAGAACGACCAGTTCCGGATCGAACACGTTCACCAGGGCCGCGATGCCGCGCGCCAGGTAGACCGCGTACGTTTGCAGCGCGCGCTTCGCGCCGTCGTCGCCCGCCTGCACCGCCTCGATCAATTCCTGCGCCGAGCCGAACCGCGCCGGCGCCGCGTAGCGTAGCAGCGCTGCCGCATTCGCATAGGCCTCCAGGCAGCCCCGCGCGCCGCACGCGCACGGCTCTCCGTCCGGCTCTACGGGTAAGTGCCCCAGGGCGCCGCCCAGCGCCGACGCGCCGCCCAGCAACTTGCCTTGCACTACCGCCGCGCCGCCCACCCCCGTGCCCAGCGTCAGGCAGAGGAAATCCCGCACTCCCTTGGCCGCGCCGAACCGGCGCTCTCCTTCCGCCAGCGCCCGCGCGTCGTTCTCCACCACCACGGGCACGCCCGAGGCTTCTTCCACGACGCGGGCCACCTGCGCGCCGGACCAGCCCGGCATCCCTTCCGTCGCCCAAACGACCCTGCCGGACTCGCGCTCCGCCCAGCCTGCCGCAGCGATCCCGATCGCCGCGGCTGCGTTCCCGAGCCGCTTCGCCTCCGCCGCGCACCGGCCCGCACAATGGGCCAGGTGGTTCAACAGCGCCTCCGCGCCCTCCTTCGACGGCGTCGCCTCCACCGCTGACCACAGCATCCGTCCCGCCTGGTCCACCACCCCATACTTCGTGTTCGTCGCGCCCAGGTCGATCGCCGCCACCACGCACGCCTCCGGCGGGCGAACCGCCCGCGCGAACAGCCGCGTGATCTCGTGCGGCCGCGTGATGGCCGTGCCCACGACCACTGCACAGGCCCCCGCTTCCATCGCCGCCCGCGCCTCTTCCGGCGTCCCGATCATTCCCTCGGCGATCACCGGCACGCGCACCGCCGCCACCAGCCTGGCGATGAATTCCGGCTGAAACCGCCGGATGCGCGCCGTCTCGTCCGTGTAGCCCCGCATTGTCGAAAGCACGAAGTCCGCGCCGCACTCCGCGGCCGCCAGCGCTTCTGTCTCCGTCGCGATGTCGGCGCACACCGCCACGCCCAGCTCTTCGCGAATCCGGCGCACGCGTTCCAGTGCCCCGTGACGCTGCCCGCGCGCCGTGCAGTCCAGCGCCACCGCCGCCGCACCCGCTTCCACCAGCGCCCGGGCCTCTTCCAGCGTTGGCGTGATCAGCACCTGCCCGTCGTCCATCGTCCGCTTTTGGATACCGATCACCGGCAACGCCGTCGCCCGCACGATGGCCGCGATGTCCCGCGGGCCGTTGGCGCGGATCGCCGCCGCTCCCCCCGCCTTCGCCGCCGCCGCGAAGAGCGCCATCGACTCCGGCGAGTAGAAAGCGTCGCCGGTCGACGCCTGGCACGACACGATCAGCCGTCCCCGAATCGCCTCCATCCACTGCGCGCTGTTCACCCGGCCTCCTGTGTTGCGTGCCGTTCCATCGATTATCGATAATTCTTGTTCTATACTAAGTTCCGGCGGGTCCGGGGTCAAGCGCACCCCGGCGCC
>DAHVTI010000297.1 GCA_027324255.1 Bryobacterales bacterium | reverse complement strand
GCGCCGCGCCGCGCGCCGCGGGCACCAGCTTCACCAGCAGCGTCCTGCTCCCCGCCAGCCACTGCACCGTGCCGGAGCCGCCGCGGAAGCCGCCGGGCATCGAGTCGTTCAGCCGCGCGCCGGGCACCTTGCGCAGCGTGGCCGGGGCCGTCGAGCCGAGGTACAGATCCACGCTCGCGGCCGTGTAGTTCAGGATGGCGAACTGCTTGCCGTCCGGGCTCCATACGGGCATGCCCAGCCGCGCCCCCGCCGGCACGGCGATCTTCGTCTCCGCGCCCCCCGCCACTTTCTTCATCGCCAGCCCGGTGATGACCAGCGCCGGCGCGTGCTGCCCGTTGTTGGCCGGATTGATGCGCAGGCCGGCGATGCGGTGCACCGGCGCGGCCAGCTCCGCGATGGGCGGCGCCAGGCGGCGCTCCAGCAGCAGGATGTGCGTCTTCGGCGGGTTCACCGACGGCGTCGGCGCCGCGGGCGCGTTCAACACGTCGAGAATCGCCTTCGGCGGCTGCTGGTAGGGCACCTCGGCGCGCACGGAGCACGCGGCGAGCAGAAGGAAAAGGGCGGAACGGCGGATCATGGGCAAGGACCTCTCCTCGGGTTGAGGGCGTGAAATGTGGAGTATATCAAGCCGCCCGGCTACGGCCGCAGCGTCAGCGTGGAGCCCGCGGGCGCCTGCGTGAACGGCAGCGGGAAGCTCCTGCCCGCGGCGTAGGCGTCCCACTGATCTTTGTAGTGGCCGGAGAAGCGGTGGCCCGATTCCCCGATGGTCAGGTTCATGAAGCTGCTGTCCCACGCCGCGGTGTCGGCCACGAAGCGCAGGGACGGACCCATGCTCTCCGTGGCCGCGTCGATGGTGGTGGCCGCGCCGCTGATGGGCACCGGCCCGATGTTGAAGTACGGCGCGATCCAGGGAATGCGGCTCGCGATCGGGTGCGCGATAGTCAACACGTTCATGCGCCCGTAGCGCCACTTGTCGGGGTTGCGGCCCTGGATGCGCTTCCCCTCTTCCATGGCGTCGGACAGCGTGTTGGCCAGCACCAGGTTGTAGTCGTCGAACCACCCGGCCGGCCGCTCGCGGAACAGTTTTTCCACGACGCCCGGCGCCATGTAAGTGCGCAGCACCGGCGTCTGGCGCGGTGAGGCGCGCTCCGTCATCGCGCGCCGCAGGTGCTGGTAGAGCAGCGTGGCCAGGAACGGCTCCGGCCGCGCCGCGTCCATCTGGCCGTTCCACGGCTTCAGCAGCCGCGCCGCCTCCTGCGCCATCGGGTTCCTGTCCTGGCGCTTCTCCACCGCCCGCACCGCCTCGTCGCAGATGAACTTGTAGAAGGACGAATAGACGTCGGACTGCAGCCGAAGCATTCCGGCGGGCGACCACCGCGCCTTCGATTGCAGCCGCGCCACGATCTGCCGTGCCCGGTGCGCCGACGAGAAGAAGCCGCTCACGCGGTACGGCGTCTGTGGTGGAAAGCTGTTCTGATTCGCGGAGGCCAGGATGCCCGACGGCGGGTTGTAGTAGGAGGGCAGCTCGTCGAAGGGCAGGTAGCCGTCCCACTCCCGGCTGCCCGAGGCGCCGTCCAGCGGCACGTCGCCGTCGAAGTCCTTGCGCGCCGGCAGCCGGCCCGCCACCTGCCAGCCGATATTGCCGTCCACGTCGGCGTATAGCGCATTGACGTTGGGGCCGCGCAGCTTCGAAAGCGCCGCGCGAAACTGCTGCCAGTCGCCGGCCCGGTTCAACTCGATCAGCGGGAAGTCGAAGCCGTCCGTCATGAAGGCCGCCGCCCACTTCAGCGCCAGCGCCCGGCCGCCTTCCATCGACACGATGGGGCCGTGCACCGTCACCAGGTTCACCACCTGCACCGGCCGCTCGCCCTTCACCGCGATCCACTCCACCTCCCGCACCGCCTGCAGTTCCTGGCCGCCGAAGCGGTAGCGGCCCGTCCGCAGGTCGATGTTTTCGACGTACAGGTCCATGTTGTCGAACTGCAGCGCCGTGATGCCCCACGCGATGCGCCGGTTGTGGCCGATGACCACCGCCGGCATGCCCGGCAGTGATGCCCCGGCCACGTCGAAGTCCGGGGCGTGCAGTTGGACCATGTACCACGTGGAGGGCAGCGACCATTCCAGGTGCGGATCGTTGGCCAGAATCGGCTTGCCCGTGGTGCTGCGCGCGCCGCTCACCACCCAGGCGTTCGAGCCCGGCTGCGGCTCGTCGCCCGTGCGCACGGGGAACAGGTATTCGACGCGCGCGCGGTCGCCCGAGGCCAGCAGTTTCTCCTTCAGCAGTTCGTTCTCCCAATGGCCGGAGAGCGTGCGGTGCATCTGCAGCGCGCACAGCAGCGTGTCCGTCATCGTCCACGGGCGCGGGTCGTAGGACATCACCGCGAACTCCGGCGGGTACTTGCCGCGATAGGTCTCCAGGTAGTGGTTGACGCCGCGCGCATAGGCGGACAGCCTGGCGCGCTGCTCCGCCGGCATCTGCCGCAGCCACCCGGCGGCGATGCGCCGCATGCGCAGTTGCCGCGCCTTGGTGTCCAGCGGCAGCGCGGCCCGGCCCACGATTTCGCTCAACTCGCCCGCCGCCAGGCGGCGCAGCCCGTCCATCTGCCAGAAGCGGTCCTGCGCCGTGACGAACCCTTGCGCGAACAGCGCGTCCTCCAGAGACGCGGCGGCGATGTGCGGCACCCCCAGCGAGTCACGCGTAATGCGCACCTCCGCCCGCACCGGCGATTTCACTTCGCCGCTGGTCTGCGGCGTCGGGCGCCACACCCACCACACTACGGCCACTGCCGCGGCCAGCACCGCGGCCACCACCAGCCCGCCCAGCGCGTAGTTCAGCTTGCGAAGGATGCTTTTCATCGCTGCTCTACCATCCTAGCGGCTGCTCGTCCGGCGCCGTGCGCATCAGCGGCCCAGCCGCTTGAGCGAGGCGTCGAAGGCATAGCTCTTGCCGGCCGCGGCTTCGAGTTCCACTTCCTGGCCCGCGTAGCGCACCTTCACCGGCAGCGTGCGGCGCGGCCGCAGCACCGCCTTCAACAGCTTGCCGCCGTGCCACTCCAGGTTCACTTCCACGCCGCCGCGCGCCACCAGCCCTGTTGCCTTGCCGTCCGGCAGCGCCGCGGGCAGCGCCGGCAGCAGGTGCAGGTAGGCGGCCTCGCCCGATTCCACCGCGCTCATTCCGTTCGGCTTGGCGAACGGATCGTGGCTTTGCAGCAGCATCTCCGCGAGGGCCGCCGAGGCGCCGAAGTTGCCGTCGATCTGGAACGGCGGGTGCGCGTCGAAAAGATTCGGAAACAGGCCCGCCTTGCCGCGCACGCCCCGCCGGCTGTTCGCCGCCGGGCTCACCAGGTTCTGCAGGATCTTCCACGCGTGGTCGCCGTCCAGGAAGCGCGCCCACAGGTTCAGCTTCCAGCCCATCGACCAGCCGGTGGCCGCGTCGCCGCGGAACTCCAGCGACTTGCGCGCCGCCGCGAACAGCTCCGGCGTGCCGTAGGCCGTGATGTCGGAGCCCGGGTACACGCCCCACAGGTGCGACACGTGGCGGTGCTCGTTCTTCGGATCGTCCACGTCTTCGAGCCACTCCTGCAACTGCCCGTAGCGGCCGATCCGGTTCGGCGCGATTTGCGCCCGCATCGACAGCAGCTTCTCCCGCAGCTCCGGATCCGCCCCCAACAGCCGCGAGGCCGCCGCCGTGATGCCGAACAGGCTGCGCACGATCTGGTGGTCCATGGTCGGGCCCATGACCAGGCCGCCCTGCTCCGGCGAGTTGCTGGGGCCCGAGATCAGCCGCCCCGTCTTGGGGTCCTTCACCAGCACTTCGGTGAAAAACTGCGCCGCGCCCTTCATCAGCGGGTAGGCCTGGTTGCGCAGGAACTCGCGGTCGCCCGTGTACAGGTAGTGCTCCCACAGGTGGTGCGACAGCCACGCGCCGCCGGTCAGCCAGATGCCGTGGTTCGAAGCGTTGATGGGCGCCGTGCCGCGCCACAGGTCGGTGTTGTGGTGCAGCACCCAGCCCCCGGCGTTGTAGTGCTCGCGCGCGGTCTCGGCGCCGGACTCGGCCACCTCCCTCAGCATGTCGAACAGCGGCAGTTGGCATTCCGGCAGGTTCGCCACGCCCGCCGGCCAGTAGTTCATCTCCGTGTTGATGTTCACCGTGTACTTGCTGTCCCACGAAGGCGTGTTCGATTCGTTCCACACGCCCTGCAGGTTCGCCGGCTGCCCGCCCGGGCGGCTCGACGCGATCAGCAGGTAGCGGCCGTATTGGAAGATCAGGGCCACCAGTTGAGGGTCGGGCGCGGAGGCGAAGCGCCGGATGCGCTCGTCGGTGGGCAACGGCGGCGACGCCTGCGCGCCGAGTTCCAGCGACACGCGGCGGAACAGCTTCTGGTGGTCGGCGATGTGGGCCGCCCGCAGCCGCCCGTAGGCCGCGCTGCCCAGCGCGCCCAGCGTCGCGTCGTTGCGGCGCACCGGGTCGCCCGATACGTCGCGGAAGTTGACGAAGTTCGTGGCCCCCGCCAGCAGCAGCGTCACGCTCCTGGCGCCGCGCACGCTGATCCGCCCCTCGCGCGACTCCACCTTGCCGCCTTCGGCGCGCGCCGCGAGACGCGCCTCGAAGCGGATGGCCGACTCCGCCACGGCGCCTGCCATCGACACCGCGCCGTCCGGCCTCGAGACCACTTTTGAGTCCGCGTGCGCGCTCTTCAGCGTGGCGTCGAACGACACCCGCCCGCCGCGGCTCGCCGTCAGCCGCACCACGATCACCCCCGCCGGATGGCTGGCGAAGACCTCGCGCCTGTACGTCACACCCCCCTGCGTGAATTCCGCCGCCGCCACCGCTTCGTCCAGGTTCAGCGAGCGCCGGTAACCGGACGGCTCGCCCTCCGGCAGGTCCTTCATGTCGATCAGCAGGTCCCCGAACGCCTGGTAGGCCTTCTGGCGGATCGGCACGCTCATGAACTCCTTCATGGCCAGTTGTTCGGCCTCTTTCTGCCTGCCCTGCGCCAGCAGCGCGCGAATCTCCTCCAGGTGCCGCCATGCCCCGCGGTGCGCGTAGCTGTGCGGCTCGCCCGTCCACACCGTGTGCTCGTTGAACTGGATCCTTTCGGCGGCCGCGCGGCCGAAGATCATCGCACCCAAACGGCCGTTGCCCACCGGCAGCGCCTCTTCCCACTGCGTGGCGGGCCCGTTGTACCACAGCGTCAGATCGGCGCCTGCGGCCGAGGCGCTGGCGAGCAAAACAAGAAGACTCAGGCGGTTCATTCGCGGTTGGCTCCTTGCCCAGTCTACCCGAACGCCGCGGCGCTTCCGCCGGCCGTCTTCGAAATAAAGAGAGTCACCGGTCTGAAAAGCTGCTATAAATCGGGCAACTGCTATGCCGACGCAGTCCAGCGAAGAGGACGGCGCGCGGGGCGCCGGAGGCGCGGCGAGCTTTCAGCCGGGCGAGCCGTTCCGCGTGCTGCTGGACCATCTGCCCGGCGCCGTCTATCGCTGTGAAGTCGAAGCGCCGTGGACGATGGACTTCATTAGCGAGGGCATCGCTTCCATCACGGGCATTCCCGCCTCCGAATACCTGCAGGGGCGCTTCCGGCGCTTCTCCGACGCCATCCACCCGGACGACCTCCCCGGCGTCGTGCAGACTGTGGCCGAGAGCATCGCAAAGGGGCGGCCTTACGAGCTCGAATACCGCCTGTGCCATGCCTCCGGCGGCTGGCGCTGGGTCTTCGAGCGCGGTTGTGCCGTCCCCGGCCCGGACGGCCGCCCTGCTTGCCTGGAAGGGATTTTTCTCGACGTCACGCCGCGTAAGGAAGCGGAAGCGGACGTCCGCTCGGCGGAGTCCCTGGCGCGCGACATCCTGGACTCGCTCACCGCCAACGTGGCCGTGATCGACGAAAATGCCACCATCCTCACGGTGAACCGCGCCTGGCGCGATTTCGCCGAAGCCAACGGCGCGGACGTGCGGCTGCGCGACGGTGTCGGCCTCCACTATCTCTTAGGACTCGACGGCTGCCGGGCGAGCGCCGGGCCGGCCGAAGGCGCGGCCGTGAGGGACGGCGTCCGCAAAGTGTTGCGCGGCGAACTGCCGGTCTTTCGCGGCGAATACGCCTGCAACTCCCCGGTCGAGCGGCGCTGGTTTGAGATGTGCGTCCTCCCGCTCACCGGCGCCCGCCGCGGCGCCGTCGTCGCCCACGAAAACATCACCGCCAGGAAGCTGCTGGAGCAGGCGCTGCACGAAAGCGAGGAGCGCTTCCGGACGCTCACCGGCATCATGTCCGACTTCGCCTACCAGTACCGCGTCCAGCCGGACGGCGAGCTCGTGCGCGTGTGGCATACCTCGGGGCGGATGGACTATCTGCGGGATCACGGCGTGGCGGCCGGCGCGGGCGATACACCGCGAAGCGAACTGCCTTATGTCCATCCGGAGGATCGCCCCCGGTTCCAGGCGCGCCTCGCCGCCCTGCTCGCCGGACAGCCGCAGGTCACCGAATACCGTCTGCTCTTGCCCGGCGGTTCCACCCGCCACATGCGAGACTACGGCCAGCCCGTCCTCGATGCCTGCGGCCGCGTCACCGGCATCATCGGCGCCCTGCAGGACATCACTGCCCAGCGCACCGCCGAACTCGAGCGCGAACGCCTCGCCGGCGAGCTGCTCCAGGCCCAGAAGCTCGAATCGCTCGGCCGCCTCGCCGGCGGCGTCGCCCACGACTTCAACAACCTCCTCACCGTCATCAACGGCTACGCCCAACTCCTCTCTTCCCGCCTGCCTCACGAGGACCCCAGCCGCGAAGGCCTGTCCCAGATCCGCCGCGCCAGCCACCGCGCCGCCGAGCTCGTCGAAGAGCTACTCACCTTCAGCCGCCGCAAGCTGGTCAAGCCCCAGGTGCTCGACCTCGGCCGCGCTGTTTCCGGGCAGCGTGAAATGCTCGCCCGCCTCGTGGGCGAAGACATCGAAGTGACCGTCGAGTCCGGGCCCGGCGCCCTCAACGTCAATGCCGACCCGGGGCAGTTGCAGCAGATCCTATTCAACCTCGCCGCCAACGCCCGCGACGCCATGCCCGGCGGTGGCAGGCTCACCGTCGGCGTGGCCGCCTCCGAAGACGCCAGCCTAGTCCGCCTCACCGTAGCCGACATCGGCGCCGGCATGGACATCGAGACGCAGTCCCACATCTTCGAGCCCTTCTTCACCACCAAGGATCAGGGCAGG
>DAHVTI010000289.1 GCA_027324255.1 Bryobacterales bacterium | reverse complement strand
TCGCCCAGCACGTCTTCCACCGCGCCCAGCCGGTCGTTGCCGAACCCCGAGTTCCAACTGATCAGCATCTCCTCCGGCTGCTCCAGCGCCGTGCACATCGTGTCCGGCACCTCGCGCCCGTCCTTCCACAGGTAGATGCCCCCCGTCATCGTCACCCGCGTCGGGATCTTGAGGTTCATCGCTTTGTACCAGAAAGAAATCTGGTGGCACATGTTCTCGTACACGTTGCCGCCCGAATAGTCCCAGTAAAAGCGCCAGTTGATGTACTGGTTGGCGTCGAACGGCCGGTCGGAGTTGTCGCCCAAAAACTGCTTCCACAGGATGTTCTCCGCGTTCATGTCCGGGTACACCGGCCGCGACCATTGCGGCTTGCCGTGCGGCGTGTTCCGGTACATCGTCATGTGGATCGCCGTCACCTTCCCCATCGGCTGCTCGGCCAGCATCTGCGCCGCGTCCGTCATCAGCCCCGACGAGCACGACTGGTGCCCCACCTGCACCGTCCGCCCCTTCGCCTTCCGGTACGCCTCCCGCATCTTCTTCGCGTGCGCCACCGTGAACGCCATCGTCTTTTCCTGGTACACGTGCTTGCCCGCGTCCAGCGACGCCACAAAATGTTCGCAGTGCAGGTGCTGCGGCGTGGCGATCAGCACCGCGTCGATGCTCTTGTCCTCCAGCAGGTAGCGGTGGTCCAGGTACGTCTTCACGTTCGGCGCGATCCGCTTCACCTCTTCCAGCCGCCGCGTGTAGATGTCCGCCGCCGCCACAAACTCCGTGTTCGGGCTGTTCAACGCCCAGCGGAGTATTTCCTGCCCCCGCGCCCCCGGCCCGATAATCCCGAAACGGATGCGGTCGTTCGCCCCCAGCACCGACGCGGGTGCCGCCAGGGTGGTCGCCAGCCCGGAGGCGACCGTACTGATGAAATTGCGGCGGGATGCCATGCATGCATGATACCGAACCCTGCGCGCCTCCACGTCCTTCTGGCAGAATAGGGGAACACTGGAATCACCATGACCGAAATGACGCCGGCCACCCCCCAGGAAGTCGCCGCCGCGCTCCGCGACGCCTCGGCGCACGGCCGGCGCGTGAACGTGCGCGGCGCCGGCACCAAATCCCGCATGGGCGGACCCGCCCAGCCCGCCGATCTCACCCTCTCCACCGCCGCCCTCCGCCGCGTCCTCGCCTACGAACCCAAGGACCTCACCCTCAGCGTCGAGCCCGGCCTCCCCTGGTCGCATCTCACCGCCCTCCTCGCCGCCGAAAGACAGATGCTCCCCCTCGACCCGCCCTGCGCCGCCCAGGCCACCGTCGGAGGCGTCGTCCTCGCCAACTGCTCCGGCCCCCGCCGCCGCCACTACGGCGCCGCCCGCGACATGGTCATCGGCATGACCTACGCCACCATGGACGGCGCTCTCGCCGACTGCGGCGGCATGGTCGTCAAGAACGTCGCCGGCCTCGACGTCCAAAAGGCCCTCATCGGCAGCTTCGGTACCCTTGCCGCCGTCACCGTCCTCAACTTCAAGCTCGCCCCCCTGCCCGAGGCCACCCGCACCTTCCTCCTCACCTTCCCGTCCGCCCAGGAGTTGGCCGAGGCCCGCAACCGCCTCCTCTCCGGCGCCCTCCAGCCCACCGCCCTCGACGCCTTCAGCCCCGCCGCCGCCCGGGCCTTCGCCCTCGACGGTTGGTGCCTCGCCGTCCGCGCCTCCGGCGGCCCCGCCGTCCTCGCCCGTTACCAGCAGGAATTCTCCGGCGCCCAGGTCCTCGACGGCGCCCCCGAAGCCGATCTCTGGCGCCTCATCGAGCAGTTCCCCGCCGCCCACCCCTACCTCGCCCGCGCCGGCCACCCCATCTCCGCACTAGCCGACGTCCTCGCCTCCAGCCCCGGCGCCTCCGTCTCCCGCGCCGGCACCGGCATCTCTTACCTCGCCTTCGACCACCGCGACGCCCTCCTTGCCTGGTGGAACAACCCGGCCTCCGCCCGCTGGTCCCGCGTCGTCGAAGCCTCCCCCGGCGACCTCGACGAATACTGGGCCGCCCCCGGCCCCGAACTCGACTGGATGAAAAAACTCAAAGCCGCCTTCGATCCCCAAAACCTGCTCAATTGCGGGAGGCTCTATGGGCGCCTCTGAAACCCCGCTCTTCCCGCCCGTCCTCCCTCACCGCCACCCCGAAGCCCCCCGCGGCGCCGACCTCGACAAGTGCATCCACTGCGGCCTCTGCCTCAACAATTGCCCCACCTACCGCGAGCTCGGCGTCGAAATGGACTCCCCCCGCGGCCGCATCTACCAGATGCTCCAGGTCGCCACCGGCCAGATGGAGCCCGGACCCTCTTACTACCAGCACCTCGACCTCTGCCTCGCCTGCCGCGGCTGCGAAAGCGCCTGCCCCTCCGGCGTCCCCTACGGCCGCCTCATTGAAGCCGCCCGCGCCGAAATCGAAGCCACCCGCCCCCAACCTTGGGCCGCCCGCCGCCTCCGCTCCTTCGTCTTCGGCACCCTGCTCGTCTCCCGCGGCTGGATCAAGTTCGCCGGCGCCCTCATCTATCTCTACGAATCCCTCGGCCTCCGCAAACTCGCCCGCTCCAGCGGCCTCCTCCGCCTGTTCGGCAAGCTCGGCCGCATCGAACACCTCGCCCCTTCCGCCGAGGTCCCCTTCTTCTTCGGCCAGATCGGCAAAACCTTCCCCGCCCAGGGCGAACAGCGCCGGCGCGTCGCCTTCCTCGCCGGCTGCCTCGCCAACGTCACCTCCGCCCGCCTCAACGAGGCCACCGTCCGCGTCCTCCAGCGCAACGGCTGCGAGGTCGTCATCCCCGAGGACCAGACCTGCTGCGGCGCCCTCCACGTCCACTCCGGCCTCAAGGACATGGCCCGCGCCCTCGCCCGCCGCAACGTCGCCGCCTTCCTCTCCGGGGACTTCGACGCCATCGTCACCAATGCCGCCGGTTGCGGCTCCACCCTCAAGGAATACGACGAACTCCTCGAGCACGACCCGGAATTCGCCGGTAAAGCCTCCGAATTCGTGAAAAAAGTCCGAGATATTACGGAATTTCTGGCAGAAATCGGTCTCCGCCCGGAGATGGGCCCCCTCAACCTCACCGTCACCTACCAGGATTCCTGCCACCTCGCCCACGGCCAGAAGATCCGACAGGCCCCCCGCGACCTCCTCAAATCCATCCCCGGCGTCACCTTCCGCGAACTCCCCCTCGCCGACCTCTGCTGCGGCAGCGCCGGCATCTACAACATCGTCCACGACGACATCGCCGATTCACTCCTCCGCAAGAAAATGGCCCTCGTCGATTCCACCGGCGCCCAGGTCGTCACCACCGCCAACGTCGGCTGCGCCATCCAACTCAAAGCGGGCGCGGAGCGCTACGGCCGCCGCCAGCGGGTCCTGCACGTCGTGGAACTGCTGGACGAGGCGTACCGGCAGCGGCCCTTGTAGACGCCGCCGCCGCCACCGCCGTCCGCGTCTTCTCCAGCGTCCCTTCCAGCGCCTCCCTCGGCAGGCTCGTCACCATCGGCTTGATAATCCAGCTCAGCGCCGCCGGAATGTCCCGCGTCAGCGAAACCGCCCGGCATTCCATCACCAGCCCGCCGTCTTTCTCCTGCAGGTGCCAGTACGTGTTCAGCCGCCACAGGAAACCCCACCCCGTGTCCGGCGGCTTCACCCGCTCCCCGGCTTTCCCGGCGTTCTCCACCTCTGCCACCCGGACGCTCCGCGACCATACCTGCGTCGTCCTGTCGCTGATCTTCCGGTAATCAACGTCGTACTCCGTCTCCAGCACCACCGTGATCACTTTCTTCCTCACCACCCGGAACAGCACCCGCAGCCGGTCCCCGTCCCGCCGCACCATCTTCGCCGTCAGAATGTCGCCGCTGTAAATCTGCGGATAATGCGCAATGTCCTGCAGCACTCTCACTGCGTCTTCCACCTTCGCCCCCGGCACAAACACCGCCCCCAACCAGTCGTGGATCAGCGCGTCTTTCACTTCGATCGGATTGTCCTGGCTCCATGCCTCGATCAGCGGCGCCTGCCCCCGCTGGGGCTGCAGCCGCCCCGCCGCGGCCGTCGCCCGCGCTTCCATCGACCGGTCCGCCTGCCCCATGTAGGCCCGGAACGCCGCCAGGCTCTCCGGCTTCAATTCCGCCTCCATCGGGGCCATCATCAGCATCATCAGCACCATCGCGCCGGACTTCATTGCGGCCTCCTCAGCATCTCAGCCAGCATCCCCCGCCCGATCTCGGGCGCGCCCGATTCCTCCAGGTTCGTCAGCACCGCAATCACCAGCCGCCTCTCCGGCACAATCAGCAGGTGCGACTTGATCCCCTGCTGCGTCCCACTGTGCTCGGCCACCAGGAGCGCTTCCTGCCGGTACAGCCCCCACCCCAGCCCGTACCCCGTCGCCTCCCCGCTAGCCAGCTTCTGCGGAGTCCACATCGCTTCCACGCTCTCCGGCTTCAGCAGCTTGCCTTGCAGGATCGCCCGCCCGAACTCCACCAGGTCCGCCGCCGTCGCCAACCACCCCCCGCCCGGCAGCTTGTTGCTCGTGTCCGCCAGCGCGCAGTTCTCCAGCGTCCCATCGCTCCTCGTCCGGTAGCCGTGCGCCCGGTAAGGTACGATCCGGTAGACGTCGTCCGGCTGCATCCGCTCCGCCCCCGCCGGCTCCAGGATCCTCTTCTTCACTTGCTCGGCGAACGGAACCCCCGCCGCCCCCTCCACCGCAGCCCCCGCCAGGTTGAACCCGTAGGTCGTGTACGCGTACTTTGTCCCCGGCTCCTGCTGCAGCGGGTCCCGCGCAAAGATCTGAACCGCCTCGCCCAGGCTCGCATAGTGCCGCGTGCTGTCGAACTCCCCCGCCCCGTAGTTCCGGATCCCCGCCTGGTGGCACAACAGCTCCCGCACCGTCACCGGCCACCTCTTGCGGGGAAACGACGGCACGTACCGCTGCACTTCCGCCTCCAGGTCCAGCTTCCCCTCTTCCACCAGTTGCAGCGCCGCCACCGCCGTGAACGGCTTCGATACCGACCCGATCCGGAAAACCGTCGCCGGCGTCGCAGGCGTAAAATTCTCCACATCCGCGAAGCCCCACGCCGAAGCCCAAACCGGCCCTTCCCCCTCCCACACGGCCACCGAAACCGCCGGAATGTGCCTCCGCTGCATCGCTTCCGACACCACTCGCGGAATCGACTCCACCGCCGCCGCCGGCACCTCCCCAGCCAGCCGAATCGAGCACAAAGCCAATACCCACAACAACCGCGCACGCACCATATCCCACATGTACCACGCCCCGCCAAAAACCGCGAAAACCGTGACAGTCAGCACTTTCCCCATTTTCGAAACAAAACCGAAAACCGTGACAAAACCGTGACAGTCAGCACTTTCCCCATTTCCCCATCCCCCCTCCCGCCCCTCTGAAAGCCGCCTCTCCCCTATCCCTTCGCCGCACCCTCAGCCTTCCCTTCCAGCCTCCTTCGCCATCCCTCCCACCCCTCCGCCCCCGCCCCGCCGCCC
>DAHVTI010000276.1 GCA_027324255.1 Bryobacterales bacterium | reverse complement strand
GCCGCGCCGCCGCCTCCGCCAGCCCCGCGTCGAACGGAGGCAGCAGCCGCGGACCCGCTTCCACCAGGACGATCCTGGATTTCCGCGGATCGATCCGCCGGAAGTCTTCCCTCATCGTCAGCCGCGACAGCTCCGCGATCGCCCCCGCCATCTCTACCCCCGTCGGCCCCCCGCCCACCAGCACGAACGTCAGCAGCGCCCGCCGCCGCTCCGCGTCCTGCTCCCCTTCCGCCGCCTCGAATGCCGCCAGAATCCGGTTCCGCACCCGCGTCGCGTCCGGCATCGTCTTCAGCCCCGGCGCATAACGCGCAAACTCGTCCTTCCCGAAGTACGAATGCTGCACCCCCGTCGCCAGCACCAGGTAGTCGTACCCGATCCGCTCTTCCCTGCCCTCCCCCGTCCGCACCCGCACCTCGCGCCGCTCCGCCTCCACCCCCGTCACTTCCCCCAGCAGCACCGTCGCCCGCCGGTGCCGCTTCAGCACCTGCCGGATCGGCGCCGCAATCTGCCCCGGCATCAGCATCGCCGTCGCCACCTGGTACAGCAGCGGCTGGAACAGGTGGTGGTTGGTCTTATCGATCAGCGTCACCCGCACCGCCAGCCGCTTCAGCGCGCGCGCCGCCGCCAGCCCCCCGAACCCTCCACCCACAATCACGACGTGAGGCAGCCCCGTATCCCGTAAGCCCATATGCCCCTATTGTCGCCTACCGCCTCTACCTCGTCCTCGTAAACTCCTTCACCCCGTCCGCCTCTACCCGGAACGTGTCCCGGAACCCCGCCCCTTCCACCACGTACCGCCCCTCCTCGTCCCGCCCGAACCACCACACCCGCGGCTCTTCCCTGTACGGCTCCAGCAGCGTCGCGAACGCCGTCTTCAAACCCTTCCGCCGCGCCACCACGCACGCCGCCGTCTTCGGCAGCGCCGCCGCCAGCCCCCGGCCCAGCACCACCGTCGTCTCCCCGTCGCCCAGCATCCACAGCCGCAGCTTCCGCTTCGGCGGGTCGAACTGCGCCGCCGCCAGCTCCGCATGCTCCTCGTAGTAGAACGTGACCTCGTCGAAGTACAGCTCCCCCGTCTTCGGCGCCTCGCCCCCCGCGTTCGTCAGCTCGATCGACACCGACTTCACCGGCAGATCCAACTTCCCGTCGTTGTTCCCCAGGTAGTGGTTCCAGCTCTCCGGCACCGAGACCTCCAGCTTTCTCCACCCCGTCCAGTCCACCACCACCGCCGGCGCCACGAACCTCTCATCGGAGGAATCGTTCAGCCGAAACGCCACCCTGTGCCCGCTCCCGTCGCCGTACAGCCAGAACGTCATCGCCGCCGGCGCCGCCTCGGGCTGCTTCGGCAGTTGCGCGTAGCTGTACAAAATGTAGCCCGGCCCGTTGAACGTGTACCGCAGCCGCGCCGACGATGGCGCGCTCGCCGCCTGCTCCTGCGACGACGCCGCCGCCCCGCTCACGTTCGCATTCGAGTTGTACACCGCCATCGTCAGCGCAAAGTCGCCCTGCCCCTGATCCACCACCGCCTGCCACGCCCCTGCCGTCTGCGCCGCCGTGGTCTCCGTGATGTGCTGGTAGCCGTTCTTCGCCGCCAA
Source organism: Bryobacterales bacterium (assembly GCA_027324255.1). GTDB lineage: Bacteria > Acidobacteriota > Terriglobia > Bryobacterales > Bryobacteraceae > Paludibaculum. Next base: position 1,880 of record DAHVTI010000276.1, on the reverse strand, counting down.
CCCGCTGAACGGCGCAAACTCCAGCCCCGCATCGCCCTCCGCCACACCGTCGCTGTGATACGCCCAGTCGAACGTGTGCTCCTGCCCGTCCGTCCCCTCCGCTTCAAACAGGTCCAGCGCGTACTCCGAAGTCACCAACATCGTCCGCGCCAGCGTGGCGTTCTGATACGCGGAGCCGCCCGTCGCCCGCACCGCCCGGTACGTCTCACCCTCCAGGTCCGCCCACTCCAGCCGCCCCGCCGCCTCCCCTTGCGTCGTCTCGTCCACCGTCACCGTGTTGTGCGCGATCGTCGTTTTGTCCCACGTCGTGTGCGTCGGAGCCGCGTAGCTCTGCGTCCCCGGGTCCAGCGCTTGCGTCGCCCCGTTGGCGTGGCTCACGAAATTCAGCTTGTCGTAGTGCCCGTGCCCGCCCCCGTGCGGCCCGAACTTCAGCGCCACCGTGTGGTCGCCCTCCGGCGCCCGCAGCACCGCGTAGCCCGAATCCGGATACGCCGCGCTCTTCAACCCCTCCAGCGCCGCCTTCGGCGCCTCCTCCGCTCCGAACAGCAGCGCGTTGAACCCCCGTGTCCGCGTCCCCAGCACCGCCGCGTACGCCGGATCTCCGTACCGCGCCCACGCGAACTCGTACAGCGTGTCGTAGCCGTACAGGTTCACCTCCTTACTGTCGTTGAACGCCGGCAGGTACCCCGACGGCAGCACCATGAACAGCGGCGCATCGAACATCTTCTTCAACGGCTCGGCCGCAAACAGGTCGTAGCCGTTCTGCGCCACCATCTCCGCCAGCCGCAGTAGCGGGTCCAACGCGTAAAAATGATACCCCCAAGCCCCCTCGTACCAGAACCCGTCCGGCGTCACCGACTTCTCCATCTGGAACCGGAACCCGCTCTTGCCGTCGATCGCCGCCCCGATCATCTCTTCATCCGCCAGGGTGAACCCCACCGCCCCAATTGCGGCGTTGTGCCACGACTGCCAGTTGCTCGTCCCCGCGTCGTTCCTCTGAATCGTCTTCACCGCTTCCCGCAATAAACCGTTCTCGATCGACGCCCGCTCCTCGTCCGTGAAAACGTCCACGTCCCGCAGCAGATCGTACGCCCACGCCACCGGAATCAGCCATACCGCCTCGTCCAGCGTCTGTGAGTGCATCCGCCCGCCCGTCCGCGTGTCCTTCCCCGCTTTGTCGTGCAGCGCGTACGTCAGGTACTTGTTCGCGTTCTCCTTCAGGATCCACGCCGCCTCTTCCGCATACGCCCGCTCGCCCGTCCACCGGTACGCCAGCGCCAGGTCCCGCGCCGCGTTGGCCAAATCGTCCAGCCGCCGGTCGTAGGTCACCTGGTCGTACGGCCACCCCGCATAACGCTCCCCGTCGATCGGGCACGTCTTCGTCTCCGGCGGCGTGTACTTCAGGCTCACCCCGTGCACCGGGCACACGTCCCACTGCGTCCACTGCCCACCCTCCGGCGGCAGTTCCAGCTCGCTCAGCCCGTACTTCTTCAGGTGCGACTGCGGCCAGTTCTTCGCATTGTTCACCACCGCGTCCAGCGCCGCCTTTGCCCACCCCAGACGCCCCGCGCGCTCCTTCGCCGCCTCCAGGTCCGCCAGGGTCGCAAAAAGCCGCGGCCCTTCCTGCGCTGAGAGCATCGCCGAGCAGAGCACTATCGCGGCACAAACTCGCATATTGCCCCTGTGTATCACATCAGTGCGTCCGCCCTGCCCCTCACCGCGTCCGCGGCCCCAGGTTCCTCGACGCCACAATGCGCGCCCGCCCCGGCGCGTTGTCCACCGCGTGCGTCTCCAACAGGATCTCGAAAGACGGCAGCGCTTCCAGCGAGGAGGCACCCAGCGCCTGCAACACTTCGCTGCTCCCTGCCGGACTCAGTGCA
>DAHVTI010000246.1 GCA_027324255.1 Bryobacterales bacterium | reverse complement strand
CCCGCCCCGGCAACCTGGCCAGCACCGTGTCTTTCATCCCCTACCAGATGATGCCCGGCGAGGAAAAGCCCGTCGCGGACCGCGTCGTCGCCCTGCTTTCCAAACCTCCCCAGCCTGCCCCCCAGCCCGCCCCGCCGTCCGAACCGGACGCCTCCGTCGCCGGCCAGTGGGACGCGCACCTTGAATTCGGCCGCGGCTCCGCCAACCACACCCTCATCCTGGAGCAGAACGGCGCCAATCTCGTCGGCACCCACCGCGGCGAGTACTTCTCCGGCGACCTCAACGGCGCCGTCGCCGGCAACACCGTCAAGTTCCGCAGCTCCCACCGCGTCCACGGTACCCGTCTCTCTTACGAATTCAGCGGCACCGTCGACGCCGGCAAAATCACCGGCGCCGTCAACATGGGCGAGTATGGCATCACCGCATTCACCGCCCAGCGCCACCAATACCGCCCCGCCGGCCGCCGCGGCTGACAATGCGGCGTTTGGCATCCGGGTTCATTCTTGTCTGCCGATAGCCGGCAGCGCGCCTTGTTCGGAGCCGTTGAGGCAGGATCCGCGCGCCTGGCTGCCGTTTGGTCCCTCCAGCAGTCCCGCGCGTGTCTGATCGCGACGTCTATTCGGCAGAGCTTCGATAACCTGATCCCACGCAAGGAACGGCGCCGGAGGAGGATGGCCGGCCAGTCAGCCACCCGGTGCGATTTCGCCCCGCCAGGTTCCGGGCTCTGACCTGCCCTCACCGGCGCGTGGCCGCCGGGTTGCCCGGTTGCCGCTTCGCGGCGGGTTCCGTCCGTCACGAACATGGGCTGCGGACGGATCCGCGCAGCGCTCGGCGAAGGACTGGACGGGAAGCTTTCGGAGCAAGGGTAGTCTGAGTTCCCGGACGCGGCGCGGAAGGATCAATCCGCCCGGAGGTCCCTGAGGAGCATAGGACTCTCGGTATCTTTCAATGGCAATCTTTGGATAGCTTCTGGGTTGAATTCAAAGGTGAAGTCCAATACTATAGCCCCACGAGGTGTTCCACCTCAGACCGGGACCTTCGGAGGGGTCGTTGGGGATGCCCTCTTCGGCTGTGTATGGGGCGTTCTCATTCATCGGAGAAGGAAAGCAGAAAATGAGACATTCGGTCGCACTGGTACCTACGACTATGGGGAGCCGAAAGCTGGCCCTGTCCCTTGCGCTCCTCGTGATGGTGTTCGCCTGGGCGCCCGGCTTGTCGGCACAGAGTGTCGTTACCGCGGCGGGCGGCGCTCCGCCCAAGGTCAGCTATTCCACTCGGAGTGACACCACCGCTCCACTGCGCACATTGCCGCAACTTCCTCCCCTACCGAAGGTGTTGGGAGAGGTATTCCAACGCCCGCGCAAGCTCCTGCCCAACCGGGAGGGAAGCTTGGCGCCGGCGTCCCCTGTCGATCCCTCGGTGCAATCCGCCGTTCCGCAAGCCGCCGCTCCCACCAGCGGACCGTATTTTGACGGCGTGGGAAACGTGAACTCAGTCCTTCCGCCGGACCCGAGCGGGGCGGTGGGTCCGAATCACTACGTCCAGATGGTGAATCTTTCCTTTGCCGTCTGGGACAAGAGCGGCAACAATCTCATGGGTCCGGTATCCAATAACACTTTGTGGCAGGGCTTCGGCGGGCCTTGTGAAGCCAGCAACGACGGCGATCCCGTCGTCCTCTATGACCGCCAGGCCGACCGGTACATGATGAGCCAGTTTGCCCTGCCCAATTACCCTCGCGGACCTTTCTACCAGTGCATCGCCGTGTCGCAAGGACCTGATCCCACGCTCTCATGGCACCGCTATGAATTCACCATCAGCCAGAGCAAGTTGAACGATTACCCGAAGTTCGGCGTGTGGCAGGACGGCTATTACATGTCCGTCAACCAGTTCAGTTGCAAGTTCATTTCGTGTTCCTGGGCCGGGGCGGGCGCGGTGGCCTTTGAGCGCGCGCAGATGTTGGCCGGCCAGCCCGCCCGCATGGTCTACTTCGATCTCTACACTCAGGATCCGGACCTGGGCGGCATGCTCCCTTCTGACCAGGACGGCGCCACGTCTGCCCCGCCGGGATCTCCCAACTATTTCGTTCAGGTCGATGACGACGCCTGGGGCTATTCCCCGGACCAGTTGCAGATATGGAAATTCCACGTGGATTGGGTGAACCCGTCATCGTCCACTTTTCTATTGGACCGCGCGCTGACAGTGAACTCTTTCGATTCGAATCTCTGCGGCTATGCGCGCAATTGCATTCCGCAGGCTGGCACCGGTGTCAAGGTGGATGCGCTTTCCGACCGTCTGATGTACCGCCTGCAATACCGCAATTTCGGCGGCACGGAGAAACTGCTGCTGAACCAGACCGTCGATGTAGGCTCGGACCGCGCCGGAATCCGTTGGTACGAGTTGGGCAAGTCCTCTTCCTCTCCCTGGTCCATCGCCCAGCAATCCACCTATAGTCCGTCCGACGCCACGCATCGTTGGATGGGCAGCATCGCCATGAATGGAAACGGAAGCGTCGCGCTCGGTTTCTCCCGCTCCAGTTCCGGCCTGAACCCCATGATCGTCGCCACGGGCCGGAAGTCCGGCGACCCGTCTGGCTCGATGACCCAGTCCGAAATCACGATCAAGGCCGGCACCGGTTCGCAGACGCACACCTCCGGGCGCTGGGGCGATTACAGCCAGATGACGGTCGATCCTTCCGATGACTGCACATTCTGGTACACCAACGAGTACTACAACGCCGGCGCCACTTCGGCCGGCTGGCGCACCCATATCGGATCGTTCCAGTTGGGAGATTGCGGCGGAACGGTGAATCAGCCGCCCACGGCGTCTTTCACTTACTCGTGCACCAACTTGAGCTGCTCGTTCGACGGCGCCGGATCGAGCGATCCGGAGCACTCCGCGCTCACCTACGAATGGAACTTCGGCGACAACACGACGGCAAGCGGCGTCGCGGCCGCTCACAACTACGCTGCGGGTGGCACGTTTACTGTGACTTTGAAAGTGACTGACACCGGGGGCGCTTCCGGCAGCACATCCCAATCGGTAACGGTCAGCAGCCAAAGCTCCGGCGGAACCATGGTGCTCGGACCTCTGGCCGGCTCAAGCTCAAAGCAGGGCAAAGCCAAGTGGAAGGCCAACGTGACCATTACGGTCCAGGACAACAACAACCTGCCCTTGGCGAATGCCACCGTCAGCGGAACGTTCACTCCAGGCGGCTCTGTGGCGTGCTCGACGGGCTCCACCGGCCAGTGCACGGTCACACTCATCAGCATTTCCAACTCGACCGCCAGCGTCACCTACCAGGTGAATTCGGTCACCCACGCCAGCTATCCCACGCTGACTTTCAGCATCGGTGAGAAGACCATCACCGTGATCAAGCCATAGCGGTCTGAACCGGAGTGGCCGGCGGAATTGCGGCAGCCCGTGCCGGATCGTAGTCACTCGCCTGGCTTGCGGCTGCGCCACCCCGCGCGCTTGCTCCGCACTCGCGCCGCGCCGCCGTGGGAGGCGGTTCCTGCGCCAGCGCCTTGCCACGTCGGAGCACATGGTCACGGCGAGAGCCGGTACCGGACGTCCGCATCCTGCCCTTTGGCCGGCCCCGCGGGAAAGAGTTGCCGGAGGGCCGCCCCCGCATTTCGATCACGGTTTCAGGCCCATTCCAAAGCGCACGCCCGCCGGGGGATCAGACCGCCGGACGTGGCGCGCCATGCCCGCTGGTGGGGCGCGGGGAGGCCGGCGTCCCACACCTCGCGTGGAAGCGAATTCCGGCCGTTTCCAACGCGGCCGCCCCGCCGCGCTCCATCAGTTCCTCACTGCTTCTTCGGCGGCGGCGCCTGCACGTACGACGAGTCCGTCGGCTGCCGGTCGGCGAACTGGTCGTCGTCCTTCATCTCCTTCTTCAGCCGGTACATCTCCTTCTTCAGCGCCGCCACGGTCTTCTGCGCCTTCGGGTCGTTGTAGATGTTGTGCATCTCGTGCGGGTCGGCCTTGAGGTCGTAGCACTCCCACTGGTCTTTCTTCCAGAAGTAGATCAGCTTGTGCGTGTCCGTCCGGACCCCGTAGTGCGCCCGCGTGTTGTGGTCGCCCGGGTCGTGGTAGTAGCGGTAGTACATCGCATGCCGCCAGTCCCGCGGCTTCTTGCCCTCCCACACCGGCAGGAAACTACGCCCCTGCATGTCCTCCGGCGTCTTCTCGCCCGCCAGGTCCAGGAACGTCGGCGCAAAGTCACAGTTGATCCCGAGCGCCTCCGACGTGCTGCCCGCCCGGATCCCCCCAGGCCACCGCACCAGGAACGGCATCCGCAGCGCCTCTTCGTACATGAACCGCTTATCGTACAGCCCGTGCTCGCCCAGGAAAAACCCCTGGTCGCTGGTGTAAATGACCACCGTGTTTTCCCGCAGCCCGTTCGAGTCCAGCCAGTCCAGCGTGCGCCCCACGTTGTCGTCCACGCTCTGCACGCACGCCAGGTAGTCCTGCATGTAGCGCTGGTATTTCCAGTCCTCCAGTTCCTTCCCCACCAGCCTTCTCTTGACGCCCCCCACCTCGATCTCCACCTCTTCCGGCTTCCCGCCCATCCATTGCCGCAGTTCCGCCCCCGACAGCCCCGGCGGCGGCGTCAGCTTCAGGTCCCGCCGCGTCATGTCCCGGAACACTGACTGCCGCTGCTCCCGCAGCGCGTCGGTCCTGCCCGCATAGTCGTCCCGCAGGTTCCCCGGTTCGGGAATGTGCCGGTTTTCGAACATCTTTCTGTGCTTCTCGTCCGGCGTCCACTCCCGGTGCGGCGCCTTGTGGTGCGACATCATGAAGAACGGCCTGTCCTTCGGCCGGTTCTTCAGCACGTCGATGCTGATGTCCGTGATGATATCCGTGGCGTAGCCCTTATACGCCGTGGACCCGTCGTTGTCGTAGAAGGTCGGGTTGTTGTACACCCCCTGCCCCGGCAGGATGTTCCAGTAATCGAACCCCGTCGGGTTGCTGCCCAGGTGCCACTTGCCCACCATCGCCGTGTAGTAGCCGGCCTTTTGCATCAGCTTCGGCGCGGTCTGCTGCGACCCGTCGAACCGGTTGAACACCGGCACCCCGTTCAGGTGGCTGTACTTGCCCGTCAGAATCGTCGCCCGGCTCGGCGTGCAGATCGAGTTCGTCGCGAACACCCGGTCCATCCGCATCCCCTCTTTGGCGAGCCGGTCCAGGTTCGGCGTCTGGTTGACCTTGCTGCCGTAGCAGCCGATCGCCTGCGACGCATGGTCGTCCGTCATGATGAACAGGATGTTCGGCCGCGCCGGTCGCGCCGCCGCCCCACGCGCCAGGCTGGCCAGCGGCCGGCAGGACAATAACGGCAAGGTAAGCAGGTTTCGTCGTGCAATAGGATCCATATCGCCACTAGCATACACTCCCGTCGCCCCCGCCGCAGCCTCGCCGCGCCTGTCCTTCCTCTTGTTGCCTTCATACACAGACGAGGTGAGCCCCGCGTTCCTCGGCGGCGTCACCGCCGCGGCAGGACTCCGGTGTCATGCGCCGATGCCGGTCACTTCCGGCATCATCGAAACACCAGCGTCGCATCGCTCCGCTCCGGTGGCCGGCAGCTTGATCCATCCCCGGCTCTGTGTTGGGCGCGAGGGCCGCGTAGCCCGGAATTGAACGCCCCTCGCCGCCTTCCACTCCGCTGCCGTGATGCCGTTCTCGCGAACGATGGCGAAGTCGCCGTCGGTGGCCGTGGCAGGCGAGGACAGGACACCGCCGCCGAGAGAGTTTCCACCGGTCGGCGCATCCCGCATGCCGATGTGGGTAGACGTGGAAGTGGCGAAGACACGGCCAGTTGCGGAGTTGCAGACGGCGAGAATGCGTTAACGAACGGGCCGGG
>DAHVTI010000349.1 GCA_027324255.1 Bryobacterales bacterium | reverse complement strand
TTGCTCAGCTTTCGACTCTTGGCCATGCTACCCACCTGCTTCGCCAGCCCAGGCGGCAGACTCACGCTCTGGCGAACCTTTTTCTCAGCCACCTTCATAACACCATTATGCACCAAAATGGTGGATAAGCGATCAGAGGGCCATCCAGGTGACACCGGAGCAGAGGTTCTCGAACGTCCGACCGGCGACGGTCAAGGAGGCCGTCCGATGCCGAAAACGCGACGAAAGAAGCGAACACCCAAACGAGTCTTGGCTCTTCCCGATCTTGAACAGTCGAAAGCGGCAGTCTTAAATAGCCTCACGTCCAAAAGCAGCCAGCGGACATACGACCGCGCCATCACCGATTTCGTGGACTGGTACTGCTCAGAGCCCCGCTTGGCGTTCAATCGCAGCGTTGTCCTGCGATACAGAATTTTTCTCGAACAGAAACTGTACGCACCTACGACGATCAACCTACGCCCGGGAGTTCTGATATGGAGCCGATCAGCCATACATCGCCCTGACCGCCAACATGCCGTGCTCGCAGGTTCCGAGCGGATTGTCGGCCACTCAGATATGGAGAGCAAAACGGCTTTTGGGAGATGACTCCTCGCGATTCCGGACCGGGAGCTCTTAACAGAGATCTCCCCTTGTTCCCACGGGCTATTGTTGGTTGAGTAGTTGGGCGGTACGGTACCCAGCATCAGTAACGAAGAACACTTCATTCTTCCCCGCACGATCTTCCAGTAAGCCCAATTTGCTCAGTTCTGCAGCGGCACCCCTCCACTGGGCTTCGGACTGCGGGCCACCTTCCACGAAGTCCCGGCCGTTCGTCTGTACGTGCGCACCCTGCAATGTCCGAAGGCTCATGACCACGCCGTGGCTGTCCTTCACGGCCTCGGCAAGAAGTTGACGTGCCGAGTCGCCCAACCTCGGGCCGCGGGAGGGCGCTACGCGGGGCGGAGCGAGGTCCGGGCCTCTGGCGCCCGACTCCTCGACGGCGGCAGGAAAGTGAGAAATTATCTTCTGTGCAAGTTGCCTCGCAAATTTCGTCCGAAACTCAGCTAGGCTTTCGTATTGCTCAACAAGCCCCCGCCCACGCAAGGAGTTCATGAAGTCCTTTAGTGCGGAGTACTGCTTCTCGTCAATGCTGTCGGGGCGAACAGGTGCCGACGAGAAGTAGATCATCGCTGGTTTATCGGCTCTGATGTGCTCCTCAATCTCCTCAACTGTGCCACTCTTTGCGGATCCTGTCGGGCTACCAATGCGCGTCCAAAACATCGCGACCAAGAGATCAGCGTCCTTGAGCAACTGGCCGTTGATGATGGCCTGAGGCCGGTCCCCCATCTCCGGGGTGGCATGGGTCTCCCAGCCAAAAGGCATCAATACAGTCTTCCTGTCCCTGGCGTGTATCGCATTCCATTCCGCGATCACGTCGCGCACGATGACACGCTCCTGGGGGACGTCAGACGGAGAGGCCACCATGACGTTCAATGCAAAAGCTTTGTAGCTCACATTCGCAATCTAACACCGCGAGCAAAATGCGGCAATGTTCTCATTCGCGTATCCGGCGTCGGAGTATCCACTATCAGGCGTGTCCGAAGGGCGGTAGGAATAGTTGACGCCAGACAGGCTCCCCCCCGGGGAACCGCGCCAGGCAGGTATGTACCCGCCACGGTCCTGTCTTTCGCGCGCTCAAGCCGCAAGCAGGATGGCAACAGCACGGGGCCGCAGACTCTCCTGTCGCTGATCGACCGCCCGTGAGGCAGTCTGGTGGGGGTAGCAGCGTATGGTGACCCCGTGCGGCAGCCGCGCGCTGCAACCGATTGCCGTCAGTTGTGGCGAGTGGGGAGTCCGCCTAAGGACGCGGAGGGCGGATGGTTTCGTGAGCGAAGATTGCCCTTTGCGAAACGCAGAGCACATCCGCAAGGGGCGTCCCAGCCACTCTTCCCGCGATTGGGGCGGGGGGTAACTTTATTCGGGCGATCATGGCGCGGGCGATTGCGTGGGTCCGCCGGGACGGGGGGCGACGGGCGGCGGACAGGACGAGATGTTTGCGGAGCAGGGGGATGCCGAGGCGGCCGATCAGGCGGCGGGCCGCGTGCGGACCCGGCGGGTGATCTCCTCGCCTTTACGTTGCCGGGTCAGGCGAAGATCATAGTCGACCTGGAGCCCGAGCCAGGTCTCGGGAGTGACCCGGAAGTAGGCGCCGAGGCGCAACGCGGTGTCGGCGGTGATGGACCTTGTGCCGTTCACGATTGTACTGATCCGGTTCGGCGGCACGTCCAGGTCCCGCGCCAACTGGTTGATGCTGATTCCGAGGGGCTTCATGAACTCCTCGAGCAGAATCTCGCCAGGATGGATTGGATCGAGTTGTTTTGCCAGCCTCATGGCCGCCTCCCAGGGCATGTCAACGGTAGTCCACGATCTCAACGTCATGCGCATCTCCGTCAATCCAGGCGAAGCAGATACGCCATTGATCGTTGATCCTGATGCTGTAGGTTCCGGCACGGCCGCCCTTCAGCAGTTCAAGTTGGTTGCCAGGCGGAACACGAAGATCCTCCAGGCGAGCAGCCCGGTGCAGAAAGAGCAGCTTCCGCCGCGCCACACGTTCGATGGATTGAAAACGCCGGACCATGCGGTCCGCAAACAGTATCGAGGTGTCGGCGCAACGGAAAGACCGGATCACTCTTTAATAGTCTATAACGCGCCTAGTATTATGGCAAGCGTCATAGCCGCGTTGGCCAGCAGAGGGCCGTGTGGCGATCAAGACTGTATGTGGAGTGTCAACCGGTCGTTCTGAGCGGTAGGCCTGAATTCGTCCACATGAATCCAGGCAATGCAGGCTACGGCCGCAAAAGCGGGGGCCGCAAGGAAGTGCGCCGGAGGCCGGGAGGGAGCGGACTCAGGCGCGGAGGAGGAGGAGCCAGTCGCCGGGGCCGGGTGTTTTGAATTCCACGGCGGGGGTTGGCTTGTGCTTGCCGGCGGGGGTGGCGGCTCCGGTGCGGGGGTCGAGCCACTCGGCTTTCAGGGCGCCCCGGAAAGAAGACAGGTCGAGTTGGAAGGCGGGGTTGGCCGGGAGGTAGACGAGGGCGGTCTTGCCGTCCTCAGAGCGCTGGCACTGGATGGGGTTCGAGTACTGGGCGTCGGGTTTGTGAGAGGCCGCCATCTTTGTCTCGGCCCGGAGCGTCCACCAGGGGAAGCGGTCGTAGAGGTCGCGGAGGAGCTTCATCTGGGCGGCTCCGGGGTAAGAGAGGCAGTCGCGCCAGGGGAGGGCTACTCCGGAGTTGGGGTGGTCGAGGGGGACCTCGGCTTTGCGGGACCAGAACCAGACGCCGTGGGCGCCGTAGGTGATGCCGGCGGGCGGGGCGGAGAGGAGAGAAGAATAGACGGCACGGCGGACGGTGGAATCCGTGATGACCTTTTTGGAGTTGTAGGCGATGTGGCCTTCGTAGTCGGGTTCGGCGTCGAGGACGGGGCGCGGGGGATCGAGGCGGGCGCCTTCGGCGAGGCCTTTCTCGACCTGCCAGCGCCACTTGGCGGGGCTGTCGCCGTGGCCGGACTGGTAGGTGAGGAAGTCGAGCCAGGGCTCGTCCTTGAGGCCGGGCCAGGGGTCCTGGGTGCCGCGGGGGTGGAGACTCACCGGGCGGCGGTCGAGGTCCGGGGGGAAGACGGCGCGGCCGATTTCTGTCCAGCGGGCGGCATGGGCGCCGCGGTAGTCGCCATCGCCGCCTAGGAACCACATGGCGCCATAGGCGGAGTAGCGGGCGTTGATGTGGCGGGCGAGCTGGATGGCGAGGCGGGTGTCGAGAGACTCGCCGGGGCTCTCCTTGTCGCGGGAGGTGAGGGCCCAGAGCAGGACGGGGACGGGGACGAGGCCGTGGCGGCGGATGGCGGCGACGCGCTGGTCGAGGCGCTGGAAGAAGGCGGGGTCGAGGGAGAGGCGGCCCTGGTCGACTTTGAAGGCGACGCGGCCGTTCTCGTCGCGGCGGCCGGCGCGCCACTGGGTGGTGACGAACTGGACGGCGGTGAAGCGCTGGGCGGCGCGGGCGGCGAGGTAGTCCTCCCATTCGTCTTGGGTGGAGAGGAGGGCGCCGTTCCAGGCGGTATCGGAGAGGAAGAACCAGGGCTTGCCGCCGGGGTGCTGGAAGTGGCGGCTGCCGGGGGCGGCGACAGGGGCTCCGCGCCGGTCGAGTTCGGTGTCGCCGGCCTTGCCGGAAGCGCGGAAGGAGCCCGAGTGGGGGCTCATGTCGATGTGGAAGGTGTAGCGGCCGGAATGCGGGGGCGAGAAGCGGAACTTCCAGGTGGCGCCGCCGTCCCAGAAGGCGAGAGTGTTGTGCGTGCCGGAGGGGCCGCGGATCTCGACCTTGACGACGGCGGAGGGGTCCGGAGGGCCGTCGTGGACGGCGTGTTCGAAGACGCCGTGGACGGGCACGCGGGGCTCAGCGGCGGCGAGCGCCGGCAGGGAGACGAGGAACGAGCGTCGGAGCATGGCTTATTGAGCGGGGCGGGGGCGGGGGGTGGCATCCGCTTCGGTGAGGCCCATGCACCACTTGAGGGCTTCGAGCCACATCTTCTGGACTTCGGGGTTGGCCCAGGATTCCTCGGTGTGGCCCAGGGTGGAGTAAAAGACGCGGCCCTTGCCATAGCGGTGGATCCAGGTGACGGCCCAGTCCTTGTCGGTGCGCTTGATGCCCTTTTTGGTGAGATCGAGCTTGGACTCGTCGAGGCGCATGAGGACGCGGGACTTGTCGCGGGAGAAGTTGCGGGCCTGGTAGATTTCGTCGACGACGGTGATGGAGGCGGGGAAGTGCTTCGTCATGGGGCTGGAGGGGTCCTCGATGACGATGGGGGCGGGGAAGGTATTCCAGGGGTGGCCGTCGAAGTAGCCGCCGAGCATCTCGCCGTACCCGAGCCATTTATAGAACGTGTCGGGGGCGGAGTGGACACCGATAAAGCCCTTGCCGTCGTCGTGGACGAAGGAGAGGAGGGCGGCCTTCTGCTCGTCGTCCATGTCGAGTTCGCCGGTGGTATAGAAGGCGACGGCGTCGAAGTAGTCGAGGTTTTTGGCGTTGCCGGTGAGCTTTTTCTTGGTGAGGAGTTGGACGTCGGTCTTAATGTAGGTCTCCCAGAGGCCGGACTCCTTGCCGAGCTTCCAGAGGGTGGCCATGCCCGTAGAGGTGGCGTCGTGCTGGAAGCCTTCGACGGCGCCGATGACGAGGAGGCGTTTCTTGGCCGGCGCCTGCTGAGCTGAAGCGGGGAGGGCGAGCAGGGCGGCGGCGAGGAAAAGGGAGAAAAGGGACGA
>DAHVTI010000232.1 GCA_027324255.1 Bryobacterales bacterium | reverse complement strand
CCGCCGTTTGTGTTTTCGTTGAGGCCTATTCCCGCAGAAGACTTGTGATGCTCTATGGTGGATGAATATGCATGCACAGTCACACCGGTCCGATCCTAGAATCCTGGGTCGTCGAACCCTTCAGCGAGACCACCGCTATCTTGTGGAGCTGCTGCGGCCGGGGATTTCTGTGCTCGACGTGGGCTGTGGAACCGGCGCAATCACTGCGGGGATGGCAAAGGCAGTTGGACCTCTGGGGTACGTAGTGGGCGTCGATCGCGACGAGGGGCTTCTGGATCTCGCGCGGAAGGAGCACGGCACGGTTCCGAACTTGCGGTTTGAGTATGGCGACGCGACGGGCTTGAACTACCGTATGCAGTTCGACATCGTAACCGCCGCCCGAACGCTCCAATGGATCGCTGATCCGAAGCCCGCCCTTTCGAAGATGAAAGAAGCTGCCAGGCCCACCGGCATGCTCGTGGTCCTAGACTACAACCACGCGAGCAGCGAATGGAAACCTGATCCTCCGCGTGAGTTCAGCCAGTTCTACAGTGCATTTCTGGCATGGCGCCAGGCAAACGAATGGGACAACGAGATAGCGGATCATCTTCCCGAATTATTTCGAGCAGTTGGACTCATCGATGTTGAGAGCTTTGTTCAGGACGAGGTTGTCGAACGTGGAGAACCAGAGTTCGCTGAACGGGCAGCCTTATGGTCCGAGGTGATCGAGAATATTGGTGAGCAACTCGCGAAGGCTGGTTTTTGCCTCGAGTCCGATTTGCAGGTAGCGCGGCAATGCTATGACTCGTGGGCCAAGACTGAGCTGGTAACGCAGCGGCTCGCGATGCGAACGGTCACCGGAATTGTCCCGTGAGCGCTTTATCATGAGCGCTGGGAGATAAAGAACTCGCTCGACGAGTTGAAGACGCACTTGCGTGGCACCCAGATTGTGCTCCGGAGCAAGACGCCGGAGTTGGTGGAGCAGGAATTCTGGGGCCTGCTGATGGCCCACGTCGCCATCCGCGGGCTGATGCACGAAGCCGCCCTGAAAGCCGATGAGGATCCCGACAAGCTATCCTTCCTGCACTCCGTGCGGGTTGCCCAGCGGCGGTTGGCCCGCATCGCCGCTATTCCCCCCCTCGGCAGAGGAAAGCCCTGCATGACGCCATCCTCGAGGAGACTCTCCAAAAGCGCGTCGCTTCGAGTAGAACCCGGATCAACTTCCGCGGAGTGAAGCGGAAGATGAGCAACCACAACCTCCGGCCCCGAAAGCGCCAGCACACGCGCCGCGTGGATGCCGCCAAACGGATCAGGATAGTTAAGTGGACAGTATTGAGGCTAAGAGGCCAGGAGGGAGTGGTCCTGGCCTCCGTTTTGGGCGGAGTGATATTCGAGCAGGCGCTGGGCGCCTTCGCGGCCGAGGTGGCGCTGGAGGGTGCGGGGGTTGGTGCGGAGGAGGTCGACGAGGACGAGGCCGTCGAGGACGCCGGAGAAGCCGGGATCGACGTTGAAGCCGAGGAAGCGGCCGCCGAGGTTGAGGTACTGGCGGAGGAGGACGGGGATGGAGCGGCGTTCGGGTTCGAGGTCCTCGATGACGGAACAGAGGTCCTCGAGGCCGGTGAAGAGCGAGGTGAGCTGGCGGACCTCGCCGGCTACGTGGAGGCGGGGGCGGAAGGGCTTGCGGGGACGGACGAGGGGGCAGAGCGATTCCTCGCGGCAGTGGGCGGCGAGATAGGCGGCCATGATCTCGCGGGCGATGCGGGAGTAGGCGGCGCTGATGCTGACGGGGCCGAAGAGGTAGCGGCACTGGGGCCTGGCAGCGATGAACTGGCCGATGCCCTTCCAGAGGAGGAGAAGCGGGTGAAAGTGGCGCTGATATTCGGGGCGGACGAAGGAGCGGCCGAGTTCGACGGCGGGACCGAGGCGGTGGAAGAGGGCGGGATGGAAGCGGAAGAGGGTGGAAGTGTAGAGGCCGGGCAGGCCGCGGCGGCGGAGGAGGGGTTGCGTTTCGGCGAGGCGGTAGGCGCCGGCGATCTCGGCGCGTTCGGGGTTCCAGAGGAAGAGGTGGTGGTAGTCTTCGTCGAAGGGATCGAGATCGGAGGGGTTGCCGGTTCCCTCGCCGGCGAGCCGGAAGGTGAGTTCGCGGAGGCGGCCGATTTCGCGGAGGACGGAGGGGATTTCGGAAGCCGAGGCGAGAAAAGCGGCGAGGCCGCCGGACTCGCCCAGGCGGCCGGCGGCGGGCAGGGCTTCGATTTCGGCGCGGAGAGCGGCGGGGGCCACGGCCGCGGACAGAGGCGCGGCACGGCGGATGAGCGGCGCGGCGGACGAAGCGGGCGGGACGGAGCGCCAGCGGAGTGCATGGACGCGGCGGCGGAGGCATTCGGTGACTTCGGGCTCTCCGGGCAGGGCGGCGAGGGCGGCGGCGGGGATGGGTGCGCCGACGGCGATGCGGACGGTGCGGCCCTGCTTGTTGACGAACTCGCGGGGGAGGAGGGCGGTGCGGAGGCGCGGATGGACGAGGCCGGCGGACTGGAAGCCGGCGCTGTTGGCGCCGTGGAGGAAGAGGGGAACGGCGGCGGCGCCGGTGCGGAGGATGAGGCGGGCGGCGGCGGGTTTCCAGGCGGGATCTTCGACGCGGAGGCGGCGGGGCTGGAGGGAAGAGACCTCACCGGCGGGAAAGACGACGAGGAGGCCGCCGGCGTGGAGCCATTCGAGACAGCGGCGGAGGGCCTTGAGGTTCTCGATGGCGGCCTGCTTGCCGCCGAAGGGGTTGACGGGGATGACATGGCCGGCGAGCTCGGGGATGGCGCCGAGCAGGGAGTTGGCGAGGAAGCGCACGTCGGGGCGGACGCGGAGGAGAAACTCGCCGAGGAGCGGCCCTTCGAGGAGGCCGAAGGGGTGATTGGAGACGACGACGACGGGGCCGCGGGGAGGGATGCGGGCGAGGTCGGCGGGATCCGCGTGGAGGGCGACGCCGAGGGTCTCGAGGAGGGGACCGAAGAGGGGGCGGCTGTCGGCCCGGGTCTTTGCCTCCGAATAGAGGGCCTGGACGCGGGGGAGCAGGAGCAGGCGGTC
>DAHVTI010000229.1 GCA_027324255.1 Bryobacterales bacterium | reverse complement strand
CTGTGGCGGGGCGCGACGAAGCGGCGGCCGGGCGGGAGCCAGAGATGGATGGCGGCGGCGCCGGCGAGGTTCAGGACGCCGAGCAGGAGGAAGGCGAGTTGCCAGGACCAGCGCATGGAGACGACGGCGGCGAGCATGCGTCCGGTGAAGCCGCCGAGCACGGTGCCGGTGACGTAGGCGGCCATGGCGGCGCCGGTGGCCTGCTTCCACTCCTCGTTGATGTAGGCGACGGTGACGGCGAAGATGCCGGGGGTGAAGACGCCCTGCAGGGTGCGCCAGAAAAGGAGCTGGTCGAGATTGGTTGCCGTGGCGGCGAGCAGCGTGGGCACGGCCACGAGGACAGTGGCGGGGACGATGACCTGCTTGCGGCCGAAGCGGTCGGCGACGAAGCCGACGAAGGGCGCGGCGAGGGCGACGGCGAGGGTGGAGACGCTGACGAGGAGGCTGGCGCCGGCGGCGGTGGTGCCGAAGACGCGGGCGAGCATGGGCAGCATGGGCTGGGGGGCGTAGAGGTCGAGGAAAGCGCAGAAGCCGGCCAACACCACGGCGAAGAGTCGCTTCCTGTGCGCGTCCATGAACTCTTTATTCTCCCATCCCCACTCGGGGGCGCGGCGCACATATACTAAAGTGCTATGGACCGCCGACAGTTCCTGACGACAGCTTCCGCCGGCCTGGCCGCGCCGGCGTATTCAATGGCCCTGCCGGAGTACGACAAGGGCAAAGTGCGCCGGGTGGCGTTGATCGGCTCCGGCTGGTACGGCAAGTCCGACCTGCTGCGGCTGGTGCAGGTGGCGCCGGTGGAAGTGGTGGCGCTGTGCGATGTGGACACGCAGATGGTGGCGCGCGCCGCCGACCTGGTGGCGACGCGGCAGAAGTCCGGCAAGAGGCCGAAGACCTACGGCGACTACCGGGAGATGCTGAAGCAGGAGCAGCCGGAGCTCTGCGAAGTGGCGGCGCCGGACCACTGGCACGCGCTGGCGGCGATTGAGGCCATCAAGGCGGGCTGCGACCTGTACCTGCAGAAGCCGATATCGGTGGACGTGACGGAGAGCCTGGCGATTCTGGCGGCGGCGCGGAAGTACAAGCGCGTGGTGCAGATCGGGACGCAGCGGCGGTCAACGCCGCACGTGGCGGAGGCGCGGGAGATTGTGCGGTCCGGCAAGCTGGGCAAGATTTCGCACGTGGAGATCTGCTGCCACTACGCGTCGCGCACGGCCGAGAATCCGCCGGACATTCCGGTGCCGCCGAACCTGGATTACGAGATGTGGTGCGGGCCGGCGCCGAAGATGCCGTATAACGCGCTGATCCACCCGCAGCGGTGGCGCGCGTATATGGAGTACGGCAACGGGACGATGGGCGACATGGGGATCCACATGTACGACATGGTGCGGTGGATGCTGGATCTGGGCTGGCCGGAGTCGGTGTCGTCGTCGGGCGGGATCTACGTGCACAAGGCGGGGCGGTCGAACATCAGCGACACGCAGGTGGCGACGTTCCATCACCCGGAGGTGGAAGTGGTGTGGTCGCACCGGCGGTGGGGGCAGCCGACGGATCCAAACTACCCGTGGGCGGGCATCCTGTACGGCGAGAAGGGCACGCTGAAGGCGAGCGTCTACAGCTACGACTTCATCCCGGTGAAGGGCATGGGCGAGCCGGTGCACAAAGATGTGACCTACGAGCTGGACCAGTATCCGGAAGACAAGACCGAAGAGCGGCTGGAGAAGCACTGCGCGCCGGCCATCCGGTACCACATGATGGACCTGCTGTCGGCGATCGACCACCGCACGAAGCCGGTGGCGGACGTGGAGCAGGGGGCGATTTCGACCATCGGCTGCATCCTGGCCAACATGTCGATGAAGCTGGGGCGCACGCTGCACTTTGACCCGGTGAAGGGAGAAGTGACGGGCGACGCCGAGGCCAACAAGCTGCTGGCGCGGCCGTACCGCCAGCCGTGGGTGCACCCGGACCCGAAGACCGTCTAGAGGGATTCACGGGATCGTCATGCAATTGAAACGCCCGGCGCGCTATCTGTAGAGATAGGCGTAGCTGCATGAAAAAGATCCTGTTGATTGAAGACGACGCGGACCTGTTCGCCCTGCTGAAATACAACCTGGAAAAAGAGGGGTTTCAGATGGCGGGCTCGCAGACGGGCAAAGGCGCGGTGGAACTGTGCCGGCGCGAGCGGCCGGACCTGATCATCCTGGACATCATGCTGCCGGACTCTGACGGCCTGGACATCTGCAAGGGCATCCGGGCGCGGCCGGAGCTGGCGCACATTCCGGTGATCTTCCTGACGGCGCGGGCATCGGAGACGGACCGCATTGTGGGGCTGGAGCTGGGGGCGAGCGATTACATCGTGAAGCCGTTCTTCGTGCGCGAGCTGATTGCGCGCATCAAGATCCAGTTCCGGCAGCAGGCGCAGCCGGTGCGGGCGTTGAAGGCGGGTCCGCTGGAGCTGGATCGCACGTCGTGCCGGGTGACGCTGAGGGGCGAGAACCTTTCCTTGACGGCGACGGAGTTCCGGCTGCTGGAGTTCTTGATGTCGCGGCCGGGGGTGGTGTATTCGCGCGAGCAGTTGCTGGACGCGGTGTGGGGGCAGGACCGGGCGGTGACGGACCGCACGGTGGACGTCTACATCCTGCGGCTGCGGCAGAAGATCGAAACCGACGCGGCGGCGCCGGCGTTTATCCGCTCGGTGCGCGGCTTCGGCTACTCGTTCAACGAGAACGTGGCGCAGGCGGCGCCGGCGGTTTCCGAGTAGGCGTCAGACGCGGTAGTTGTCGGCGCGCCAGTTCTTCACGGCCTTCTTGATGTCGTCGGGCTCCATGTTGGCTTCCGCGGCCTGGGCGGCGAGCCCGGGGAATTCGGCGTCGGCTGCGAAGCGCAGGGCGACGATCTGCTTGACGGAGAGGCGCGGGTCGAGGAGCTTGCCGGCGAGGACGAAGTGGCGTAGGTTCTCTTCGGCGCGGATGGCGCGGTCCTGGGCCTTCAGCGCATAGATCCGGCAGATGAACATGAGCAGCAGGGTGGCGGCGGTGAGCGCGACGATGAGGGCCGCGCTGTAGAGGCGCTGGTGGTCGCCCACGCTCTTCCACAGGTTGACGCAGGAGCCGATCAGCGTCAGCAGGACGATGCCGGAGAGGACGGCGTGGAAGGCCGGATCGAAGCGGGCGTGGTTTCCGTAGTTCTGCTCTTTCATTCGAGTTCCTCCTGTACAATACGCCTGATGCCACCCACAGGCCGCTTGGATCGATTGTACTCGCTGGACGCGTTCCGCGGGCTCACGATGATCTGGATGTTCTCGGAAGGCTTTGGACTTTCTATCTTTGAGAAGGATCCGGGGTGGAAGGGCGCGCTGGCGGCGCAGTTCGAGCACTCGCCGTGGATCGGCTACAACGCGTGGGACCTGATCCAGCCGTTCTTCATGTTCATCGTGGGCGTGGCGATGCCGTTTGCGTTCGCGAAGAGGGTGGCGGCGGGCGAGGGATGGGGCAAGCAGTTCGGGCACGTGCTGCGGCGCTGCGCGCTGCTGATCGGCTTCGGGCTGGTAGCGCGCTCCGTGCAGGCGGGCAGGCCGACGCTGGACCTGATCAACGTGCTGGCGCAGGTGTCGGTGACGTACCTGCTGGCGTTCCTGGTGCTGAACCGGTCGTGGCGGGTGCAACTGGGGGCGGCGTTCTCGATCCTGGCGCTGACCTGGGCGTTGTATCAGTTCTCGGGCTACCCGGACCCGTGGGCGCGCAACGACAATTTCGGCTGGCACCTGGACGCGCTGATTCTCGGCAAGCACTGGGGCCCCGGCTACGTGACGATCAACTTCCTGGGCTCATCGTTCAACACGATCCTGGGCGTGGTGGCGGGCGGGCTGCTGACGGGGCCGATGGACACGGCGCGGAAGGGGCGCGTGATGGCTTTGTCCGGGCTGGCGATGCTGGCCGCCGGCTGGAGCCTGCATCCGCTGATCCCGGTGTGCAAGCGGATCTGGACGCCGTCG
Organism: Bryobacterales bacterium; assembly: GCA_027324255.1. Lineage (GTDB taxonomy): Bacteria > Acidobacteriota > Terriglobia > Bryobacterales > Bryobacteraceae > Paludibaculum. The sequence goes on along the minus strand of DAHVTI010000229.1, from coordinate 2,076 downwards.
TTCGCGGTGCTGAGCACGGGCTGGTGCTTCCTGGCGCTGCTCGGGTTCTGGTACGTGTGCGACGTGCGGGGCAAGCAGGCGTGGGCGCGGGTGCTGGTGAGGGTGGGGGCCAACAGCATCTTCATCTACCTGTTCCACGAAATCCTGAACCGCTGGCTGCACCAGACGGCGCACGTGTTTCTGGGTTGGATGGTGGACCTGTGGCCGGTGGCGGGGCAACTGACGATTGACTGGGCGCTGGTGGCGTTTCAGATCTGGGTGTGCGTGTGGCTGTACCGGCGCAAGGTATTCTTCAAAGTATAGGCCGATGACATTTGACCCGTTGGACTGGGCGGCGTTCGCCGCCGTGGGCCGGAGCATGGTGGATGACATGGCGGGGCACCTCGCAACCCTGAGGGAGCGGCCCGCGTGGCAGCCTGTTCCGGCGGAGGTGCGCGAGGCGCTGCGGCAGGGGCTGCCGCGGGAGGGCCAGGGGTTGGAGACGTGCTACGAGGAGTTCCGCCGCCTGGTGCTGCCGTATACGAACGGCAACATCCACCCGCGGTTTTGGGGCTGGGTGCAGGGCGCGGGCGATCCGCATGCGATGCTGGCCGCGCTGCTGGGCGCCGGGCTCAACCCGATGTCGGCCGGATTCCAGCAAAGCGCGCCGCTGGTGGAAGAGCGGGTGATCGCGTGGATGGTGGAGCTGATGGGTTTCCCGGCGGACGCGAGCGGCGTGCTGTCGTCGTCCGGCACCATGGCGAACCTGCTGGGGCTGGCGGTGGCGCGGCACGCGCGGGCGGGGTTCGATGTGCGCGAGCAGGGATTGTGCGGACAGCCGCCACTGACGCTGTACTGCTCCGTGGAGGCGCACGGCTGGGCGCGGCGGTCGGCCGAGATGCTGGGCATCGGCAACCGCCACCTGCGGCGGATTCCGGTGGATGCGCTGTTCCGCATGGACCTGAACGAACTGCGGGCGGAGATCCGGGCGGACCGGGCCTCAGGCTTCCAGCCGTTTTGCGTCATCGGTACCGCCGGGACGGTGAACACGGGCGCCATCGATCCGCTGGAGGAGATGGCTGAGTTGTGCGCGGGCGAGGGGCTGTGGTTTCACGTGGACGGGGCGTTCGGCGCGCTGGCGCGCTGGTCGGAGAATCTGGCGCCGCTGGTGCGGGGCATCGAGCGCGCCGATTCGCTGGCGTTCGACCTGCACAAGTGGGGCTCGCTGCCGTTCACTTGCGGGTGCACGCTGACGAGACACGCGGAGGAGCACCGCGCGGCCTTCGCGCTCGAGCGGCCCTACATGGCGCCGACCGAGCGCGGCGTCCTGGCAGGGGGCGTGCCCTTCGCCGATCTGGGCATCGACCTGACGCGCGGCTTCGAGTCGCTGAAAGCGTGGCTCTGCTTCAAGACGCACGGCTTCAACGCGCAGGCCGCGATGATCGAGCAGAACGTGCGGCAGGCGCAGCGGCTGGCGGCGCTGGTAGAGGCGTCGCCGGAGCTGGAGCTGATGGCGCCGGTATCGTTGAACGTCGTCTGCTTCCGGTATGCGGCGGCGGACGCGGGCGGGCTGGACGCGCTGAACCAGGAGATCCTGCTGCGCCTGCAGGAGTCGGGCCGGGCGGTGATCTCCTCCACGCTGATCCGGGGCCGGTTCTCGCTACGGGCGGCGCACGTGAACCACCGCAGCACGGATGCGGATTTCGACGAACTGGTGCGCGCCGTGATCGAGATTGGAAAGGATCTGACATGAGGCTGCTGATTGTCCTGGCATGCGGCGCGGCGCTGGCCGCCGGGGCGCCGCAGCCGCCGCGCACGATGCGCCTGGCGTATACGCATTCGGGCACGGCGGCGGCGGAGCAGTTCGCCTTCGACGGCCTGTCGCTGGAAGGGGCATGGGCGGGCAACCCGGCGCGGCCCATCGACGACTCGAACCTGGGCAAGTACCTGTTCGTGGTGCGCGACGTGGCGACCAACCGGCTGCTGTATTCGCGGGGGTTCTGCAGCATCTACGGCGAGTGGGAGACGACGGGGGAGGCGCGGAAGCAGGCGCGGGCGTTCCGCGAGTCGCTGCGGTTCCCGGCTCCGGCGGCCGCG
>DAHVTI010000226.1 GCA_027324255.1 Bryobacterales bacterium | reverse complement strand
ATGGGCTCAGAAGCAGGATGACATACATCCGTCGGTCTGTCAACATGAATCAATCATGACCGACCTGTTTCTTGACGCGGGGCCGTCTCGCCGGGCGGCTTGAGGCCAAAACAATCTCACTCGGAAATGTAGAAACTCGAGGGGCCGGCGTGGCCGCCGGCCCGCAGGCGTGGCCGCCTGCCCCACCTAGAAGCCGGCGGGGACGACGCGGAAGACTTCGCGCCAGGTCTGGCAGGGCTGGACGTGCTGCAAGCCGCGGTACCAGCCGTCGTGGGCGGCGTTGAAGGCGTTGGTGATGGACGTCATGGGCTCGAAGCAGATGAAGTCGCGGCCCTTGGGGGCGTAGACGACGGCCACGGCGTACCGGGGGCCGTATTCGACGGTGATGCTCTGGCGCGCGCCCTGGACGCGGAAGCGGGCGAAGCCGTCGGCGTCGCGGACGAGCGAATCGAAGACGTCGTCGAGCACGACGCCCTGGAGGGAAACCGGATCGGGGTAAGGATTGGGGATCTTTTCGCGGGTGGGGATCAAGCGGCTGGAGAGGACGTATTTTTCCTTCGCGGGGAGGTGGACCGACCACTGGTCGCGCGGGGCGTCGGTCACCTGGAAGTAGGGGTGGTAGCCGAGCGAGACGGGGAGCGGCCCGGAGGAGAGATTCTCGATGGCGGTCTCGACTTCGAGCTTGCCGTCGCTCAGGCGGTAGGTCATCTCGATGTTGTGGGCGAAGGGGAACTGGGCCATCAGCTCCGGGTGGCGGTAGAACTCGATTCTGGCGGTGAGGGCGGCGCCCCGCGGGCCGGCCTCGGCGCGCGTTACCTTCCAGAGGTTCGAATACACCAACAGGCCGTGAATGGGCGTGTTGTTGGGGCCGGGGCGGACGTTGCCGATCTCCTCCTGGAAGGAGTAGCGGCGGCCGTTGACCCAATACTGCATGCCGTCGATGCGGTTGGCCCAGGGCCAGAGGAGCGGGTTGCCGAGATGGGCGGGGCGGGCGGCGAGCTCGCCGAGGGTTTTGTACGGCGACCAGAAGACGGGCTTGCCGCGCACGGTCATCTGGTAGGAGTTGTTGCCGAGCGAGGGCACGATGCGGACCTCGGTCTGGCGGGGTTCGTCGCGGAGGACGTAGATTTCGATGGAATCGGCGGAGTCTTTCCGCAGGGAGTAGTCGGCGGCTGGAAGCATGCTTTGGATGAGGGGGAGGGCGAACAGGAGAGGGGCGCGCATCACCTGAGTTTAGTCTGAAGGGTCGGTGTCTTTCAGGGCGGGGTCGCGAAGGTCGAGGGCCATGTCCTCCTGGCAGCACTGGCAGGGGCCGGGGACCCAGGCGCGGATGGAGCAGGTGGCGCACCAGTAAGTGACGACGAGCTTGCGGCCGCCGCGCCAGACGAAGAGGGCGCGTTCATGGATGGGGGCGATGCGGAAGCGGCCGGGGGCGAGGAGAGCGCCGTCGACCTCGAAGTCCAGGTCCTTGAGGCGCGGGTCATGGAGGACCTTCTGCGTGGCGTCATCGCCTTCCAGGGCCATGACGCGGCCGGAGGGTGTGACGAGCGCGGGCGGCAACGGCGCCTGGCGCAGGCGGCCGCGGGCGGAGGCGGCGCTTTTGGCCCGCAGCAGGGCGGCCGGCCAGGAGGCAAAGAGGAGAAAGAGTCTTCGGTTCAGCACCTACTGGTTCTGATGCCGCGAGGGGCGCAACAGTCGCAGGCCATTGAGGGTGACGGCGAAAGTGGCGCCCATATCGGCGGCGACGGCCATCCAGAGGGTGGCGGCGCCGGCCAGGGCGGCGGTGAGGAAGGCGGCCTTCATGATGAGCGCGAAGGCGATGTTCTGGTGAATGACGCGCAGGGTGCGGCGGGCGTGGCGGACGAGGAACGCCACCTTGCGGAGATCGCTGCCCATGACGACGACGTCGGCGCTTTCGCGGGCGAGGTCGGAGCCGGGCAGGCCGAGGCTGATGCCGAGGGAGGCGGCGGAGAGGGCGGGGGCGTCGGCGGAGCAGTCGCCGGCCATGGCGACGTGGCGGTGGCCGCGGACGAGATCGAGGATGCGCTGGGCCTTTTCCTCGGGGAGGAGTTCGGCCTCGAGATGCTCGATGCCGGCGGCTGCGGCGGCGGCGTGGGCGGCGGGCCAGGGGTCGCCGGTGAGGAGGACGACGGGGGAGATGCCGAGGGCGGCCAGTTCGGCGACGACGGCGCGGGCTTCGCGGCGGGGGCTGTCGCAGAGGCCTTCGAGCACGGCGCCGTGGGGCTGGTGGCGGGCTTGGACGGTCCAACCTTCGGCGGCCAGGTCCTCGACGGCGACGGCGGCTGGGCCGGAGAGGCCGCCTTCTGCGGCGCGGCGCGGGGTGAGAGAAAATGTGCCGCCTTCGGCGGAGCGCCACTGCTCCCAGTGCCGGAGATCGCGGGCGGCGTCGGCATCGAGGGGGATGCGGCGGGCCACCTCGGGGCGGCCGCGGGTGAGGATGCCCTGGCGGTCCAGGGCGAGGGCGCGGAGGCGGGCCGCCTCTTCGAGGAACGCGCCGCCCTTGACCAGCACGCCCTGGCGGGCGGCGCTGGCCAGCGCGGCCACGACGCTGACGGGCGTCGAGATGACAAAAGCGCAGGGGCAGGAGATGAGCAGGACGACCATGCCGTGATAGGCCCAGCCGCTCCACGTGCCGTGGAGGAAGAGCGGCGGGAAGAGGGCGACGCCGAGAGCGAGCGCGAGGATGGCGGGGGTGTAGTAGCGGGTGAACTTCTCGATGGTGCGCTCGCTGGGAGCGCGGCGCGTGCGGGAGTCCTCCACCATGCGCAGCATGCGGGCCAGGGTGGTGTCGCGGGCCTCGTGCGTGGCGGTGATTTCGAGGGTGCCGTTTTCGTTGAGAGAGCCGGCGTAGACCTCCTGGCCGGGGCCTTTCTCGACGGCCACGGATTCGCCGGTGATGAGGGCCTGGTTGACATGGGAGCGGCCGCCGCGCACGAGGCCGTCGCAGGGGATGCGCTCGCCCGGGCGGACGCGGACGGTGGCGCCGATTCTGAGGGCTTCGACTTCGACGCGGTGCTCGTGATCGCCGTGGACCACCGAGGCTTCCGACGGGGCGACGGCCAGCAGGGAGGCGATGGCCTCGCGGGCGCGGGCCAGGCTGGCGGCTTCCAGGCGTCCGGCCAGGGCGAAGAGGAAAGAGAGCGTGGCGGCCTCGGCCCATTCGCCGAGGGAGGCGGCGCCGGCCATGGAGAGCACCACCAGCAGGTTCATGTCGGCGCGGCGCGCGAGCAGGGCGGCCCAGGCCTTGCGCAGGACGCCGGAGGCGCCGGCCAGCATGGCGGCGGCGAAGAGGGCGATGGCGGCCGGGGCAACGGCACGGTCGTGTCCGGCGCCGGCGGCATGGCCGTGGGCCAGGAGGGTTTCCACCACCTCGCCGCTGGCCAGCACCTGCAGGGCGAGGCCGGCGGCCAGCGCGGCGCCGCTGGTCCAGACCAGGAGGCGGCCCCAGTCGCGCGGCGCGGGGGCGGGCCGCTCGCGCCACGGCTCGCACTTCATGCCGATGGATTCGACGGCCCCGGCGATGGCTTCCGCGGTGACCATTTGGGGGGCATATTCGACATCCATGCGGCCTTCAATGACGTCGAAGCGCAGTTCACGCACGCCGGCCAGGCGGCTGAGCCTGGCGCGGAGGAGCGAGACCTCCTCGCCGCAGTCCATGCCATGGACGCGGAACTGTTTGGTGCTGTTAATGAGAATTGCTCCTCATTTAGATTCTACGCCTATCCTGAGCGATCATAGATGAAAGCAGGAGCGGTCATGTCGAGACACAAGATTCACGGCAATCACGCGCACGTCCACGGGGAGGGCTGCGGGCACACGGCGATCCGGCACGGGGGGCACGTCGACTACGTGCACGACGGCTGCCTGCATACGCTGCACGGGGATCATTTCGACGAGTGCCGGCTGGAGGTGTCGGAGGAGAATCCGGACGGGTGCACGCCGCGGCACGAGTGCGCGGGGCACGAAGCGGGGCACGAGCACGGGCCGGGGTGCGGGCACGAGGCGGTGCCGCACGGGGATCACGTGGACTACCTGGTGGACGGGCACCTGCACCATCCGCACGAGGGGCACTGCGACGACCACGGGCGCGTGGCAGCGGCGTGAAGGCGGGCGTTGCCCGGGGCTGGCGCGCTAAGAGATACTGGCGTTTCCGAGAGATGCGGCGAGTGGGCGCCGCGCGGCTGGAGGAGTATGCGTCCGCGGGAAGAATCGATCCGGGCATTGATTGAGAGAGCCGCCGGGGAGCGTCCGGACGCGCCGGCGCTGTTGGGGCTGGAGGCGGCCCCGCTGAGTTACCGGCAGTTGAAGGAACTGGTGTGGGAGGCGGCGGCGGGCCTGGCGGGAATGGGCGTGGGGGAAGAAGCCCGCGTGGCGCTGGTGACATCGAACGGGCCGGCAGCGGCTGCGGCGTTCCTGTCGATTGCGGCGTGCGGCGGATGCGCGCCGCTGAACGCGGCGTATCGCGAGGAGGAGTTCCGATTTTACCTGGAAGACCTGCGGCCGGCGCTGCTGGTGCAGGAGCGGGGGACGGGGGAGGCGGCGGCGCGGGCGGCGCGGGCGCTGGGGATCCGGGTGTGCCGGCTGGACCCGGAGCCGGCGAAGGGCGCGGGCTGGTTCCGGCTGGAGGGCGTGGCGGAGGGGGCTGAGGCTCGGTTTGGCGGGCCGGAGGCGAAGGCGCTGTATCTGCACACATCGGGCACAACGAGCCGGCCGAAGCTGGTGCCGCTGACGCAGCGCAACCTGCTGGCGTCGGCGCGCAACGTGGCGGAGACGTTGGGGCTGCGGCGGGAAGACCGCTGCCTGAACGTGATGCCGCTGTTCCACATTCACGGGCTGGTGGCGGCGGTGCTGGCTTCGCTGGAGGCGGGGGCGAGCGTGGCGTGCGCCCCGGGGTTTCAGGCGACGCGGTTCTTCGACTGGCTGGAGGAGTTCGGGCCGACGTGGTACACGGCGGTGCCGACGATGCACCACGCGATTGCGGAGCGGGCGGGTCTTTGCGCGGAGCAGGCGGCGCGGGCGCGGCTGCGGTTGGTGCGCTCGTCGTCGGCGCCGCTGGCGCCGCAGGTGATGGCGCGCATCGAGGAGATCTTCGGGGCGCCGCTGGTGGAGGCCTACGGAATGACGGAGGCGGCGCACCAGATGGCCTGCAACCCGCTGCCGCCCGGGGCGCGGAAGCCGGGCTCGGTGGGGCTGCCGGCGGGGCCGGATGTGGCCATCATGGACGGGGGCGGCCGGCTGCTGGAGCAGGGCGGGCGCGGCGAGATCGTGATCCGGGGTGACAACGTGACGGCGGGCTACGCGGCCAACGCGGAGGCCAACCGTCAGGCCTTCACGGAGGGCTGGTTCCGCACGGGCGACGAAGGGTATTTCGACGCGGACGGGTACCTGTTCCTGACGGGCAGGCTGAAGGAGATGATCAACCGCGGCGGGGAGAAGATTGCGCCGCGGGAGATCGACGAAGCGCTGCTGGATCACCCGGCGGTGGCGCAGGCGCTGGCCTTCGGGGTGCCGGACGAAAGGCTGGGCGAGGAGATTGCGGCGGCGGTGGTGCTGCGGCCGGACGGGCAGGCTAGCGAGGACGAACTGCAGGACTTTGCCGCGGCGCGCCTGGCGGACTTCAAGGTGCCGCGCCGGATCGTGTTCCTGAAGGAGATCCCGAAAGGTCCGACCGGCAAGCCGCAGCGGATCGGGATGGCGGCGCGGCTGGGCGTCGCCACCGTGGCGCGGGCCGGCGCCCCTGCCGGAGCTGGTGATGATGGCGTGGTGCGGGCGGTGGTGGAGATCTTCAAGCAGGTGCTGCGGCGGGAGGATGTGGCGGCGGACAGCCACTTCTTCGAGCTGGGCGGAGACTCGGTTCTGGCGGCGCAGGCGATGTCGCGCGTGAACGCGCTGAGCGGCGGAGCGTACAATGTGATCCATCTGTTCCGCTCGCCCACCCCGGGCGCGCTGGCCTCGATGCTGGAGACCCCGCGCGCGGCTGCGGCGCCGGAACAACGGAGGACGGCGGGCCC
>DAHVTI010000196.1 GCA_027324255.1 Bryobacterales bacterium | reverse complement strand
GGGCGTACTTCTTCACCATGGGCTCGACCTTGGCGGCGTTGCCGATGAGGCAGTACTGCAGGGCGGCGCCGGTATAGTATTTGCGGGCGGTGGCGTTGGCCTGCTCGAGGGTGACGGCATCGATGCGGGAGAAGAGGTCGTCGATTTCGCCCTTGTTGAGGTGGTAGAACTCGAGCTCGCCGAGGACGTCGGCAAGCTGGTCGGCGGTTTCGAGGCGCTGGGTGGGGAAGCCGCCCTTGATGTAAGCTTTGGCGGAAGCCAGCATGGTGGCGTCGATGCCTTTGTCGCGGAGACCGTTGAGGACGGAGAGGGCGAGATCGAGCGCCTTTTCGGTGGAGGCGGTCTGGGTGTAGGAGTTGATGACGATGGCGCCGGTGAGGCGATCCTCTTCCAGGATGCAGTTGGCGCCGTAGGTGAGGCCGGCCTTCACGCGCAGGGCTTCATTGAGCATGGAGGTGAAGCGGCCGCCGAAGAGGGTGTTCACGATAAGCAGCGGGACGCGGTCCGGGCTGGTGCGGTCGATGCCGGGCATGCCGATGCGGAAGTAGGTCTGGGTGGCGTCGGGCTTGTCGACAAGCAGCAGGCGCGCCGCGGTGTGGCCGACGGCGGGGACCTTGGCGGGGACGAAGGCCGTGCCGGCGGGGAGGACGGCGGCGATTTTGGCGATGCGGGCGCCCAGGGTGGAGGGATCCAGGTCGCCGGCGGCGATGAGGATGAGGTTGCGGCCGACGTACATGCGCTTGTAGAACGCCTCGATTTCAGCGCGGGACATTTTGGCGAGTGACGACTCGCCGGCCGCGCCGGAGGTGCGGTAGGGATGGCCTGCGGGATAGTAGAAGCCGTTGAAGTAGCGGCCGATGGCGAAGGCGGGGTTGTCCTTGGCGGAGCGGACTTGGTCGGCGGTCTGGGCGAGCACCTTGTTCACTTCCGCTTCGGGGAAGGTGGGGTGCATGAGGACGTCTTCAAAGATGGCGAGAGCGGGGTCCGTGGTGCGGGCCATGAACTCGGTGGCGACGGTGGAGAGCTGGCGGTTGGAGGAGAGACTGAGAGTGGCGCCGAGAGAGTCGAGCTGGAGGGAGATCTGGTCGTTGGTGCGCGCGGGCGTGCCGCGGCGCATGAGCTCGGAGGTGATGGAGGCGATGCCGTTGAGGCCGGCGGGCTCGGCTTCGGCGCCGCCGCGGAAGACGGCGCGGACGCTCACCAGAGGGACGTCGGGCTTGCGGAGAAGGATGACGGTTGCGCCGTTGGGGAGCGTCTGCTTCGTGTATTGCGGCAGGCGGGCCTGGGCGGCTAATGAGGAGGCGGCGAGGATGATGGAGAAGAAGATGCGGGTGTTCACTTGGAGGCCTCCGGGGCGGAATCGGGGATGAGGGTGGCGACGGTGCGGTTGCGGCCGGTGAAGATCTTTTTGGCGACGCGCTGGACATCTTCGGGCTTGACCTTGGCGAGGTTGGCGGCGACCTGGTTGACGCGGCTCCAATCGCCATAGAACACCTCGTAGGCGCCGAGGAGGTTGGCCTTGCCGGCGATGGTCTTCAGGCCGCGGTAGAAGTTGGCGAGGATCTGGTTGCGGGCCTTTTCGAGCTCTTCGGGGGTGACGCCGTCGCGGGCGAGGCGGGCGAGCTCGTCGTAGAGCGCGGCCTCGGCGTCCGTTGAGGACTTGCCGGAGCGGACCTGCATGCGGAAGGCGAAGAGGCCTGGATCGAGAGAGGTACTGGTGCCGCCGCCGACGTTCAGGACGAGCTGGTCCTTGTCGACGAGACGCTGATAAAGGCGGGAACTGCGGCCGGTGGTGAGAATGGTTTCGAGCACGTCCCAGACGACGGATTCGGGATCGCGGGTGGCGCCGACGTGATAGCCGACGAAGAGGAGGGGCAGGTTGGCGGGGCGGCGTACGACGACGCGGCGCTCGCCGAGCTGCTCGGGCTCCCTGGTGCGGACGGGCGGCGGGGGTGGCTGGCTGGGGATGGGCTCGATGTACTTTTTGGCGAGGGCGAGGATTTCGTCAGGAGTGACGTCGCCGGTAACGACCATGACGCAGTTGTTGGGAGCGTAGCCCATCTTGAAGTGGGCCTTGAGGTCGTCCATGGTCCAGCTCTCGATATCGGAGGCCCAGCCGATGACGGGCCAGTGATAGGGGTGGGCGATATAGGCAGCGGCGTTGAACTGCTCATAGAGGACGCCCATGGGGCTGTTGTCAACGGAGGTGCGGCGCTCGGAGTAGACGACGCCGCGCTCGCTTTCGACGATCCTGGGGTCGAAGGAGAGGTCGCGGATGCGGTCGCTCTCCATGTCGAACATGAGTTCGAGAGCGGACTTGGGGAACCAGTCGGTGTAGACGGTGACGTCCTCGTTGGTGTAGGCGTTGTTGCGGCCGCCGGCCTTTTCCATGTGGAAGTCGAACTGCCCGGGGCCATACTTTTTGGCGCCGTTGAACATCATGTGCTCGAAGAAATGGCTGATGCCGGTGGTGCCGGGGCGTTCATTGCGGGAGCCGATTTTGTAGAAGAAGTAGAGGCTGACGTTGGGGACGTCGTGATCCTCGTGGAGGAGAATCTTCATGCCGTTGGAAAGAGTGTGGGTGGTGACCTTGACGTCCTGCGCGGCTAGGGATGCGGCGAGGAGGGTCAGCAGGGCGAGAAAACGGCGCATAAATCCAAAATAACAGGGCGCGGAGAGGCGCGCGGTGTAACATCTGGCGGCGGGGATTGAAGGCGGCGGGGGGACGTGGTACGCTCCTATGGGAATCCCAACAGAAAGGGCGACGCATGGGCGAGAAGAGCGAAGTGTGGCAGGGGACGCTGAGCCTGATGGTGCTGCGGACGCTGGCGGCGATGGGGGCCCAGCACGGGTACGGGATTGCGCGGCGGATCGACCAGGTGAGCGGGGACCGGTTGTCGATCAACCACGGGACGCTGTACCCGGTGCTGTTGAAGCTGGAGCAGGAGGGGGCGGTTGCGGCGGAATGGGGAACGTCGGAGAACAACCGGCGGGCGCGGTTTTACAGCATCACGCGAGCGGGGCGGCGGCAACTGGCGGCGGAAGAGCGGCAGTGGCGGGAGGCGGCTGAGATCATGGGGCGGTTCTTCGCGCTGGGAGGGAAGGCGGAATGAAGTTTCTGAAGCGGCTGGCGGCGAGCGTGGCGGCGGGGCGGCGGGAGAGGGAGACGGCGGAGGAACTGGAGACGCACATCTCGCTGCTGGCCGAGGAGAACGTGCGGCGGGGGATGGGAGAGGCAGCGGCTTGGCGGGCGGCGCGGCTCACGTTCGGCAGCGTGGAGGCGGCGCGGGAGCACTGCCGGGAGCAGCAGCGGCTGGCGTGGGCGGAGAATCTGGCACTGGACTTGCGATACGCGCTGCGGGGGTTCCGGCGGAACCCGGTGTTCACGGCGGTGGCGCTGGCATGCTTCACATTGGGGATTGGAGCGAACACGGCGGTGTTCAGTTTATTTAACGCCGTCATGCTGAGAGGGCTGCCGGTGGAGGAGCCTTCGCGGCTGGTGTTTTTCGAATACACGAAGGGCAACCGGGACATCGGGCCGATGCGGCGCCTGTCGAGCGGGTATAGTTTCTCAGCGCTGCCTTACTGCGCGTACGAGGCACTGCGACGGGCAAAAACGCTGGACGGTGTTTTTGTTTTTGTGCCGCCGGGGGTGGAAGGCAGCAGCCTGACGGTGACCGTGGACGGCCGGGCGGCGGCCGTGGACGGCGAGATGGTGACGGGCGAGTATTTCTCCGCGCTGGGGGTGAGGCCGGCGCTGGGGCGGGCGCTGGTGGATTCCGATCTACGGGCGGACGCGCCGGACGTGGCGGTTGTCAGTCATGGTTTCTGGACGCGGGAATTGAACGCGGACCCTGGGGCAGTGGGGCGGCGGATGACGATCAACGGGCAGTTGTTCAAGATTGCGGGCGTGGCGCCGGAGGGCTTCGCGGGGCTGCTGAGAGCGAAGGCGGACTTGTGGGTGCCGCTGCGGCCGACGGCATCGCTGCGGCCGTGGGGTTCGCGTTCGAAGCCGGCGCAGGCGCCGTTCACGGACAACACGTGGTGGTGGACGACAATTGGGGCGCGCCTGAAGCCGGGGGTGACGCGGGAGCAGGCGCGGGCGGAGACGGAGCCGTTGTTTCAACAGGCAATCACGGCTGGGGTGACGAAACTGCCGACTCCGCTGCCTGGATTGGAGTTGTCTGCGGCAGGGCCGGTGTTTGAGAACTACCGGAAGAGGTATGCGCTGTCGCTGCGGATCCTGTTGCTGACATCGGGACTGGTGCTGTTGATTGCGTGCTCGAACCTGGCGGCGCTGATGGCGGCGCGGGTGAGGGCGAGACGGAAGGAGACGGCGATCCGGCTGTCGATCGGGGCGTCGCGGGGGCGCATCGCTGCGCAGTTTCTCACCGAGACGCTGCTGCTTTCGGCGGCGGGCGGAGCGCTGGGTTTGTGGCTGGCGACGTGGCTGGGGCCGGCGCTGCTGTCGCTGCTGGCGGGCTCCGGGCGCGAGACACAGATGGACGTATCGCCGGACTGGACGGTGCTGGCTTTCACGATGGGGCTGTCGGTTGGGACCGGAGTGGCGTGCGGACTGCTGCCGGCGTGGCGGGCCGCGCGCGAGGATCTGGCGCCGCGGCTGAAGCCGGCGGGTGTGTCGTCGCGCTGGCTGGTGGCGGCGCAGGTGGCGCTTTCGGTGGTGCTGCTGTACGGGGCGGGGCTGTTCCTGCGCACGTTGCGGAACCTGGACGCCCAGGCGCTGGGGTTTGAGCGCGAGAGCCTGCTGCTGTTCGACATCGACCCGGAGCGGAGCGGCTACCAGGGGCAGGCGGGCGTGGCGCTGCACGCGCGACTGCTCGAAGCGGTGCAGGCGGTGCCGGGCGTGCGGGCGGCGACGGTGAGCGAGTTCGTGCTGCTGTCGGGCTGGTCGAACACGTCTCCGAGCGCGACGGACGGGCCACAGCCGAAGGGACCGAACGAAGTGCACTATAACCGCGTGGGGCCGAACTTCTTCGAGACGATGGGCATGAGGCTGGTGCTGGGGCGGGGGGTGACGGCAGCGGATATCACGGGAAGCCGGCCGGTGGCGGTAGTCAACCAAAAGTGGGCGGAAGCGTTCTTTCCGGGACAGAACCCGGTCGGGCACCGGCTGTCGTTAGGAGACGAGCGGCTGAACCCGGAGAAGGCGTACGAGATTGTGGGTTTGGCGGCCGATGCGAAGTTTGAGCGGATGCGGGAGACGCCACCGCGGACGGTGTTCCTGTCCTACGGCGCCAAGTGGGACCGCTCGCGGCGGTTGTCGTACGCGGTGAGGGCGAGGGCGAGCGTACTGCCAGCGGTGTTTGAAGCAGTGCGTACCGTGGACGCGAACCTGCCGCTGTTCAACTTGAAGACGCAGGAGCAGCAAATCGAGGAGGCGCTGGGACAGGAGCGGCTGCTGGCGCGGGTGTCGGCGTTCTTCGGCGGGCTGGCGCTGCTGCTGGTGGCGGTGGGGATCTACGGCACGCTCTCCTTCGCGGTGACGCAGCGGACGGCGGAGATCGGGGTGCGGATGGCGCTGGGGGCAAGGGCGGGGGACGTGGTGCGGATGGTGCTGCGGGAGTCGTTCGCGGTGGCGGCGGCGGGGCTGGCGTGCGGGGTGCCGGCGGCGCTGGGCTTGTCGCGGCTGGTGGAGGCGTCGCTGTACGGGGTGAAGCCGCACGACGCGGCGACACTGACGGTGGTGGGCGGGGTGCTGGCGCTGATCGCGACGCTATCCGGGCTGGCGCCGGCGAGCCGGGCGGCGCGGATCGATCCGCTGCGGGCATTGCGGATCGACGGGTGAGGCGGGCATGTTAGCCTAACGGAATCACCCTCGGAATTCCATGAAGAACAGAGCAACCGTATTCGCACTCTGCTGCGCGTGCGGGCTGTGGGGCCAGACGCGCCCGACGGCCTTCACGGGCGCGCGGATGATTTCTATCGCCGGTCCGGAGATCCCGGACGGCGTGCTGGTGGTGGAAAAGGGAAAGATCGTCGCCGTGGGGCCGGCAGCAACGACGCCGGTGCCGGCGGGCGCGGTGAAGATAGACGCGCGCGGCAAGGTGGTGATGCCGGGGCTGGTGGATTCGCACAGCCACATCGGGCAGCCGGAAGGCGCGGACGGCAGCGCGCCGATTCAGCCGGACGTGCGCGTGCTGGATTCGATGAACGTGCGGGCGTCGACGGTGCAGAAGGCGCGGGCCGGAGGGATCACGACGGTGAACGTGATGCCGGGCTCGGGGCACCTGTCGAGCGGGCAGACGTTGTATCTGAAGCTGAGGCCGGGGCAGACGATCGACGATTTGCTGATCAAGCTGGACGACGGGCGGATCGCCGGCGGGCTGAAGATGGCCAACGGGACGAATCCGCGGAGAAACGCGCCGTTCCCGGGGACGCGGGCGAAGGCGGCGGCGCTGGTCCGCGAGCAATTCATCAAGGCGCAGGAGTACCGGGAGAAGATCCGGGCGGCGGGCGGCGACGCGTCGAAGATGCCGCCGCGCGATCTGCGGATGGAAGAACTGGTGGAGGTGCTGGACGGCAAGCGCACGGTGCAGCACCACACGCACCGGCATGACGACATCCTGACGGTGCTGCGGCTGGCGAAGGAGTTCGGGTTCAAGGTGGCGCTGCACCACGTGAGCGACGGCTGGATGGTGGCCGAGCAGATTGCGGCGGCGAAGGCGCCGGTGTCGCTGATCGTGATCGATTCGCCGGGGGGGAAGATGGAGGCGCAGGACGTCGCTCTGCGCACGGGCGCTGTGCTGGAAAAAGCCGGAGTGCTGGTGGGGTTCCACACCGACGACGGGGTGACGGATTCGCGGCTGTTCCTGCGGTCGGCGGCGCTGGCGGTGCGGGCAGGGATGTCGCGGGAGAAGGCGCTGTACGGGATGACGATGGCGAATGCGCGGATCCTGGATCTGGAGCAGAGGGTGGGGTCGCTGGAGAAGGGCAAGGACGCGGACCTCATCCTGCTTTCGGGCGATCCTTTGAGTGTGTACAGCCACGTGCTGGAGACATGGGTGGAAGGAGTGAAGGTGTTCGACCGCGCCGACCCGAAGGACCACCTGCTGGCGGTGGGCGGCTACGGCGCGGGCAAGGACGGCGACATCCACATCGACGAATGCATGAAGGGCAGCGAGGACGAGCGATGAAGAGCGCGCTTCTGATGATTGCGGCGGCGGGACTGGCCTGCGGGCAGAACGTGGCGGTCCGCGGAGAGGTGGTCTACACGATGGCTGGCGCGCCGCTGAAGGACGGGGTGGTGCTGGTGCGGGGCGGGAAGATCGAGCGCGTGGGGCCGGCCTCGGCGGTGAACGTGCCGGCGGGGTTCAAGACGCTGACGGCGAAAGTAGTGACGCCGGGGCTGATCGACGCGCACGCGACGCTGGGGTTGAGCGGAGCGCTGAACCAGCCGCACGACCAGGACCAGGTGGAAAAGAGCGCGCCGATGCAGCCGGAGCTGCGGGCGATCGACGCCTACGATCCGCAGGAGCGGCTGATCGAGTGGGTGCGGGGATTCGGCGTGACGACGATCCACACGGGGCACGGGCCGGGCGTGCTGATCTCCGGTCAAACCATGATCGTGAAAACGAATGCCGTTACCGCGGACGATGCCATGGCGCCGGCGGCGATGATCGCGGCGACGCTGGGCGACGGCGCGCGGGCAGAGCAGGGCAAGAGTCCGGGGACGCGTTCCAAAATGATCGCGATGCTGCGGGCGGAGCTGATCAAGGCGCAGGAGGCGCTGAAGAAGGCCGACAAGAAAGAGGCGACGCGGGACCTGCGGGCGGAGGCGTTCCAGAAACTGGTGAAGGGCGAGATGCCGCTGCTGGTGACGGTGCACAAGGCGAACGACATCCTGACGGCGATCCGGCTGGGCAAGGAGTTCGGGCTGAAGCTGGTGCTGGACGGCGTGGCGGAGGCGCCGGAGGTGCTCGCGCAGATCAAGGCGTCGGGCTACCCGGTGATCCTGCACCCGACGATGCAGCGGTCGTATGGGGATGCGGAGAGCCTGAGCATGGAGACGGCGTCGAAGCTGAGCGCGGCGGGGATTCCGTTCGCGCTGCAGAGCGGCTTCGAGGGCTACGTGCCGAAGACGAGGGTGGTGCTGTGGGAGGCGGGCGTGGCGGCGGCCAACGGGCTGGGCCGGGAGAAGGCGCTGGCGAGCATCACGATGGAGGCAGCGAAGCTGCTGGGGATCGCCCAGCGCGTGGGGTCGCTGGAGGCGGGCAAGGACGGCGACGTGGCGCTGTACGACGGGGACCCGCTGGAGTACACGACGCACTGCACGGGGGTGGTCATTGGCGGCGTCACGGTGAAGACGGAAGCCAGGTAGGCGGAATTTCTGAAAAGGGACTTGACGGCGGGGGTGAATCCAGGCATACTGGTTTGCGGTACAAACTGGTTTACAGGAGATTCGCGATTATGACAACCAATGCAGACCTGCGCGACCTGGAGGAGAGGCCGAAGCGGTATTGGAACGTGGACGGGATTCCGGAGCTGATGATGGGACTGGTGTGGATGCTGTGGGGCGGGGCGCTGATTCTGGGCGAATCGCTGCCGAAGGACCGGGGGCACGGGTGGTACTGGATGGTGGTGCCGGCGGCGCTGGTGCTGAGCGGGTTTGCGTCGAACTGGGCGACGAAGAAGTTAAAGGAGAAGTTGACGTACCCGCGGACGGGGTGGGTGGAGATGAAGGAGCCTGGACGGGGCGTGCGGCTGATGGCGGCGGGGATCGCGGTGGTGTCGGCGGGAGCGCTGGCACTGATGATCGTGGCGGGGAAGGCCGAGGGGATGGAGCACACGGCGACGCCGTCGATCGGGCTGGTGCTGAGCTTGGCGTTCGTGGTGGCGTCGGTGCGGCAGAAAGCTCCGCACATGCTGGCGCTGGCGGGGGTGGCGCTGGTGCTGGGGTTCACGTTCGGGATGATGAAGCTGGGGTGGACATCCTTGGGCTGGATGTTTTTGTGGCTGGGGTTGGCGGCGGCGTTGCTCGGGGGCTGGCGGCTGAGGCGGTACCTGGCGGCGAACCGGATGCCGGAGGGGAGTTCGCTGTGACCGATTTGGACCGGGTGATTCACGAGCCGGCGCGGCTGCTGATTGTGGCGCTGCTGGCGGGGGTGAAAGAGGCGGACTTCCTGTGGCTGCTCAGAGAGAGCGGGCTGACGAAGGGGAACCTGTCGAGCCACCTGGGGAAGCTGGAAGAGGCGGGGTACGTGGAGATCGAGAAGACGTTCCGGGGCAAGATTCCGCTGACGATGGCGCGGCTGACGCGGCCGGGGTCGAAGGCGTTCAAGGAGTACAAGCAGCGGATGAACGGGCTGTTGGCGAAGTCCGGCGGGTCGTGATAGAAACGGACAGTGGCAAGAGAGCTGACCCGGAGGGAGATGGCGGAGATGGGACTGGCGGCGTGAAGCTGGACCTGGCGGGCCTTGCGCAGCGGCACGGGATTCCTGCCATCTCGGGCGTGGTGGCGAGCGCAAAGGAAGTGCTGTGGACGGGGACGGCGGGGGCGGCGCGGGAAGATTCGATCTTCCGCATCTTCTCGATGACGAAGCCGGTGACATCGGTGGCGGCGATGCAACTGGTGGAGGAGAGGAAGCTGGAGCTGGACGAGCCGGCGTCGCGGTGGCTGCCTGAACTGGGGAAGCTCGAAGTGCTGGAGGGATTCGATGCGGCGGGGCGACCGCGGCTGCGGGCGGCGAAGAAGGCCGTCACGGTGCGGCACCTGCTGACGCACACTTCCGGGTTTGGGTATGAGTTCACATCGGCGGAAATCCTGCGCTACTGGGAGGTGACGGGCGAGGGCGGGATGGCGGACCGGCAGAAGGGCGTGCTGAACTCGCCGCTGCTGTTCGAGCCGGGCGAGCGGTGGCAGTACGGGGTGAGCACGGACTGGCTGGGGAGGCTGGTGGAGGCGGTGAGCGGGCTCGCGTTGGGCGAGTACATGAAGCGGCACATCTTCGAGCCGCTGGGCATGACGGAGACGGGGTTCCACGTCGAGCCGCAGAAGTGGGGGCGGCTGGTGATGAACTATGCGCGGGAGGCGGACGGGCGCCTGAAGGAGGCGCCGTTCGGGGCTCCGAAGGCGAGGGCGTTTGAGAGCGGCGGCGGGGGGTTGTTGGGGACGGCCCAGGACTACACGAAGTTCGTGCAGATGCTGCTGAACGGCGGGGGGGAGGTGCTGCAGCGCGAGACGGTGGAGGAGATGGGGCGCAACCAGGTGGGGCGGCTGGCGGCGGGGCGGCTGAAGACGTCGATGCCGCAGTATTCGCTGGACGCGGATTTCCACCCGGGGCACGACGACGGGTGGGGGCTGGGGCTTCTGATCAACGAAACGGCGTACGAGCACGGGCGCAGCGCGGGCAGCCTGGGGTGGGCGGGCGTCGCGAACACGTTTTTCTGGGTGGACCGGCAGAAGGGGATCGCGGGCGTACTGCTGATGCAGGTGCTGCCGTTCTTCGACGGGCCGTGCATCGCGGCGCTGCGGGCGTTCGAGCGGGCGGTGTACGGCTAGGCTTCGACCCAGTTGCGGCGCTCGATGAAGGTTTCGGGCTCGTAGGTGACGCCCTTTGCGAGGCGCTTTTCTTCGCGCTTCGTCAGCCACAGCATGACGGGGCCGAGCAGGGCGGCGGCAGTGGCGGAGAGGGAGCCGCACTCCTTGCCGATGTCCTTGCGGAGGGCGTGGACGCGCTCGGCGACGGCTTCGTTGGTCTTCTTCATGTGATGCTCCATCGCCCAGAGGAGCGCGGAGTAGGAGGTCTGGAGGGCGCGGGCTTCGCGCTCGAAGCGCTCGCGGACGCGGAGGTCGGGGTGGAAGCGGTACTTGCGGATGCCTTCGAGGGTGGTGCGGCAGATGCGGTAGAGCGAGGGGCCGTTGAGCTCGAAGTCGCGGCCGAAGGCCCAGTCGAGGAACTTCTTGGAGTCGTCGGCGGAGATGAAGGGGTGCTTCCAGTTGAACTTCCACTGGCCGTGGACGTCGGCGAGATCGACATCGATGAGAGTGCCGTCGCCTTCCATGCGTTTGTGGAGCGGGGTGCCGGGCAGCGGCGTGTAGAGCATGAACTGGTGGAAGTCGGTTTCGTGGGAACAGGCGTAGTCGATCTCCTCGCCGATGTTCTGCGGCGTGTGGTGGTGCATACCGACGATGGTGGAGCCGAGGACGCGGATGCCGTTGGCGCGGAGGCGGCGGGTGAGGGTGAGGGTGTCGGAGCCGGAGAGCTTGGAGTAGCCGCTATGCGGCGATTCGAGGCCCATCCAGATCCAGGAGATGCCGAGCTCGATGAGCTCGGAGATGGAGTATTTGGAGATGGCGTTGGCGGAGGAGAAGACGTAGAGTTCCCAGCTTTTGGCGGCCTGCTTCATGCAATCGAGCAGTTCGAGGGCGCGCTTCCTGTGGAGCAGGAAGTTCTCGTCCATGACGAAGAAGGCCTTGAACTTGAAGGCCTCTTCGGCTTTGCGCATGGCCTCGAAGATCTCGCGGCCGGTCTCGAAGAAGTTGATGAACTTACCCTTGCCGCCGAAGAAGGCGGACGTCGTGCAGAAGTCGCAGCCCATGGGGCAGCCGACTGAGGGGATGATGGTGGCGGCGGTGGAGCCGAGGCGGCCGGGGAGCTTGAGGCCCATGACACGGTGGCCGAAGCCGGAGGCGATCTGGGGGTGGGTGATGGGCTGGGCGGGATCCTGGTCGAGGAAGGAGCGCATCCAGGAGACGCCTTCGCCCCGGACGATGTGGTCCGCGCCGATCATGCGGTCGAGGCCGGGGATGGCGGTGACATGTCCGCCGACGACGATGGTGGAGTGGGGCGAGAGGCGGCGCACGATTCTGCACATTTCGCGCACCTTGCCGATGTTGACGATGATGGAGCTGATGCCGACGACGTCGTAGTGATGGGAGGTGAGCTCGCGCTCGAAGTCCTCGCGGGTGGGGAAATCGAGGACGGTGGAGGGGTTGTCGATATTCTGCTGGATGAACATGATGCCCCAGGAGCGGTGGAAGATGCGGAGGGAGTAGGGACCTTGCGCGCGGGTGACCTGGTTGTGATAGAGCTCCATGGGATTGATGGAGCGGGAACCGAATTCGTCGTCCTGCGCGTAGGGTCCGAAGACGGAAGTGAGGAGGACGCGGGCGTGGCGGCCCTTGGGGTGGGTAGTGGTGGAAACGTTCATTGGACGGACGGGGCTGATCGGAGGAAGGGTCCCGCTTGTCTGATTCTAGCGCGGGGTGGGGGCGAAGGTGAGCCGGAGGGGCTAGCGGCGGCCGGCGTTGCGCTACAGTGTGACACATGCAAGCCACCAAGACAGGGCGCCGGGAATTTCTTCTGGCGGCCGCCGCCGCGCCGGCAGCGGGAAGACAGGTTACAGGCGCGAATGACCGCCTTTCCGTGGCGTTCATTGGCGTCGGGGTGATGGGCAGCGAGAACCTCAAAGCGGCCATGAACCAGCCGGGCGTGAACGTGGCCGCGGTGTGCGACGTCTACCAGCCGCACCTGGAACGGGCCGCGGCGGTGGCGCGGCGCGGCGGCCATCAACCGAAGGAGGTGCGCGACTTCCGCGAGATCCTGGCCAGCAGTTCCATCGACGCCGTCTGCATCTCGACGCCCGACCACTGGCATCCCTACATCACGGTGGAGGCCTGCAAGGCCGGCAAGGACGTCTACGTGGAAAAGCCCGCCTGCGTGGCGGTGGACGAGGGCGCGGTGATGGTGGAGGCGGCGCGCAAGCACGAGCGCGTGGTGCAGGCGGGCACGTGGCAGCGCTCCGGCGCCCACTTCCAGGAGGCGTGCGAGATGGTGCGCTCGGGCGAGCTGGGCAAGATCTCGTTCGTGCGCGCGTGGATCTACAGCAACCAGCCGGCCTCGGGCATCGGCGCGCCGCCGGAAGTTGCGCCGCCGCCGGGGCTCGATTGGGACCTGTGGCTGGGTCCGGCCCCGCAGCGGCCGTTCAATCCGAACCGGTTCGGCGTCTACCCGGACGCCTATTCCTACTTCCGCTTCTTCTGGGATTACGCGGGCGGCCAGTTGACCGACTCCGGCATCCACATGCTGGACATCGTGCAGATGGCGCTGGGGGAGGCGATGCCGCGCGGGGTGACCGCGCTGGGCGGCAAGTACTGGTTTCAGGACGACAGCGAGACGCCGGACACGATGCAGGCGGCGTTCGAATATCCGGGGCTGCTGGGTTCGTGGGAGCACCGCTCCAACAACACGGAACTGGCGCCGGGCCGGCTGATGGGCATCACCTTCCACGGGCCGCGGGGCACGCTGTACGTGGACCGGGCGGTGGTGCGGGTGACGCCGGAGAAGGGCTCCGGCCTTCAGCCGTTCGAGATGAAGCGGGTGGCGGACCCGCACCCGCTGCACTGGGCGAATTTCCTGGACTGTGTGCGGACGAGGAAGCGGCCGAACAGCGACATCGAGACCTGCGTCCGTTCCTCGATCACGTCGATCCTGGGCAACCTGTCGCTGCGGACGCGGCGGCGGCTGGACTGGGACGACCAGCGCAAGACGGTGGAGCAGGAGGAGGCGCGTCCGCTGCTGCACCGGGAATACCGCGCGCCGTGGAAGTTGCAGGCATGATTTCGCGGCGGCGCTTTCTGGCCGCGGCGGCGGCGGCCCGGGCGGCGTTCCGGGCCAGGATCGGCATCAACATCTACAGCCTGCGCTACGCGGCGGCGAAGGACCTGGAAGGCACGCTGGCGCAAATCCGCGAGCTGGGTTTCGAAGAGGTGGAAGCCGGCGACCTGTACGGGCGCACGCCGGCGGCCTTCGCTGGGCTACTGAAGGCGCACGGGCTGCGGGCGACGTCCTACGGCGCTTCCTGGGCGGCGCTGGAGCGGGACGCGGCGGCGGTGGGCGAGGAAGCGCGGTCGCTGGGCGCGTCGTACGTGGTGTGCTCGACGATTCCGCACAGCGCGAAGCACCTGGCCGAGGCCGACTGCGGGCCGGCGGCGGAGCATCTGAACCGGTGGGGCGAGAGGCTGGCCGCAGCCGGCCTGCGGTTGTGCTATCACACGCACGGCACGGAGTTCGACGCCTCGGCGGACGGCACGCGCTTCGACACGCTGGCGCGGCTGACCGACAGGCGGTACGTCAACTTCGAGATGGACATCTTCTGGATCGTCTACGGCGGACAGGACCCGGCGCGGATGCTGCGGAGGCACCGCGGGCGCTTCCCGCTGATGCACATCAAGGACATTCGCAAGGGGACCGTGCTGGGCCTGACGCCGGCCGACGTCAACGAGGAGGACAGCGTGCCGCTGGGGACGGGCCTGGTGGACGCCGGCGCCGCGCTGCTGGCAGCCCAGGAGTGCGGGGTGAAGCACTACTACCTGGAGGAAGAGGCGGTGGACGCCGTGCCGCAGATCCGGCAGAGCCTGCGCTACCTGGCCGGACTGCGCTGAGGCGGCGCGGGCGGCTCAAGAGAGTGAAGGACCTTCCGGCCGCGCGGCCGTGGGAGGACCAGCACACCCTCGTCGCTGGCCCGAAAGAGGCGGCCGTCCAACTGATGCCAGGCGCCCGGCCGGGCGTCCAGGGTCCAGCCACGTTCTCGATGAAAGCGCCGGGCGCGCGCCAGGCCGCCTCGCCGGCGAAATAGGCCGGTTGGCGCAGGAGGGCGCGCTCCCACTCGATGCCGGCGATTTCGAAGAAGGGCCGCGAGCGGTTGGCGTAGCCGCGGTCGCTTTCGAGCTTGCCGTGGAGCCCGGCCCAGTAGAGAATGCGGGCGCTGGGGGCGTCGTGCTCGATCAGGCAGTAGCCTTAGCGCGGATCGAAAGCGGCGCAGCGGCCGTCCAGACTCAGGCGGTACATGGTGTGGTAGCCGCCGCCGGCGTGCTGCGTGATGACGCGCCCGGCGGCGCGGGGGTCCTGCTTGTACTCCTGCCAGGCGGCCTCAGCGATGCGGCTGGTGGTGTCGCAGTAGCCCCAGCAATCAACGAACAGATGCTTGCGGGCGTCGAGGACTTACACCTCTTAGCCGGGCGGACCCTCATAGGCCTGGATCATCCCGCCGACGGCCATTCACGAGAAAAGCCGCAGCCTTTCAAAGCAGGCCTGGCCCTGCGCCGCTTCGGAGACTTGTTCCAGGCCGGAGATGCGGATGAC
>DAHVTI010000189.1 GCA_027324255.1 Bryobacterales bacterium | reverse complement strand
CGAACACTGGAAGATCGGCACCATTGTCCAAGCGCTCGGCGTACACGCCGACACTGTTCGCCGCGCCATCGAGGTCGACTTGTTCCACCGCGGCGAGCAGTTGCGGCCCTCCCCGTTGGACCCCTATCTGGAGTTCGTCCGGCAAACGCTCGAACAGCATCCGCGCCTGCGCGCCACGCGGCTTCATCAGATGATCCGCGATCGCGGCTACACCGGCAGCGTGGAGTCATTGCGGCGCGCCGTCGCTCGCTTACGCCCGCAACAGACCGAGGCGTTTCTACGCCTCCAGGTTTTTCCCGCTGAGCAGGCGCAAGTCGACTGGGCCCACTTCGGCACGGTCCTGGTCGGCCGCGCCAAGCGCCAGTTGTCCTGCTTCGTCATCACCTTGTCCTGGTCCCGCGCGCTCTATCTGGAGTTCTTCTTCGATCAGACCATGGAGAACTTCCTGCGCGGCCATGTCCACGCGTTCCAGGACTTCTCCGGCGGGCCGCGCGTGATTCTCTATGACAACCTGCGCAGCGCGGTATTGGAACGCCGTGGCGATCAGATCCTCTTCAACCCCAGACTGCTCGACCTGGCAGGCCACTATCATTTCGTGCCGCGTCCCTGTCAGGTGCGAAAGGGCAATCAGAAGGGCCGCGTGGAACGCGCCATCCGCTACGTCCGTGATTCATTCTGGGCCGGGCGGACCTTCACCACGCTGGCCGAGTGCAACCGGCAGGCTCTGGCGTGGCGCGATCAAGTGGCCCATCAACGCCGCTGGCCCACCGACCACACCCGCTCGGTGGCCCAGGCCTTCCACGACGAACAGCCTCGCCTGTTGCAGTTGCCACTTCATCACTTCCACACCGACCGCATCGAGACCGTCCATTCCGCCAAGACCATCTACGTCCGCTTCGACCTCAACGATTACTCCATCCCTCCCGAGGCCGTGGGCCGCACTCTTACCCTGGCCGCTTCCGATACACAGGTGCGGCTTCTCGATGGCACGCTCGAGATTGCGCGCCACCAGCGCAGCTACGACCGCCAACAACTTGTGCTCGACCCGGCGCACCAGGAGGCTCTGCTGCGGCTCAAGCGAAAGGCCTCTCATTCCACCCCCGGAGGCCGTCTCGTCCTCGCCGTGCCGGAAAGCGAACAACTGCTGAACCGGGCCTTCGCGGAAGGGGAATCCGCCGGCAGTCAGACCGCCCAACTGCTCAAACTCCTCGACCTCTACGGCGCGCCGGCGCTGCGCCGCGCGGTGGCCGAAGCCCTCGCCCGCAACACACCGCGTGCCTCCTCGGTCGCCTTCCTGTTGCGCCAGCAGAAGCGCTCCGCGCCCCCGCTGGCTGTCGATCTCAGCCGGCAGCCACACGCACAAGCCGTGGAAGTCCGCCCCCATGACCTGGAGACTTACGATGAACTCGCCCGCGCCAAAGACGACTCCACCGAGTAACGGCCTCGCCGCGCAATTGGAGCAGATCGGCCTGCGCGCCCTACCCGCTCAACTCGACGATTTCCTCGCCCACGCCACATCGGCTCGTTGGTCTCCGCGCCAGATCATCGAGCAGTTCACCCAGGCCGAACTCGGAGAACGCTCGCGCCGAAGCCTGGCTCGCCGCCTGCGCCTATCCGGCATCAAGGGTTTCAAACTCATGACCGATTTCGACTGGGCCTGGCCCGCCAAGATCGATCGTGACATCGTGGAGCGCGCACTCACTCTGGACTTCCTGCCGGAAGCCCGCAACCTCGTGCTGGCCGGCGGCAATGGCCTCGGCAAGACAATGATCGCCCAGAATATCTGTCACGCCGCCGTCCAGGCCGGCTACTCGGTGCTGTTCCGCTCCGCCGCCGCCTTGCTCGAAGACCTCCACCGGCAGACCGTGGAAGGGCGCCACCGCAAGTTGCGCACCTACGCCAACGTCGGCCTGCTCTGCATCGACGAAGTCGGCTACCTCTCTTTCGACGACAAGGCCGCCGACCTGCTCTACGAAGTCATCAACCGGCGCTATGAACGCAAGCCCGTCATCGTCACCACCAACCGTCCGTTCAAGGAGTGGAACGAAGTGTTTCCCAATGCCACCTGCATCGTCACTCTGCTCGACCGCCTATTGCATCACGCCGACGTCACTGTCATCGAGGGCAACAGCTATCGGGTCCGCGAAAGCGAACAGGAAACCGCTGCCCGGCGGAGGAAGAAATGAATGACTCCGCGTGCTACGTCGCAGCCGTGCTGAATTGGTATGTGGATCTGCCGGACACGCCCCTGCGCGCCACTGTTTCCGATCAGTGGCTGGCGCGTCGTCTGCATGCCGAGAGCGTCCCCTTATCCTTGGTGGAGACGGCGCTCTTGCTGGCATCACTGCGCCGGATGGTTCGCCCACAAGACGCGCCAGCACTGCCGCCGGTTCGTTCGCTGGCCTACTTTCGACCGGTTGTTGAAGAGCTGCGAACCCATCCCGTTCCCGACGGCTATCTGGACTACCTCCGCCTCAAGCTACGCCGCGCGGCGCAAGCCGGGCCGGCCGATGTCCAAAAAACTGCGTTTCCTGATGACCGGTAACACTGTTCCTGCTCTACGCGCGCAACCCCGTGGACATTGCGCGGGTCGACCACCAGCAGAACCGCCTGCGCCGGA
>DAHVTI010000341.1 GCA_027324255.1 Bryobacterales bacterium | reverse complement strand
TCGTCCGAGCCCTGGTGGCTCGTATCCAACCCGTGGACGTCGTCGAATACAACCTCGTCCGCCAGTTGGCCTCCGTCGAATGGAGGCTCCACCGCATCCTGCTCATGGACACCGCTGTGACTGACCGCGAGTTCGAGGTCGGCTCCGCCGCCCTCGACCAGGCAACGGCCTCCCCCGGCGAATCCTCGCCGGACCCGCTCAACCCGCCTCTCAAGCTGGGCATCGTCACTCAGAAACTCCTGGCGCACTCGCGCCTGCCCCAATACTTGGCCAGCCGGGAATCCCAACTCATCTATGCCAAGTTCTCCATCCTGCAGCAGTTGGACCACTTCCGGAAGGGGTACCCTCTAGCCGGCTCATACGGCCAACTCACTGAACCCATGGATCTTAAGCTCGGAGCTTCGTTTCAAAACGAATTCGAAACGAATTCCCCGCCGGACGCCGAAGACCGCGAACGCCAGAGAGCGGGTGATCCCATCGAAGAGGAGGCCGCCTGATGCGCTCCTTCTTCGATCTCCTCGCTATTCCGTCCCCAAACTCCCCGTTCTCGGGCCAAGCGAGAAGAACTCCATGCTACCCCGGCCTTAAGGCCGGGGTCGTGGGTCAAGGCGATTCCGCAGTCATGAATACCGGGGCCCCGGGACAATGCACCGTATCTGACTGGGCCGAACACGTCCTCGAGTTCCACCCCGACCCCACCCAGCGCGAAATCCTCGATTGCCCCGAACCCGACGGCCTCCTCCTCTGCACCCGGCAGTTCGGCAAAACCACCATCACCGCCATCAAAGCCGCCCATCACGCCCTGAGCCGTCCGGAAGCCAAAGTGGTCGTCGGCTCCCGCTCCCAGCGCCAGTCTGAAATGCTGGTCGCCAAAACCGCCGCCTTCCTCCGCCAGGCCGGCGTCGCCCTCAAGCCCGCGGGCCTCAAAACCTTCGGCTACACCCTCCCCAACGGAGCCAAACTCTATGCCCTGCCCCACTCCCCCGTTACCACCCGCGGCTTCGACGCCGTCACTCTCCTCATCTTCGACGAAGCGGCCGTCGTCTCCGATGAACTCTACGACATGGCCACGGCATTCCAGGCCGCCGCCCCCAACCCGAGCCTCTGGCTCCTCTCCTCCGCCGGCCCGCAGTCCGGCTTCTTCTATGAGGAGTGGTCCGACCCCCGCCGCACCCATTGGCGACGCTTCAAAGTCCCGGTCGATCAATGCCCCCGCATCTCCCCGGACTTCCTCGCCCGCGAACGCCTCCGCAAAGGCGAAGCCGTCTTCCGCCGCGAGTACCACTGCGAATTCCTTGCCTATGGGGATCAAGTCATCTCCCGCGAACTCTTGGAAACCGCCAACTCTCAAGACCACAAACCCTGGAACGGAGGCCAACCCCTATGGAAGCGTTAGTCCACAAGGTGCAGTCGCCGTGGCCTTCCGGCCACGCCGCCCGGTCTCTTCCCAAATTACCCCCGCATCCATGCCGGGGTTTTTCTATGGTGCGCCTGTCCCAGCCTGCCGGCTGGTCCAGCCGATCATTCTCAGTGCCGCGGCCTCCCGGCCGCGGCCAAGGATCGCGAGGATTCCCCCGGCTTTCAAGCCGGGGTGACGGGTCAAATCGGATCCACCTAAGCCCGGCCCCACTCACGACACCTCTCGGAACTTCAGCTCCACCCCATCCACTACCGGGAACGTGTCGCCGGCACGCAAACCCAACATCACCCAATCCTCAACAACCTCACGGAGTTCCTCCGCACAAGCTTCTTGTGTATTGCCTGTGGCCCAAGCCCCCCGCAAGTCGATGGAACGCCCGTAATAAACCTGATCGTCCGCCAACCACTCATACTCCGCCCGCCGCATCGCAGCCTCAATGTACTGTGTCAGCATCGCTGCTCCAGAATGCCCCTGAGGCAGGCCGCCAGCTACAGCTCTCGGATCACCCGCTCCCACTCAGCCGGACTGATCTTGGCCCTTTTCAAGATTCTATGCGGCAACTCGACCCCAACGTCTTCCCCATGTTCGTTGGGAATCATCGCTCTCAGTTGCCCCTTCACCATGGCTGGATGTTTGCTGCCCCCGACGGGGCCGGCAAATCCGAGAGCCCGCAACGCGCGGATCAACTCCCGGCGCGAAATCGGCTTCAACCCCGGGCCTCTGGAACGCTCATGCCACTTCTCGGAACTTCAGCTCTATCCCGCCCACAACCGGAAAGTCGTGCCCAAGCCGGAGGCCAATCATCACCCAATCCTCGACCACCTCTTGGAGCTGCGCCGCGCACTCTTCCTGGGTCTTCCCCGAAGCCCAGACCCCGTCCAACTCAGGCACCTGCCCGTAGTAGACTTGGTCTCCGGCCAGCCATTCATACTCCGCCCGCCGCATCGCTGCCTCAATGTACTTGGTCAGCATACCTTCATCATAGCCTCAATCCGTTACCCGATTCCCCCCGGCTTTCAAGCCGGGGTAACGGGAAAATGCAACTCGTGCCCCTCCTTCCCCCGCCTTCAGTCCGGGGTGACGGGCAAATGCAACTCGTGCCCCTCCTACCCCGGACTTCAGTCCGGGGTCGTGGGCCCTCTTGTCTCCTGTCCCTCACCGGACCCTGCGGGCTCCTTCTTTGCCCGTTCCCCCGCTCTCCTCGATCAAGGAAGCCATCCCCCGACGAACCCTCCGAAGCCGCCCCCACAGCACCTTTGCACGAAAAAAGTGCTAGCATCAGGCCATGCCCAAGAACATCACCATCAAAATCTCTGACCAACTCGCCCATTGGGCCCGGAAACAGGCGGCTGAGAAAAACACGTCCATCTCCCAACTCGTTAGCCAGATGCTCGAAGAAAAAATGCGTTCGACCGATGAGTACTGGAAAGCATACGCGGAATGGAAGACCCAGGAACCCGTTCCCGGCTTCGACGCGTCAAAACGTTGGCCCCGCGAGAAGACCCATGAACGTCGCTAACCGCTTCTTCGTGGATACGAATGTCCTGCTGTACTCCCTGGATGGCGTCAATCGGGACAAACAGCGCCGCGCGTCCGAGTGGATCTCTTTTCTCTGGAGTACCGGCTCCGGTGTCCTCAGTTGGCAGGTGCTGCACGAGTTCTATGCCAACGCCACGCGCAAGCTCGGGCTGGAAACGGAAATCGCTCGCACCCAGGTCCGCCGCTTCCAAAGTTGGGAGCCTCTCGATACCTCGTTCGCCCTCGTCGAGCGCGCCTGGTACTGGTTTGACAGCGCGGGACTGTCCTACTGGGACGGTCTGATCCTCGCAGCCGCGGAACGCTCCGGCGCCCGCTACTTGCTCTCCGAAGATTTTCAGGCGAACCGGCACTACCACGACGTTCGCATCGTCAACCCGTTTCATCTGTC
>DAHVTI010000174.1 GCA_027324255.1 Bryobacterales bacterium | reverse complement strand
TGGCCTTATGACTTTAAACTCCCCCCAATCCGGATCTCCCGTCCTCGGCCGCATGGCCTCCCCGTCCTCCCGGCGTTCACCGGACTCCTGCCAGTCCCGCCGCCGCTGCGCTCTAAAATGTGTACATTCCGGCCCCTATCTTATTGATTCTACGTTCGACCTCTGCCGCCTCAACCCACCTGCCGCACAGCACGCAACTCTCCCTCCTCAGGACAAAACTGAAATCAACCTCCTCTATCTCATTGATTCCCCGCCAGCGCCGCCGGACGCCCCCACCCGCGACGCCCGCACCTGCAAAACTGCAACTTCCCCCCTCTATCTCATTGATTCTACGTTCGACCCCCACCGCCTCGACCCCACTGCCGGGACCCGCCGAGCCCTCCCGCCCGAAGGCAAAACTCAAATCCACCCCTTCTGCCTCCTGGAGTCCCCGCCAGCGCCGCCGGACGCCCCCACCCGCAACGCCCGCACTGACAAAACTGCAACTTTCCCCCTCTATCTCCTTGATTCCACGTTCCACCCCCAGCCGCGGACCGCAGGCAGCCCGCCTCCGCCCTACCCATCCCCCGTCCCGCCGGCCTATTGCGCCGTCGCGTCAAGTCTGTGTAATAATCGGCGTGCCGCAGCGTATAGCAGGATGAGGCGATTGAAAATGGCATCACTCAGCCTGGCTCCGCAACCGGCGCCCACTTATATGAGTCCGCCCACCGGCTTTGCAGAACTCTACCAGCGCTTTTCCGAGATGGTCTACCGCTCCGCCCTCCGCGTCACCGGCAACCCCGCCGACGCCGAGGACGCCCTGCAGACCGTCTTCGCCCGCATCCTCAACCAGGGAGACCGCTTCGATCTCGGGCAGATGCCCGAGCGCTACTTCCGCCGCGCCGCCACCAACGCCGGCCTCGACATCCTGCGCAGCCGCGGCCACCGCGCTGAGGCTCAGCTCGACGAAAGCCTGCCCCACGCCGCGCCGGAAGCGTCCCCCTATCTGAAGGAGCGGCTCCGCCGGGCCATCGCCACGCTCGATGCCAAGGACGCCGAACTTTTCGCGCTCCGTTACGTCACCGGGGTCTCCAATACCGAGATCGCCGAAATGTACGGATTGCAACGCTCCACCATCGGGGTGCGCTTGCACCGCATCCGCCAGTGGCTGCAGCACGAGTTGGAGAAGTAAGGAGGCCGCCATGTCTGAAGAGCGTTTGGATCAAGCATTGGAAGCGATGAACAACGAGCCCGTCCCGGCCGCGGAAATCGAGGCCGCCCGGGCCCGCGTGTGGGAAAAACTGATGGCCTCCACCGGCGCCAGTTGCGCCGGCTTCCGCGCTGAGCTCGGCGCCTACGCCGAAGGCCGGCTCTCCGGCAGCCAGCGCATGCTGCTCGAAGACCACCTCGCCCGCTGCCCCGAATGCCGCAAGGCTTTCGCCGAGATGCGCGGCGAGCGCAAGGTCGTCGCCATGCCGCAGCGCCACGCCGGCGTCCTCCAGCGGTATCGCGGCTGGGCCATCGCCGCCGGCATCGCCCTCGTGGCCCTCTACGCCGGCCGCGGCCGCATCGATAACCTGCTGGCCCCCTCCGGCCCGCGCGCCACCGTCGAGATGGTCGCCGGCGAACTGTACCGCCTGCCCGAAGGCGCGCTCCAGGCCGGACAGACGCTCGCCGAAGGCGAGGTCGTGCGCACCGCCCCCGGCTCCCGCGCCGTCCTCCGCCTCGCCGACGGCTCCGCCGTCGAGCTCAACGAGCGCACCGAACTCTTCGTCCACGCCGCCTGGAGCGGTCAGACCGTCCACCTCAACCGCGGCGACGTCATCGTGCAGGCCGCCAAACAGAAGCGCGGCCATCTCATGGTCGCCACCCGCGATGCCACGGCCAGCGTCAAGGGCACCGTCTTCGCCGTCTCCACCGGCCTCACCGGCTCCGTCGTCTCCGTCGTCGAAGGCTCGGTCGAAGTCGCCCAGCCCAGCGGCACTTCTCTCCTGAAGCCCGGCCAGACTGCCGCCTCCACGCCCGCCCTACAGGGCGTCACCGTCAAGCAGACCATCGAATGGAGCAAGGACTCCGGGAAGTACATCGCTCTGCTCGGCGAGTTCGCCTCCATCGAAAAACAGCTCGCCGCCCTGCCCGGCGCGCCGCTGCGCACCCAGGCGGCCCTGCTCTCCGCCCTGCCCCCCGGCATCACCGTCTACGCCGCCGCCCCCAACCTCAACGACACCATCCGCGAGGCCGTGCGCCTGGCCGAGCAGCGGGCCGGCGAAAGCCCCGTCTTCCAGGAATGGTGGACGTCGGAGCCCTCCCGCCAATTGCGCGCAGCCATCGATCAATTGCAGGGCGTCACCCCCCTGCTTGGCGACGAGATGGTCTTCGCCCTCGCCCGCAACGGCCAGGAGCGCATCCCCGTGCTGCTCGCCGCCGTCAAGCCCGGCTCCGCCGACGCCCTCAAGCAGGCCCTCACCCGCCTGCTGCCCGTCGGCGAGATGCCCGGCTTCTACCGCGTCAGCGACACGCTGCTCACCTTCAGCGACTCGGCCGCCCACCTCGACTGGGTCCTCGCCAACGCCGGCCAGGGCGCCTCTTCGCCCTTCGCCGCCGAGATCACCACGCACTACCAGCGCGGCGCCGGCTGGCTCGTCGGCCTCGACATGAGCGGCCTGCGCGATGCCGGCGCCCCGCCGGCCACCGCCGCCGCCATCGGCGGCGTCAAGTACGTCTTCTTCGAGCAGCGCGCCACCCCCGCCGGCGAAGAGAACGAAGCCCTGCTGGCCTTCTCCGGCCCCCGCACCGGCTTCGCCTCCTGGCTCGCTCCCGCCGGCGCTTCCGGCGCCGCCGAGTACATCTCCAGCGATGCCGCCCTCGTCTTCTCCGCCTCCACCCGCGAGCCGCGCCAGCTCTTCGACGAAATCCTCGCCCAGGCCACCAAGCTCAAGCCCGGCGCCGCCGAAGAGCTGAAGAAGGCCGAGGACAAGCTCGGCGTCAGCTTCGGCGACGACATCGCCGCCTCGCTCGGCACCGACTTCGCCGCCGCCGTCGAACGCCCCGCCATCCCCATCCCCGGCTGGGTGGCCGCCGTCGAGGTCTATAAGCCCGCTACGCTCGACTCCGTCCTGCGCCGCATGGTGGACGTCTACAACGGCGAACTGCAGCCCGAAGACCAGGCCCGCAAGCTCGAATTCGTCCAGGAGACCGTCAACGGCCGCGCCTGGAACACCATCCGCGCCAACGTCGCCGGACTGTCCTTCACCTGGACCCACCACTCCGGCTACATGGTGGCCGGCGCCGACCGCGCCCTCGTCGAACGCGCCATCGCCACCCGCGAAGGCGGCTTCCCGCTGGTCCGCACCGCCGCCTTCACCCGGCAGATGCCCGCCTCCACCGGCGTCCACCCCTCCGGCTTCGTCTGGGTGAACGTCCAGGGCGCGCTGGCCGACGTGGTCAACGCCCTGCCGTACCCCGCCCTCAAGAATCTGGTGGCCAAGCGCGAGCCCGTTCTGGTGGCTTTCAACGGTGAAACGGAACGAATCCGCGCCGCCAGTCGTACTCGTTTAACGAGCCTGGTTCTCGACGCCATGATGGCCGGCGCGGCCGGCGGCGCCGAAAGCAAGGCCCAGTTGAAAAAAACGGCAAAGGCTACTCATGGCAGCGCCAGTCATTGAACTGAACAACCTGCGAGTGAAACTCGGCCGGCGGGAGATCCTCCTGGGCATCTCCTGCCGGCTCGGCGTTTCGGGCTCCGGTAAGGCCATCGGCCTGCTCGGCCCCAACGGCGCCGGCAAGTCCACCCTCATCCAGACCCTGCTCGGCTTCCACAAGCCGATGGCCGGCTCCGCCCGAGTGCTCGGCTTCGACTGCCACCACAACCAGCGCGCC
This sequence comes from Bryobacterales bacterium, assembly GCA_027324255.1. GTDB lineage: Bacteria > Acidobacteriota > Terriglobia > Bryobacterales > Bryobacteraceae > Paludibaculum. The sequence continues at coordinate 3,657 of DAHVTI010000174.1, read as the reverse complement.
GTCCGCGAGCGCATCGGCTATATGCCCGAAAGCGACTCCTTCATCGCCAGCATGACCGCCGTCTCCTTCCTCCGCCTCATGGCCGAGCTCAGCGGCCTGCCCCGCGAAACGGCGCTCGAAAAGGCCCACGAGACCCTCTTCCACGTCGGCCTCGGCGAGGCCCGTTACCGCACCATCGGCACCTACTCCCTCGGCATGAAGCAGATGGCCAAGCTCGCCCAGGCCATCGTCCACGGGCCCGAACTCGTCATCCTCGACGAGCCTACCAACGGCCTCGACCCCGCCGCCCGCCAGCGCATGCTCAAGCTCGTTCGCGAGATGAAGGAGCAGCACGGCATGAACGTCGTCCTCTGCTCCCACCTCCTGCGCGACGTCGAGGAAGTCTGCGACGAAGTGGTCATCATGAAGGACGGCAACGTCGTCCACCACGCCGACCTCGAAGCCGAACGCCGCTCCAACAAGCGCTTCGTCGAACTCGAGGTCTCCGGCGACGACGCCAACCTGATCAACGCCCTCCAGGACACCGGCGCCGACGGCGTCAGCGAAGGCGGCGGCCGCTGGCGCATCGTCCTCCCCGCCAACTTCGACGTCGCCGGGCTGTGGAAGCTCCTGGCCGCGGAAAACCTGAACGTCCGCAAGCTCACCCACCGCCGCGACACCCTCGAGGAGATCTTCCTCAAGGCCGTCGGCCACATTCAGAGAACGCCCGGCGAGGCCGCCGCGGCCGCCGAGGAGGTGGGCGTCAATGGCCGTCTATAAACGCGGATATCAACGCTACCGCGGCCCCGTCACGGGCCACTGGACCCGCGTGCTCGCCCTGCCCCGCTTCGCCTGGGAGCGCCTCTTCCAGCAGCGCCTGATGATCGTCCTGCTCGCGGTGAGCTGCCTCTGGCCCCTGCTCTGCGCCGTGTTCATCTACATCTCCAACCACGCCGAGCTGTGGTCCGGACTCGACGGCGGCTTCAGCAAAATGCTGGCCATCGACGGCAGGTTCTTCCTGGTCTTCATGGACGTTCAATCGGCGTTCTGCATCCTGCTGGCCGCCCTCGCGGGCCCCGGCCTCATCGCGCCGGACCTCGCCAACAACGCCCTGCCCCTCTACTTCAGCCGCCCCCTCACCCGGGTGGATTACGTCCTGGCCCGCATGACGACGCTCGTCGGCATGCTCTCGCTCGTCACCTGGGTGCCCGGCCTGGCCCTGTTCGGCATGCAGGTCGGCATGGCCCCGGCGGGCTGGTTCGCCAACAACTGGCACCTCGGCGGGGGCCTCGCGGCCGGCTTCCTGCTGTGGATCTTCATCGTCAGTATGGTCGCCCTGGCCAGCTCCGCCTACGTCAAGTGGCGGCTCATCGCCGGCGCCCTCATCCTCGGCTTCTTCTTCTTGCTCGCCGGGGCGGCGGCGATGGTGAACGGCGTCTTCCGGGTGGAATGGGGCAACATCCTCAATCCGGCCAAGGCCGCGCACAGCGTCTGGTGTGGCCTGCTAGGCGTGGAAATCCCCGTAGGCATGGACCTCTGGTCCAGCGCCGCCGCGCTGGCGCTCATCGTCGTCCTGCTCGCCCTCGTGCTCGAGCGCAAGCTGCGCCCCGTGGAGGTGATCTCGTGAGCGCCCCGGAGATCCTGTTCGACGAAGTCTCCAAGTTCTACGGCGAGGTGCTCGGCGTCAACCGCGTCAGCCTCCGCATCCCGCCGGGCATTACCAGCCTGGTGGGCCCCAACGGCTCCGGCAAGACCACGCTCATGAACCTCATGTGCGGCCTCATCCACCCGGACCGCGGCAGCATCTCCGTGCGCGGCCTCTCGCCCCGCGACCCCGAGCACCTGATGCGCATCACCGGCTATGCCACGCAGTTCGACGCCGCACCGCGCTGGGCCACTGGCTTCGACTTCGTCACCACCGCCCTGCTCCTGTTCGGCTACTCGCGCCAGGAAGCCGAGCGCAAGGCCTGGGCCGCGCTCGAGCAGGTGAGCCTCACCGAGGCCGCCTCGCGCCGCGTCGCCGGCTACTCCAAGGGCATGCGCCAGCGCGTCCGCCTCGCCCAGGCCATCGCCCACGACCCGCAGGTGCTCGTCCTCGACGAGCCGCTCAACGGCCTCGACCCCCTCGTCCGCGCCGAAACCATTTCTCTCTTCCGCCGCTACGCCGCCGAAGGCCGCCACGTCGTCCTCTCCAGCCACGTGCTCCAGGAAGTGGACGTCATCAGCGACCAGGTGATCCTCATAGCGAACGGCATGATCGTCGCCGAAGGCGAGATCCGCGGTGTCCGCGACGAGATCAGCGAGCACCCCAGCCAGTTCATCGTCCGCTGCCGCGACGCCTCCCGCATCGCCTCCCTGCTGTTCAACGAGGACCACGTCACCGAAGTGCGGCTCAACGACGACCGCCTCGGCCTGCTGGTGCTGACGAAGAACCGCGAGGAGTTCTCCCGCGCCCTGTCCCGCATCGCGCTCGCCGGCCACGCCATCGACGGCGTCGTCCCCGCCGACGAGAACGTCGACGCGCTCTACGAATACCTGATTGGAGGCGGCCGATGACCACCCGTTTCCGGGCCCGCCAGGCTTGGACCATCGCCAGCGTCGAGATGCGCCGCGCGTTCTTTTCCAAGCGCGCCTTCTGGGTCTACCTGCTGGCGCTGTTCCCCTCCGTCATCTTCATCGGCCACGGCCTGGAGATGAAGGTGCGACAGGACCGCTTCGACAGCCGCGGCGTCGTGGCCCCGGCTGCTCTCGACGCCATCAAGCCGGGCATGACCGACAAGGAAGTCGTGGCCCAGCTCGGCAAGCCGCAGGAGGACTACGAGTTCACCCGGCGGCGCCGCGACGATCCGGACGAGGAGACGGAACAAGCCAGGAGCGGCAAGCGCGTGGTGGTGGAAACCGTCACCCGGCACCGCCGGCTGATGTACTGGGACGGCTCGCGCCGCGCCGACCTCCGCTTCGAGAACGGCATGCTGAAGGACTCCCGCCTCCGCCAGATGATGGACTTCCGCGAGGACCGCAGCATCTTTGCCTTCGTCTTCCAGTTCTTCTATCTCCGCCTGGCCATCTTCTTCGGCTGCCTCGGCATCTTCATGAACCTGTTCCGCGGCGAGATGCTCGACAAGACATTGCACTTCTGGTTCCTCGCCCCCGCGCGCCGCGAGGTGCTGCTGGCCGGCAAGTACCTGGCGGGCCTGGTGGCCTCCAGCGTCATCTTCACCGGCGGCGCGCTGCTGTGCTTCTTTGCCGTGCTGTGGCCCCACAGCGCGGTCGAGGTCCAGGCCTACTGGCAGGGGCCGGGGCTCGAACATGCCCTCCGTTACGCCCTGGCGGCCGCCATGGGCTGCGTGGGCTACGGCAGCGTCTTCCTGGCCGCCGGGCTGTTGCTGCGCAACCCCATCATCCCGGCCGCGGTGCTGCTGGCGTGGGAGGGTATCAATGGCTTCCTGCCGGACATCCTACAGCAGCTCAGCGTGCTCTACTACCTGCAGTCGATGTGCCCGGTGCCGGCCCCGTTCGACAGCGACACGCCGGCCCTGCTCAAGCTCATTCTCGCCCCTGCGGCCCCCGCCTCGGTGTGGGTGTCCGTGCTGGGCCTGCTGGCCGTGACGGCCCTGGTCCTGTGGGCCGCCGCCCAGGCCGTGAAGAAGCTCGAAATCAACTACAGCACGGAGTAGG
>DAHVTI010000340.1 GCA_027324255.1 Bryobacterales bacterium | reverse complement strand
AGAAGCCTTCGCGCAGCTTGAGGCCGCCGCGGAGGCAGAGGTCGTTGACGATTTCGTAGTTGGACGAGCCGTCGTCGAGATCGATGTCCCAGCCGTGATCGCAGCGCCAGCGGTTGTTGCGCAGAACGGTTTTTTTCACGGGGTCGAGGAGGGGCAGGTTGGAGTCCGGAGTGCCGGCGATCATGGTGAGCTCGCCGCTGGGGTCCTTGCCGGTGATCTGGAAGTGGAAGCCGCCCCACATGTGGCAGTGCATGGCGTGGAGGAAGCCGCCTTGGGGATTCGCCCAGCGGGCGGCACGGGCTTTGCTGGCGGTGCCGGCGGCCCAGCCCTCGAAGTAGCGGGCGTGGGGATCGCGGTTGGGATAGCGGGCCATGGGCTGGCGTTGGCCGTTGACGAAGAGCTGGTCGGTGGTGAGGCCCGGCGGGACGTGGGCCTGGAGGATGCCGTCGCGATAGGGGCGCCACTCGATGCGGAGACGCGTGCCTCCGCTGAGGACGACGGTTTCGCCGGGCTCGGCGATGTATGCGATAGGCGTCGCGGCGGTGCCGGAGTCTTCGGGAGTGAAGCCTACAGTGGCGGGCAGGTAGTAAGTGCCGGCGCGGCAGTGGACGGTAGTGGGGCAGTGTGATTTTCGCCAGGCCTGGCGGAGGGCGCGGCGGGCGACGTCGTCTCCGCGGGTGCTCACACACAGGTCGGCTGCGGGAGCCGCGAGAGCCTGGAGGAGAGGCAGGAAGAGTCTCACGCAATCATCTCTCAAAGGCAGAAGGCAGGGCACAGGCCCATACCGCAGTCCGCCGAGAGCCACTCTGGCACGGAGGCGGGTGGATTGGCGTCTGAGGATTGGACTAGAGGACGCCAAGAGTTTGGTCGTTATCGAAAGATAGGATCTGTGATATGCTGCGGCAACTTGGAGGTTGGGTATGAACTGTTTGAAGTGGTGCGTAGTTTTCGCCGCCGCATGGATGGCCGCGGAGGCGCAGGAATCCCGCGGATGGATCCTGGGACGGGTGACAGACCCATCAGGAGCCGCGGTTTTCAACTGCAAGGTGACCGCGTTGAACCTGGCCACGCAAACGCAGGTTTCCGGTCTGAGCAACCAGGAGGGGAATTACGAAATCCCCTACCTGATTCCCGGGGGCTACCGGGTGACGGCGGAGATGCAGGGCTTCGCCAAGGCGGTGCGGGAGAACATCGAGATCCGGACGGCGGACCGGCTGACGCTCGATTTTCCGCTTCAGGTAGGCGCAGTGGCGGACACCATCACGGTGAGCGCGGAGACGCCGATGCTGGAAACCGCCACGGCTTCCAGCGGAATGATGATGGACGAGCGGAGGGTGAAGGAACTGCCGGTGGTGGGCGGTAATGCGATGTACCTGACGCGGCTGTCGGCGGGTGTGGTGGTGTCAGGAGGCCACAGCGCCGGCAATCCGACGGACCTGGGCGGGGCGACCGGCGTGATTGTGAACGGCGTCCGGGGCGGAAACACCGAGGCCTCGCTGGATGGCGTTCCGAACATGCAGGGCACCAGTTCGGCCTATTCTCCGCCGCAGGACCTGGTGCAGGAATTCAAGGTGCAGACGAACAACTACGACGCCACGATCGGGCGGTCGGCCGGAGCGGTGGTGAACGTGTCGATGAAGTCGGGGACGAACGAGTTTCACGGGACGGGTTACCTGAACGACTCGCGGATCCGGGCGGTGCCGTGGTTTTCGAACGGCTGGCTGTATAATCCGGCGACAGGGCCGTTGACGGACGAGAAGAGGCAGCAGGCGGCGCCGGGGTGGCTGCACCAGCGGTGGGGCGCGACGGCCAGCGGCCCGGTGAGGATTCCGGGGATTTACGATGGCCGCAACCGCAGCTTCTGGACGTTCGGCTACGAGGGGCTGAAGATTAACCGCCAGCCGACGTTTTTTGCGACGGTACCGGCGGAGGCCGAGCGGAAGGGCGATTTTTCCGCGCTGCTGGGGGTCGGCAGCCTCTATCAGATCTACGACCCGTTGACCATCGCGGCCGCATCGAACGGCAGGTTCTCGCGCAAGCCGCTGCCGGGCAACATCATCCCGGCGAGCCGGCTGGACCCGATTGCGCAGAAGATCGTGTCCTACTATCCGGCGGCGAACACGGCCGGGACGGCAGACGGCCGGCAGAACTACTTCGGCGTCCAGAAGGAACCCAAAGACTACAAAGGCTTCGTGTCGAGGATTGACCACAATATCAGCGAGAAGCACCGGCTGTTTGGCCGCGTGAACTGGACCGACTACATCACCGGCGTGCAGACCCTGCCGACGATTGCAGTGGGCAACGTCACATCGCAGAAGAATTTCTCGACTGTCATCGACGACGTCTACGTCATCAACCCGCAGTTGCTGCTCAACCTGCGCGCGGGGTTCACCTATTTCGCGCCGAACACGTATCCCCAGAGCCGCGGATTCGACATCACAACTCTGGGCTTCTCCAAGGCACTGGTGGATCAGATCACGCGCCTGGCGGAGCCGGAGGGGCTGGCGTTCCCCATGCTCTACACCGACGAGGGGGCGTTCGCGCAGCTCTCGACGACGGGCGGCAATCCCCGCACACGGGCCTACCAGAGCTACCAGGGCACGCTGACGCGGATGTCGGGGAACCACAGCTTCCGCATGGGCGGCGACTTGCGGGTATACAGGGAGTCGAACAAGAATTTCGGCAACGTGTCGCCGCGCATCGACGCAAGCAGGACATGGACGCGGGGCCCGCTGGACAACTCGCCAGTGGCGCCGATCGGCCAGGGCCTGGCGTCGCTGCTGCTGGGTTTCCCGACGGGGGGGTATGTGAACGTCAACGACTCCGCAGCCGAGCAGAGCCGCTTCCAGGCGCTGTTCGTGCAGGACGACTGGCGGATTTCGCGCAACCTGACGCTGAACCTGGGGGTGCGGTGGGAGTACGACAGCCCCATCACGGAGCGCTACAACCGCAGCCTGCGGGATTTCGATTTCGCAGTGGCCAGTCCCGTGAGCGACGTGGTGAAGGCGAACTACGCGAAGAACCCGCTGCCGGAGGTGCCGGTGGCGCAGTTTTCGACGATGGGGGGCCTGACGTTCGCCGGTGTGAACGGCCAGCCGCGCGCCCTGTGGAACTCCGACCGCAACAACTTCATGCCGCGCATCGGCCTCGCGTGGAGTCTGGGCCGGACCACGGTGATCCGGTCGGGCTACGGCTTTTTCTTCACGCAGGGCGGCGCGGACCGCGAAGGCACCAATCTCGGCGGCTTCAACCAGCCGACAAACATCGTCCCGTCGAACGACAACGGACTGACGTTCCGCGCCACGCTTGCGAATCCATTCCCCGACGGCATCGACCGGCCACAGGGGTCCGGGCAGGGCCTGCGCACCTTCCTCGGGCGGGGCGTCTCGTTCTTCCAGGTGAAGAACCGGGTGCCTTATATGCAGCGCTGGTCCGTCGGCGTGCAGCAGAGCCTGGGCTGGCGGAGCGCGCTGGAGGTGCAGTATGTCGGCAACCGCGGTACGGCGCTGGGCGTTTCGACGAATTTCAACCCCATCCCGCGGCAATACCTGTCCACCTCAGCAGTGCGGGACCAGCCGGTGATCGACTACCTTTCCGCCCAGGTCACGAGCCCGTTTTACGGCGTGCCTGAGTTCCTGGGCACGGGCCTGGCCAGCAACCGCACGGCGAAAAGCAACCTCCTCAAGCCGTTCCCGCACTTCGGCGACGTCACCAACACTCAACCCGCGGGCACATCGTGGTACCACAGCCTGCAGGCGGTTTTCGAGAAGCGGCTTTCGGGCGGATTTACGGTGCAGGCGGCATACACGTGGTCGAAGTTCATGGAAGCCACGGCCTACCTCAACCCGACAGATCCGGCGCCGGAGCACGTCATCTCCGACCTGGACTTCCCGCAGCGCTTCACCATCAGCGGCATCTTTGAGCTGCCTTTCGGCAAGGGGCGCCGGTTTGGGGCGTCCATGCCGGGATTGCTGGAGAACCTGACCGGCGGGTGGCAACTGCAGTCCTGGTATGAGGGGCAGTCCGGCAACGCGCTGGGCTTCGGCAATGTGACCTTCTACGGGAACCTCCACGACATCGTGCTGCCGATTTCGGAGCGGTATCCGACGCAGTGGTTCAATACGAACGCGGGATTCGAGAAGAGCAACTCCAAGGCGCTGGCAAACAACATCAGGGCGCTGGGCACCCGCTTCACGGGAATCCGGGCGGACGGCATCAACAACCTCGACACCTCGCTGTTCAAGAACGTGAGGATCAAGGAGCGCTTTACGGCGCAGTTCCGGATCGAGACCTACAACACGTTAAACCACGTGCAGTTCGCCGCGCCCAACACGGCCCCGACCAACACGGCGTTTGGGACGGTGACGGCGGAGAAGGGTCACGGGCAGCGGCAATTGACGTTTGGCGGCAAGCTGATCTTCTAGCGGCAGCAGCAGAGCGGGTGACGGCGGGGGCGGCGTGCTACGCTCAAAGTTCTCGTCGTCATGGCCCAGATGGCCCCACCTCGCCCGCTTCCCGAGTTCTCCCGCATCCTGGTCCGCGCCACCAACTGGGTGGGGGACGCGGTGATGTGCCTGCCGGCGCTGCGGGCGCTGCGGGAGCGTTATCCGAAGGCGCACATCACGATACTGGCGCGGCCGTGGGTGGCGGACCTGTACCGGCGGGAGCCGTTCGCCGATTCGGTGATGCTACTGGAAGGCGGACGCGGGGCGAAGGACCTGGGCGCGAAGTGGGCCAGGGCGAAGGAACTGCGCGGGCGGGGGTTCGACTGCGCGCTGCTGCTGCAGAACGCGTTCGAGGCCGCGCTGATCGCTTGGCTGGCGCGGATTCCGGTGCGCATCGGCTACCACCGCGACGGACGGGGGTTGCTGCTGACGCGCGCGGTGACGGTGCCGAAGGCGGGCGAACTGCCGCGGCACGAGCGGTTCTACTATCTGGAGCTGCTGCGGCGTGCGGGGGTGATCGGGAAGCTGCCGGAGAGTGATGCGATCCGGCTGGATTGCGCGCCGCGGGCGCGCGAGGCGGGGCTGCGGCGGTATGCGGAGATGGGCTTCTCAGGGGGAGTCATCGGTGTGAGCCCGGGGGCGGCGTTCGGGACGGCGAAGCGGTGGTACCCGGACCGCTTTGCGGAAGCGGCGGTGCTGCTGGCGCGGCAGCAGGGCGCGGCGGTGGCGGTGTTCGGCTCGACGGGAGAAAGGGAGTTGTGCGATGGGGTGACGAGCGCGATCGGGAGCCAGGGGATTCGCGTGCACGACTTCGCGGGCGAGACCACGCTGAGCGAGTTCATCGACCTGGCGGCGGCGTGCCGGCTGTACCTGACGAACGATTCGGGGGCGATGCACATCGCCTCCGCGCTGGGCGTGCCGACGGTGGCGGTGTTCGGGGCGACGGACCAC
>DAHVTI010000160.1 GCA_027324255.1 Bryobacterales bacterium | reverse complement strand
AGGCGTCGATGGCGGCGGCGCCGTCGCGCCAGCGGCGGCGGAGGTGGCCGGCGTTGTGATCGTAGAGATGGGTGGAGAGGAAGTCGAAGGCGCGGGATGCGGCTTCGAGGTAACGGGGCTCGTGGAGGACCTGGGCGCCTTTGGCGAAGGCGGAGATCATGAGGGCGTTCCAGGAGGTGAGGATCTTGTCGTCGAGGTGGGGGCGGGGGCGGGCGGCGCGGGCGTGGAGGAGGATGCGGCGGCACTCGTCGAGAGCGGAGTCATTCGGGCCGACCGGAACATTTTGGAAGAGAATGTTTTTGCCGGCGAACTCGTTGTGGGGATCGTTTTCGACGTTGCCCGCGGGGCGGGCGCCGTAGGCGTTGGAGAAGAGTTCCGCGCGGGCGGGGCCGAGGAGTTCGTTCAGTTCGGCCTGGGACCAGATGTAGAAGGCGCCTTCGCCCTTGTCGTGGGGATGGGCGGGATCGATGACGCTATCGGCGTCCTCGGCGGAGTAGAAGCCGCCGGCGGGATGGGTCATGTCGCGGAGGACGTAGTCGAAGATGTCGCGGGCGACGCGGGCGTATGCGGGATCCGCTGTGATCTGGAAGGCCTCAAGGTAGCTCTGGGCGAGCTGGGCCTGGTCGTAGAGCATCTTCTCGAAGTGGGGGACGAACCAGCGCTCGTCGACGGAGTAGCGATGGAAGCCGCCGCCGAGCTGGTCGCACATGCCGCCGCGGGCCATCTCACGGAGCGTCGAGAGGGCCATGTCGCGGGCTTCGTCTTCGCCGGTGCGGTGGTAGTAGCGGAAGAGGAACTGGAGGACGGCGGGGCGGGGGAATTTGGGCGCGCCGCCGAAGCCGCCGTGGCGGGAATCGAAGTTGCGACGGAAGTTGTTGTAACAGGATTCGAGCGCGCCGGGCTCGATGGGCGAGGCGGCGGGCGCCACCTGGGTGTAGCTTTCGAGCTGGGCGGTGATTTCGAGGCTGGAGGTATCGATTTTCTCGCGCTGTTGCCGCCAGGCCTGGGCGAGCTGGGTGAGGACGTGGGAGAAGCCGGGGCGACCGTAGCGGTTGTCGGGCGGGAAGTAGGTGCCGCCATAGAAGGGCTTGAGGCCGGGCGTGAGCCAGACGGACATGGGCCAGCCGCCGCTGCCGGTGGTGGCCTGCACGAAGGTCATGTAGACGCGGTCGATGTCGGGGCGCTCTTCGCGGTCGAGCTTGATGGAGACGAAGTGGCGGTTGAGGAGGTCGGCGATGGCGGGGTTCTCGAAGGACTCGCGCTCCATGACGTGGCACCAGTGGCAGGTGGAGTAGCCGACGGAGAGGAAGATGGGCTTGTCCTCGGCGCGCGCCTTTTCGAAGGCCTCTTCGCCCCAGGGGAACCAGTCGACGGGGTTGTGGGCGTGCTGGAGGAGGTAGGGGCTTTTTTCGTGGATGAGACGGTTGGCAGGCATGGAGGAGAGCACAGGGGCGCGGAAAAAGAATATTCTGGCTGTCGAGAGGTTGGATTCATGCCTGAAATGGAAAGCTTCAAGAAACAAGCGCTCGACGAACTGATCGAGTGGCTGAGAATCCCGAGCATCAGCACGCTGCCGGAGCACAAGCCGGACATGGAGCGGGCCGCCGGATACGTGGAAGCGGCGCTGAAACGGGCGGGGATGACGCGGACGGAACAGATCCACCGCGCCAACCACCCGCTGGTATACGGCGAATGGCTGGGGGCGCCGGGCAAGCCGACGCTGCTGCTATACGGGCACTACGACGTGCAGCCGGCCGATCCGCTGGAAGAGTGGAATTCGCCGCCGTTCGAGCCCGAGATCCGCAACAACAACATCTATGCGCGCGGGGCGACGGACGATAAGGGGCAGACGTGGATCCTCGTCAAGGCGGTGGAGTGGCTGATGCGGCGCGACGGGAAGCTGCCGGTGAACGTGCGCTTCCTGATCGAAGGGGAAGAAGAGTGCGGGGGCGAGGCGATTGAGAGGTACGTGGGCGAGAAGCCGGCGCAGTTGGCGGCGGACGCGGCGGTGATCTGCGACAGCGAGATGTTCGCGCCGGGGCTGCCGTCGATCTGCACGGGGCTGCGGGGGATTATCTATGGCGAGTTGCACGTGGAGGCGGCGCGGCAGGACCTGCATTCGGGCGTGTACGGGGGCGCGGCGCCGAACCCGATCATGGCGATCGCGGAGATGCTGTGCGGGTTGAAGGATGCGGACGGGCACATTCTGATTCCCGGGTTTTACGACAGAGTGGTGGAGCCGGCGCCGGCGGAGAAGGAAGCGTGGGCGAGCCTGCCGTTCAACGAGGAAGAGTACCTGGAGAAAGAGATCGGGGCGACGGCGATCACGGGCGAGCCGGGATTTTCGGTGTTCGACAAGACGTGGGCGCGGCCGACGTTCGAGGTGCACGGGATTCGCGGCGGCTTTGTGGGCGAAGGCGCGAAGACGGTGATCCCGGCGCGGGCGGTGGCGAAGATCTCGATGCGGCTGGTGGCGGACCAGAGGCCGGAGGAGGCGATCGAGCAACTAAAGGCGGCGATTGCGGAAGCCACGCCGAAGGGAGTGAAGGCGGAGTACCGGTTCCTGCACGGGGCAGGGCCGTCGCTGGTGAACCCGGACAACCCGTACATCCGGGAGTCGGCGCTCGCGATGGAAGAAGTGTGGGGGAAGAAGACGGTGTTCATCCGCAGCGGCGGGTCGATACCGATTGTGGGGCACTTCCAGACGCACCTGGGGATGCCGAGCGTGCTGATGGGCTTCGGGCTGCCGGACGACAACCTGCACTCGCCGAACGAGAAGTTCCACGTGCCGAATTTCTACGGCGGGATCGACGCGGTGGTGCGGTACCTGGAAAGGCTGGGCGCGTGATGCTGAAACAGATTGCGTGTGTGATGTTTTTGGCGGCGGCTGCGCAGGCGGCCGCCCCGCCAGCGGAAGCAGAGGTCCGGCAGGCGGACGCGCGGTGGGCCGCGGCGGTGCGGGGGCGCGACGTGGCGGGGCTGGAGCGGATCTTCGACGACGGGCTGATCTACGCGCACTCGACGGGGATCGTGGAGACGAAGAAGGAGTACATCGACCGGCTGCGGGGAGGCAAGCAGAGGTACGACGTGGTTAGGATCGAGCGGTCGCAGGTGGCGCTGCACGGGGAGACGGCGGTGACTTTGTCGTGGGTGCGGATGAGCGGCAAGAGCAACGAGCGGCTGTTCGACGACCACCTGATGATGATGCACGTGTGGGTGAAGCGGGGCGGGGCGTGGAAGCTGGCGGCGCACCAGACGACGAAGCTGGCGGACTGAACAGGCCAGTTTTTTCCTAACATTTCCCCACAACGCCGATATGGCAAGAAGGGCGCCTCGCAAAGGGGAGCACCGGAGGCCAAGCGTGAGACCGACGAAGACGAGGACGGCGAAACTACTGGGACTTGTGGTCGCGCTGATGGCGCAGGCGGCGCCGTGCGCGGGGCAGTGGTGGGACAGCGGCGGAGAGGTGCCGAAGTGGTTCGAGCAGAGCTCGGACAAGAAGCTGAAGCTGAGCTTCGAGCAGCGGACGCGGTATGAGGGGCGGTG
>DAHVTI010000145.1 GCA_027324255.1 Bryobacterales bacterium | reverse complement strand
CGGCGTTGTTGCCGGCTTGGAACTTGACGCCGACTCCGAGGTCCACTACGGGCTGGACTTCGGTGCCCTGGACGAAGGCCCCGTACTGGTAGAGGGGGGGGACGGCGACCTGGCGGCCGGCGCCCTGGAGCCAGCGGGCGCCGCCGCCGAAGGCGATGTAGGGGCGGACGGCTTCGCCGCGGCCGGCGAAGTGCCAGAGGACGTTGTAGGTGACGGTCTGCTGGTGGGCTCCGAAGCTCTGGGAGGCGCCGGCGGCGGTGAGCTCGCCGGAGCCGTAGCGGTAAAGGTAGCGCAGCTCGCCGCCGATGCGCTTCCCGTTATTGGCGCCCCAGGCGCCGATGACGCCGCCGGACTTGAAGCCGGCGCCGGCCTCACCGCCGGCGGCGGATTTGACGCTCCACTTGGGGGTGTAGGCGAAGCCGCCGAGGCCGCCGACTTCCCACTGCTGGGCGGAGGCGGCAAGAGAGAGGGAGGAAAGCGCGAGGACGGCGGTGAGGACGGGTCTCATGAGAGGCTCCTTTCGCGACGGATCACTTCCCTAGCACGCGCACGCTGGCGGTGGCCGGAGCGTCCCCGAGGGAGACGACCAGCGGCACCTCGTTTCCGCTCTTGATGTACCAGGGCACTGTGGCAGTAGCCCGGTAGACTCCTACCGAGCCGGGGACCAGTGCGCAGGAGGACACTTCGAGCGTCTCCTCTCCCAGCGTGAGCGTGCATTGAGCCAGCGTTGTGCCCGCGGGCTCGGCGGGAGACGGCGTGCCCGGCTGGATGGGTCCGTTCACGAGGCCGCCGCCAGTAAAGTAGATTTCAATCGCATCCTTGGCGTGGATGGGATTGGCATAGGTGACCGGCTCGCCGTTCGCCACTCTCATCACCATGGGCACCACGAGGTCAGCCTCCGGGTAGAGGAGCTGGAAGATCGCGGGCGCAGTGCGCAGGACCTTGAGTGAGAACGTATTGCTGACGCCGTTGGCAGAGCGCACGGTGATGGCGCCCGTCCCAAGAGCGGCGAACGGGAGCTGGCCGGTAATCTCGGTGGGAGAGACCCGGGAGAGCGGAATGGGGATGGCGTTGATGGTGACGCAGGCGCCGCCGAGGATGGAGGGCCAGGAGGAGGAGCCGGCGGATTCAGTGGAGGCCGACAGCGTGGATCCCTGGATGCGGATGAGGCCGCCGGGGGCGACGCCGTTCTGGCCGTCGGCGGCGTTGACGATGGCGGTGATGGTGGGGGCGGCGAGGGCGGCGTCGAAATTCGGGGGCACGACGGTGACGCCGGAAGCGGAGAGCACCAGGAGCTGCTTGGGGTAGCTGGAGAAGGCGAGGGTGCGGGTGAAGCCAAGCGAGGCGCGGCCGAGGAGGCCCAGGTCCGGCCAGGCGGCCATGTCCTCGACGGTGAGAGGAGCTTCAGAGAGCCGGGCGCCGCGGACGGCGCCGGGGGCGCCGTAGGGGATGCGCTCGAGGAAGCCGGGGCCGGCGGGCATAGCGGAGACGCGGAAGAACTCCTCGTCGAGGCCGAGGGCTCCGGAGGAGCGGCCGGCGGCGGCGTTGAGGGTGGTGTTGGGGACCAGCGCGCTATCGAGGAGGTACTTATCGATCAGGAAGTAGTCGTCGCTGAGGGCGGCGAAGGCGCCGGTGACGGGGGCTTCGATGTCGGTGCGGCCGACGACGAAGGTGCCGGAGGCGGTTTCGTAGAGGAGGATGGGCGGGTTGTCGGCGGGGGCGGGGCCGGAGGCGGGGCAGGCGTTATAGGAGACGGTGCCGGGTTGGGCCAGCAGGACAGTGCCGGAAGACGGCGAGGAGATGAGGGCGCTGTCGGGGTGGATCTCGTTGCAGTAGATGCCGAGGGAGGCCATGGCGGTGCCGACGCGGTTGACGATGTCGAGCTTGAGGACGCGGGCGTTGCCGCCATCGGCGGCGCGGGCGGTGGCGAGGAGCTGGTCACCGGCGGTGGCGACGGAGCGGGCGTAGAGGCCGATGGGGAGTTCGATGGGGTCCTCGGCCTCGAGGGTTTCGAGGTTGAGGACGCTGGCGTATTGCGAGTTGTCGTTGCCCACGACCAGGTACTTGGCGTCGGAGGTCATGGTCATGTGGACGGGGGTATTGCCCGTGCGCATGGTGGCGGTGTGTTGGAGGGTGTTGGAGTTGTAGACGAGGACCTGGTTTTTGTCCTGGCGGATGACGTAGAAGCGGGGCCGGTAGGGGTCAGAGACGATGTCGGTGAGGCGGCCGGGGATGTTGTAGATGCCGCCCTTCTGGTCGGCGTCGCGGGTGTTGACGAGGACGCGGAGGGAGGGCGGGACGTTGACGGCGGCGCTGGACTTGAAGGCGAGATTGACGGCGGTGGTGCCCTGCTTGTTGGTGAAGGCGGCGGGATCGACCTCGATGGTGACCTGGGCGGGGGTGATGCCGGTGGTGGGGAAGATGCGGACGCCGGCGGTGGCGGTGGAGGAGATGGAGAAGTCGGTGGCGCCGCCGTTGGGGTCGACGACGTCGATGGTGGTGCGGACGACGCGGCGGTCGCAGAAGCCGGTGTTGAAGAGGACGTCTTCCTGGGACGGCAGGACGCGAGGGGCGTTGGCGAGGCGGTCGAGGTCAAAGAAGATGACGCCGCTTTGCGAGACGGAGGCCATGTAGCCGCCATCGCGGGTGATGACGGAGCGGCCGGCGAGGGCCTGCGGGATGCGGACGCGCTCGAGGACGGTGAGGTTGTCGGGATCGAGGACGTGGAGGACGGCGCCGGCGGGATCGGCCACGGTGTTACTGGCGCTGGCGTAGAGGACGTTGCGGCGGGGGTCGAAGGCATGGGAGCCGAGGTGGTATTTGCCGTCGACGTTGGGCAGTTGAGCCTTGATGAGGAAGCGGGGCGCCCAGCGGAAGAGGCCCCAGCCGGCCAGGACGTTGGCGCCGTTGGCGTCGACGCTGACGGCGCGGGGGCCGAGCGGCGGTGCGGCGGAGAGCGGCTGGATCTCGATCTGCGAGGGGGTGTAGAGATTGAGGCGGGCGAGGTAGCTGGTGGATTGGTCCTCAGAGGGCGTTTCGGTGTCGACGAGGGCGTAGACGACGGAGGAGT
Organism: Bryobacterales bacterium; assembly: GCA_027324255.1. Taxonomy (GTDB): domain Bacteria; phylum Acidobacteriota; class Terriglobia; order Bryobacterales; family Bryobacteraceae; genus Paludibaculum. The sequence continues at coordinate 10,790 of DAHVTI010000145.1, read as the reverse complement.
CGCCGGAGGCTCCGGAGGCGGCCCAGGTGATATTGAGGGGCATGGTGCCGGCGGGCACGGGCATCTGCTCCATGACGACGGGCAGTTGGGTGACGAGGGGGAAGCCGGCGGCGGAGTAAGGATTGAGGATGAGGAAAGAGTCCGTGGTGGCGACGAGGGCGAGGTTGTAGACGCCGAAGCAGACGGTGAGGGCGGGGGTGGCGGTGGCGACGGACTGCTGGCGATTGAGGGCGAGGTCGAGGATGGTGATGCCGTTGAAGGCGCCGGGGAGAGTGGACGCGTGGGTGACGGCGAGGAAGCGGCCGTCGACGGCGAGAGAGAGGGAGGACGGCTGGGCGGGGACGGGCAGCGAATTCTGGATCTCCCCGGAGCCGATGCCGATGACCTCGATGCGGCTGGCTGTGTAGTTGGCGGCGTAGATGACGCCGCGGCCCTCATCGATGGCAATGTCGGAGACAGTGCCCCGGACGGAGGTCAGGCGTCCGAACGTACCCCCGTAAGACAAACTCCCTAGGAGAGCGGTTGCCGCCAGTGCAAATCGGAAAGCAGTAAACATAGCGAGATGCTCCTCGTCCATCAAGAACGGCCACCCCTAATCATGTGGAATGAAAAGCGATATTGAAATACCGAAAAGGTCAATTGCCATACGGCATACGACCTTGGAGAGCTATCTTTGGTGGATCTGCGGCAAGAGGTGGAAATGCCGGGCGGATTCAGGGAAAGCCCTTGGTTTGCGGGGGGATGGGGCCGGAGACGGGGAGGGGATCGATTGGGGACGGAAGGAAGACCCTGTACTCGGGTACTAGCCCATGTTAGGCTGTGCGCCATGACGCGGCGAACCATCTGTTTGTTTTTGTGGCTGGCGTGCATGGCAGGGCCGGCGGCGGCGCAATATTACGACGATTTCGGCGGAGACGCGCCGTACGTGCCGACGCCGCCGGCGGTAGTGGAGGCGATGCTGAAGCTGGGGCGGATCCAGCCGGAGGATTTCGTGATCGACCTGGGATGCGGGGACGGGCGCATCGTGGTGACGGCGGCGGCGAAGTTCGGGGCGCGGGGGATGGGCTACGACCTGAATCCGGAGCGGATTGCGGAGGCCAACGCGAATGCGAAGCAGGCGGGGGTGAGCGACCGGGTGAAGTTCGTGGATGAGTTGAGCACAGGATGGATCGGGAGCCGCGCGAGCGGGGGCGGGATGGTGTAGCGGGTGAAAAGAAGGGACTCCGGCGGTAGCATAGAGGGGAGAGCCACGACGGAGACGGTCGGACAGGCGCCGGAGATGGCCTGGAGCGCGAAGAGGAAGTAACCCCGGCGCGAGGGGGACGGGCGTCACGAAAACCGGATTTTGGAATCTGGATTGCTGGTAGGAGTGTGATATGGCTGCGCAGCCACCGAAATACAAGCCCAACCCCAAAGCGCCGAGGCAGGCGTTACCCCTTTTGAATGCTGAAGTTAGGTCCAGGACACCGGAAGAGGTGGCACTAGGCTTCACGCCCGAGCAGGTGAGTGTGGAGGCGCAGCGCTGTTTGCAGTGCGCCAAACCCACCTGCGTGGACGCCTGTCCGCTGCACATCGACATCAAGAGGTTCATTGCCCGGCTGGCGGACAACGACTGGCAGGGGGCGCACGACGTGATCAGCGAGCAGAGCCCCTTCCCGGGGGTTTGCGGGCGGGTGTGCCAGCACGAGCTGTTCTGCGAGGACTCCTGCATTGTGGCGAAGAAGTGGGATCCGGTGGCGATCGGGTCTCTGGAGCGGTTCGCGGCGGACCATGCGCGCCTGAGGATGAAGGAGCTGGCGGGGAGCTATCCGCAGCCGACGGGGAAAAAGGTGGCGCTGGTGGGCAGCGGCCCGGCGTCGCTGATCGCGGCCTACGACCTGGTGCGGCTGAACTACCAGGTGACGGTGTTTGAAGCGCTGCACAAGCTGGGCGGGGTGCTGGCCTACGGGATTCCGAACTTCCGGCTGCCGCGGGAGATCCTGCACGAGGAGATCGCGCGGCTGCAGAACATGGGCGTGGAGTTCGTGGTGGATTTCATCGTGGGCAAGACGGCGACGCTGGAAGAACTGTTTGAGGAAGGATACGAGGCGATCTTCATCGGCACGGGGGCGGGGCTGCCGTACATGATGGGAATCCCGGGCGAGAACCTGGTGGGGGTTTATACGGCCAACGAGTTTCTGACGCGGATCAACCTGATGGAGGCGTTCAAGTTTCCGGACTCGCCGACGCCGGTGCGCGTGGGCAAGCACTCGGTGATCGTGGGTGGCGGCAACTCGGCGATGGACGCGGCGCGGTGGGCGAAGCGGTTCGGCAGCGAAACCACCATTCTTTACAGGCGCGGGCGGGCCGAACTGAAAGCAAGACTGGAAGAGGTCGAGCACGCCGAGGAAGAGGGCGTGCACTTTGAGTTCCTGTCGGCGCCGGTGGCGCTATACGGGGACGAGAACGGCTACGTGAGAGAGATGGAGTGCATCCGGATGGAGCTGGGCGAGCCGGACGACAGCGGGCGGCGGTCGCCGGTGCCGGTGAAGGGATCGGAGTACCGGATCCCGGTGGACACGGTGGTGGCGGCCATCGGGCAGGCGCCGAACCCGACGCTGCAGAAGGTGACGCCGCAACTGATCACGAAGCGGGGCAAGATCGTGATCGACGATCACGGGCAGACGTCGATGCCGCTGGTGTACGCGGGCGGGGACGTGGTGCGGGGCGGATCGACGGTGATCCTGGCGATGAAGGACGGACGGGCGGCGGCCAAGGCCATGCACGAAGCATTGAGCGTGGAGAAGCCCGAGGAGGTGGAAGCATGACGAACCGGATTCTGGCCAAGCGGGAACTGGCGCCGCAGATCACGCTGCTGGAGGTGGAGGCGCCGCGCATCCAGAAGAGATGGAAGGCCGGGCAGTTCATCATCATCCGGCCGCTGGCGGGCAGCGAGCGGATTCCGCTGACGATCGTGGATTCGAGCGCCGAGCGGCAGTCGATCACGATGGTGATCCAGGCGATCGGCAAGACGACGAAGGAAGCGGTGGCGATGGAGCCGGGGCAGGCGCTATGCGACCTGGTGGGGCCGCTGGGCGAACCGGCGACGATCAACACGGGCCAGGAGGTGGTGTGCATGGCCGGCGGCGTGGGTGTGGCGGAGCTGCTGCCGGTGGCGAAGGCGTTCCACGAAGCGGGCAGCCGGGTGACGGCGCTGTGCGGGGCGAGGTCGGACTCCTACCGGATTCTGGATGAAGAGCTGATGGGCGTGGCGGACGTGCTCCAATGGGCGACCGACGACGGAACGTACGGGTTCGCGGGGAACGTGGTGCAGTTGCTGCTGAGCATCGCCGGGCCGGGCACGTTCACGGAAGGGCACGTGATCGGGCCGATTCCGATGATGAAGGCGGCGGCGGAGGCGACGCGGGGGTGGGGCCTGAAGCTGCATGCCAGTGTGAACCCGGTGATGATCGACGGGACGGGGATGTGCGGTGGGTGCCGGGTAACGGTGGGCGAAGAGGTGAAATTCGCGTGCGTGGACGGGCCGGAGTTCGACGCGCACCTGGTGGACTTCGACGAGCTGACGCGGCGCAACCGGGCGTACCGGGAGATGGAGCAGGAAGCGCTGAAGCACGACTGCCACATCGGCCTGGGGTAGGGGAAAAAGGAAACGCAGAAAGAGGGGCGCGGCGGCCGATGCCACCGCGCCCCCTGTATTTATCAGATGAGCAGGTTGCTCTGCATCCGGAGGTTCGCCCGCAGGACGTTTCGGATGATGTGGCAGGCCTGCTTGACCTCCGGAATCGCGAGGGAGCAATAGATTACCTTCCCCTCGCGCCGCGATCGGACAACTCCGGCCGATTTGAGCACGGCGAGATGCTGGGACATGTTCGCCGTCGTAACGCCCACCTCAGCTTGAAGCTCAGAGACAGGCATTTCGTTCTTCGCGAGAAGGTCCAGAATCTGAAGCCGCACCGGATGAGCGAATGCCTTGCATAGCTGGGCCTGCAAGTCATAGAGCTGCCGGTCAACGTCTGCTTCGTTTACGGTCCTCATCCATGCACCTATCAGCATAGTATCACCATGATCCCCAGACTTTCCCACCACCATTCAGTGGGTAGGGGACAAGGGGGACGGACATCCCCCGACGCAGCGGGAGATGGTTGGCGGGACGGTTAGCGGAAAGCGCTGATCTGGCCTGCGTAGACGAAGATGTAGCGCAGCATATAGCCGCCGAATAGCACGAGGGCCGCATTGAGCACGGCCAACCGGCGGTTATGGTGGATCTCGGCCTTCGAGAACAAGGCCGGGACGGTCTCGAAAATTTCGATCAGGAGCGGCAACAGCAGCCCGAGGCCGAGGAATAGAAGCCAGAAAGCGACGGTGAACGGTCCGCCCAGGATCAGCTCCAAAGAATCGCGAACCGCCTGCACGGAGAGCTGTCCATGAATCAGGTACGGCAGCACGATGAAGAATTCGAGGGTGATCAGGAAGATGTCGAGCATGTAGAGGAATCGGATCTGGGCCGGTTCCAACAGCTTGGGCCGGAGGGAGAGGACGAGGATCAGCACGGCGCACCCGGAGGAGAGGGCCGAGAAGAGGAACATCTGGGCGACGAGATTCGTGTTCCAGAAAGGGCGGGCCTGGACCGCGCCGAGCAGGACGCCGGTGTAGATGGCGACGCCAATGCTGAAAGGGAAGCCGATAGCCGCCAACAGGGGGCGGAGATGGGAGAGCTCGCGGTTCAGGGAAGGAGGAAGCTTCAGGCGGCGCAGCAACCCGGTCCTGTGGTCTTGCGGGAGCCAAGACCAGAGGTAGACGAGGGTGATGCCGGTGAAGAGCACGAGCAGCCAGGAGCCGATGGACATGGGGCTCTGCCAGCGGAAGTGCAGGAAAAGGACGTAGAAGCGGTACCAGTTGCCGAGGTCGAGGATCAGCAAGGAGGAGCCGAGGGCCACGGGCCAGGGCGCAAGCAGGGCGCTGTAACGCGCGAGGCGTTCGTAGGCGGGATCCTTCTGCTGGAGGTAGAGCGCGAACGCAGAGACGAAGAAGAGTCCGGCCGACAGCCCGCCGAGGAAGAGATAATTGACGATCAGGAAACCCCATTCGATGTGTGGCATCTGTTTGACTCCTACAGCAGGTAATAGATCTGCGGGGCGTTGCCGGTTTGCGGATTCTTGACGCGGTATTCCCGTTTGTCGAGCAACCGGCTGACCTCGCTTTCCGGATCGGCGATGTCGCCGCAGGCGCGGACCTTGGACGGGCAGGTTTGGACGCAGGCGGGTAACTCGCCGCGATCCAGGCGGTGCGAGCAGAGGCTGCACTTTTCCACCACGCCGCGGTCTTCACGGAAGAAGCGGGCGTTGTAAGGGCAGGAGACCATGCAATAACGGCAGCCGATGCAAGTGTCATCGGTGACGAGCACGATGCCGTCGTCGCGCCTGTGAGAGGCGCCGGTGGGACAGACGCGGACGCAGGATGGGTTTTCGCAGTGGTGGCACTGCTCGGGCTCGAAGGTGGCCAGGAGCACGGGGAAGGAGCCGCGGCGCTCTTCGTTGATGCGATCGCGGCTATGCCCGAGGGGCACGCGGTTTTCGGCGCGGCAAGCGACAATGCAGGCCTTGCAGTTGATGCACTTGCGCGAATCGATGACCAGGATGTAACGTTTTTGGCTCACAGTAGCCCTCTCATGCCTTGCGGACCTTCACGAACGTTTCATGCATGGCGGCATTGCCGGACACGCCGTCCCAGCCGTTCTCAAGCACGGCGGCGTCGTTGCCTCCGCGGTTGTAAGCGCGGGTGAGCCACTGCGAGCGCTTGCCGAAACCGTGCAGCATGGACACGCAGTCGGGCCGGATGTGCTCGGTCAGCCTGGCCCGCAGTTTGGCCGAACCGGCGCTGCTGGACACTTCGACGAGTTCGCCGTCGGCGATTCCGGCATGGCTGGCGGATTTCGGATTGATCCAGAGGAAGTTCTCCGGGGCGAAATCGAGCAGCCAGGGGTTGCTGCTCGAATTGGCGTGGGTAAAGTAGGCCTTGCGGCCGACCAGCATGCGGAAGCTGCCGGCGGGCGGCTGTTCCGGTGGTTGGTAGACGGGCAGCGGGTCGTGGCCGAACTCCTTGAGACGGTCGGAGAAGATCTCGATCTTGCCGGATTGGGTGACGAAGCGGTGGTCTGGATTCAGAGTGGCGCCGTAATTGGGCCCGCCCGGCGGCGTGTAGACGCCGTGGTTGCGGAGGTAGTCCATGGGGGCATCGAGAGGGAGTTCCTTGACGGCAGCCTCGTTCCACTGGTCGATGGTGTAGTCGAAGTACATGCCCAGGTCGAGCCGCTTGGCGATGCCCTGAACGATATCGAGGCAGGGCTTGGTATCGTGAACGGGCTTGACGACGGGCTGGCGCATGACGACGACAGGCCAGATACCGGCAAGCACTTCAACGGGATCCTGGCGCTCGAGGTAGGTGGATTCGGGCAGCACGACATCGGCGTACCAGGCGGTGTCGCTCATCTGGATGTCGATGGTGGCGATGAAGTCCATCTGCTCGACCATGCGCATGGTTTTCGACTGGTCTGGCAGTGCGCTGAGCGGATCCTGCTTGCAGATCATCCAGCCTTTCACCGGGTAGGGATTGGCAGCCAGCACGTTTTCCCGGAGTTTGAGGTAGGCGCCGTCGGACTTGGCGGCGAGCGGGAAGTTCTTATCCATCTCGTCGATGCGCGGGGCTTCGGGGTCGTCCCACGGGAGATAGAGGAACTCCCCGAGGGCGATTTTGCTGTTAGGGACCACGCCGCCCTGCTTGTCCCAGTTGCCGACGATGGCGTTCAGGATAGCCTGGGCGCGGCGCATCTGGAAGTCGTTGCGGTACCAGGAGGAGCGGCGGCCTGAGTAGAAGAGGGCGCGGGGCGCGGCATCGGAGAACTCGCGCGCGATGCGAACGATGTTGGCGGCGGCGATCTCGGTTTCGTTCCCGGCCCATTCGGGCGAGTACTTCTTGACATGCTCGGCGAGTTGGTCAAAGCCCTGGCAGTAAGTTTTGACGAACTCTTTATCGTGGCGGCCCTCGGCGATGATGACGTGGACCAAGGCGAGGATGAAAGCCAGGTCGGAGCCGGGCTTGATGGGGTACCACTCGTCAGCCTTGGCAGCGGTGACGGTGAAGCGGGGATCGAGGTAGACGAGGCGGGTTTTCCGGTTCATGGTCGAGTCGATCAAGTCCATGGTGTCCGGAGTGATGAAGGACTCGAAGCGGTTGGCACCCGCCATGATGACGTAGTTGGCGTTTTGAAGGTCGAAGGAAGGAACGGCGCCGAAGGTGACGGAGTAGGCGAGGTTGACGGAGGCGAGGCAGAGCGTGGGGTGGCGGACGATGTTCGGGGAGCCGAAGGCGAGGCCGAGGTTTTTGAAAAAGACTTCGGCGAAGGCCTCGGTGGAGGACCAGAGGACGCCCTGCGGGCCGTGTTTCAGCTTAATCTCCTTGAGCTTGTTGGCGGTGTAGTCGAAAGCCTCGTCCCAACTCACCTCGCGCCACTTCCCTTCCCCGCGAGCGCCGGCGCGGATCAGGGGTTTTTTGATGCGCTTCGGATCGTAGACCTGGAGGAGCCCGGCGTTGCCGCGGGCACAGAGCATGCCGCGCGACTTGGGGTTCTTCGGGTTCGGATCGAGCTTCCGGATCATGCCGCCCTCGACGACGGCGATTACCGAACACTTGTTTGGGCAGAGTTCGCAGGTTGTGGCTATCTCCTGCCGCTGCGGGTTCGCGACCGGCCGGCGGCCACACCCGATGGTGGCGGTAGCGGCGGCGCCTACGCCGGCAATCTGGATGAACCTCCGGCGTGGAATCGGAAGTAAAGACATAGGGAGCCTCCCGGCATACCCGGAACGGACCTGAGCGCCGTTCCGGGCGACGCCTTGCAGACATCAGGCAGTGGGTGGAAAGACTACTTGCCGCAGGTCTCCGGCTGAAGGGAATCGGCGGCGTGCTTCACGAGAAAGGTTTGAATGTCAAGCAACTGCTGCTCATTCATCAGCTTGGCAAGCGGCTCGGCAGAGGTGTGACGGCCTTTGACGAAGTAGGAGGACCACTGAGCCATCGTCTTGGTGAGCGGCGTAACTTCGCCGCCCTTGGCGCCCTTCGTGTGGCAGTCCTTGCAGGTCTGCCGGAAGTAATAGCGGCCCTTGCCCTCACTGCCCTTGGCGGCGGCGAAGGCGCCGAGGGAGAGCAGGGTGGTGAGTACCAAAGCGGAGAACCCGCCCACGACGATTCGGAGAGTACGGTTGGATGTAGACACAAAGCACCTCAAGAATGTGAAACGGACTTCGATTGGGGGCCGTGGAGGCACGGCCCCGGGAATGAGAGAGAAAGAGAGCTTAGAATCGCGCGATCAGGCCCGCGGACGCCTTGGAAGCACCGCTATAGGTGGGGAAGCCGAGGATGGGGGTGGAGTCCAATCTCTTGGGTGCTCCGATGTGCCAGCCGGAACCTGAGTAGTTGTAGTCGTACTTGATGAAGTCGGCCTTGAAGATAAAGCGGTCGGTGATGCGATGGGTGAGATAGGTTTCGTAGACGTTGCCGCGGGTGTTGGTCTTGGGAGCAATGATGTCGTCGGCGGCGTTGGCAAAGTTGAACCAGTACTGGCTGCCGTGGTTGAACTCGAAGCCGAGCTTGGTGCGCTCGTCATTGGGGAAGTTGTAGCGGAGTCCCGTGAGGACCATGTAGCCGCTGCGGTCCTTGGGCACCTCGAAGGGGTCGGACATGAGGCCGCCGAAGGGGGTGGTGGCGCCGTTGGGGCGGACGGTGGAGAAGTTCGAACTGCCATAGACGTCGAAGGCGCCAAGGCGGTGGGTGAGGTTGAAGCCGTAGAGGTCGATGGCACCGAGGTTGGCTGAAGGGGTGTAGCGCATGACCACCGGGGCGGGCACAAGCGAGCCGGAAAGGGGGTCGCGAGGCATGACCACGAGCCCGTTGAAGCCGTCGGTCACGTTGTAGGCGTGGGCATAGGTAAACTGGACCAGACTGGTTTCGGTGTTGTAGAGGTCAAGGTTGGCGCCGAGGAAATGAGTATCCTTGAGACGGTCCTGGGGCATTTTGATGATGTTGGCATTGCCCCAACCGGACTCGTAGCCCTGGCCCCAGCAGAGGCGGAGGGTGGTGTATTCGCCGACGTTATAGCCGGCGGTGACGCCGTCGAACTGGAAGTCGATCAGAGCGCCGGAGGGGGTGCCGCCGCGGAGCTCATCCTGGCGGAAATTCATGGGCGGGCCATCGGTGGAGGGGCGGCGGCCAGCGGAGAGGAAGAAGCCGGTGCCGCCGATTCTGTTCCAGTTGACGAAGGCGCGCTCGACGCGGACCTGGTCGGAGTTGGGAACGCGGGCGGTCGTGCCATCGATGTTGAGGGAGGTGGGCTGGCCATTGAAGGTTTGAACACCGGTGGAGTCGCCGAAGACCTTATACATGCTGAGGCGGCCGCTAAAGGTCACATTTTCGGCCATCCTGGCGTGGAGATTGAGCCGGAGGCGATTGGTGAAGAGGGCGCTGTTGTTGTCCTTGTAGGCGGGGACATAGGTACCAGGCATGAGGAGTCCGAACAACTGCTGCTGCATGCCGGCGGGCATGGAACCGACAGCCTGCTTCAATTGTCCGAAGGTGAGGTTGTTGGTGAACTGCTGATAGTCGGAGTAGTGGCCGGCAATGGCGCCATTGATCTCGCTCATGCTGGCGGGCATGCGTCCAAGAGCATTGACAGCGAACATGGCCTTGACGATGCCGTTCTGCAAGTTCATTCCATCGAAATGGGCGGGAACATCGGCGCGGATGGAATGGGCCTCAAAGCGGAAGTCCCCTGTGATTTTGACGCGGTCGGTGGCCTGCTCGAGTTCCAGGACAGAGACGCGGCGGCCGAGGTCCTTCATCTCATCGGGCTCCGCCGCGGGCGGCGGCGCGGCGGCAGCCTCAGCCGGGGCCGGCTTTTGAGCGGCCTTGTCCTGCGCGGCCTTCTCTTGCGCGGCCAAGCGCTGTTCAAGGGTCGCAACGGCTTCCTTGAGCTTTTGCAGTTCGCTCTTCATCTGGTCAGTTCCTTGGACTTCCGGATCAGAGCCAGAGGCAGACTTACCGGCCTGAGGCTCACTGGCCCGGAGGGCTGGAGCAGGGAGAAGCAAGACGGCAGTGAGTAGGGTAGTGATTGCGGATCTGAGCGTGAACATTCAATAAATCCCCATATCGGACAATGCGGTCTTTTTTACTGATACCATACAGTTGCGATACTTCGCAACTACGATGTAGCAACTTTTAGAATTTTCTTTCTTTCCGTATGCGTGGCTATTGAATTCACCGGCCACTTCCTGCCGGGTGTTGAGGAGGCCGGCCCCACGACGATCCCGGAGACAATGAAGTTGCCACCGACCAATGAAGGTGCGCAAGGAGGGGCCAGCTATTGGCGGCCTGGGTCCAGCAGTTCCGAAATGAGCCGCATGACATTCCCGGAGGGAGGAGCGGGCGGGCCGCGGCGACGGCGGAGGCGGCCATGCGCCTCAGAGATGGCGGCGTGCACAAGGGGAAGCTTCAGCTTGCGGAGTAAGCGGTCCACGCCGGGCAGCGCCGGGCTGAGGCGGCCGGCGGTGGCGGCCGCGCCTGCGGGGAAGAGGCCGATGGTGCGGGTTTAGCGTCACGCAGGACGGTGCGGAGGGAGCGGGCGGTGAAGGCGGGATCGGCGCCGGCGAAGCTGACGGGGTAGCACCAGAGGGCACGGGCGACTTTTGGGAGGATGAGGTCGCCGGGCGAGCGGAAGGACCACGGGCCGAAGCGCCAGCGGG
>DAHVTI010000116.1 GCA_027324255.1 Bryobacterales bacterium | reverse complement strand
GGAACAGAAAAACCCCGCCCGCGATGGCAAAGCTCAGCACCACGAGCAGCATCGCGCGCCCGTGCGCCTCCACGAACCGCGCCAGGGCCTTCGTCATTTCTCAGACGCCTCCGCCAGCTTCACTTCCGTGCCGTCCGGCAGTCCGTAGCCGCCTTCGACGATCACCGTCTCACCGGCTTTCAATCCCTGCAGCAGGGCCACGCGCCCGGCCTCGGCGGCGCCGGCTACCACGTCCCGCTTGTGGGCTTTGCCGTCCTTCCCCGCCACCATCACGAAGCCATTAAGCGTGCCCTCTTCGAATTGCACCGCCGCCGCCGGCACCACGATGGCCCGCTCCAGCTTCCCCGTCACCACTTCCACCGTGCCGAAGGCCCCTGCCCGCAAGCGCGCCTCGCCGTTCGGAATCTCGCACCAGACCTCCACGGTGCGCCGCGCCGGGTCCACCGCGCGGTTGATCATCGTCACCTTGCCGCTGCCCTTGTCCGCCGCATCCGCGCCCGTGAACGAACAGCTCGCTCCGCCGCGGATGGCCGCGGCCTGGTCCTCCGGAACCTGCGCGCGCGCCACCGCGACTCGCAGGTCGGCCACGGTGAACATGGGCGAATCGGGCTTCGCCATGTCCCCCGGAAAGACAAACTGCTCGGTGATGGTGCCCGCAAACGGGCTGCGCACCTCGGTGTAGGTCAGTTGCGCATCGGCCCCCGCCAGCCGCGCGCGCGCCTGCTCCAGGCGGCTGCGGGCGATCTGCACGTCCTTCTCGCCGGACTGTTTCTCGAGCAGCTCCAGCGATTTCTTCGCCACGTCGTAATTCACCTTGGCCTGCGACAGCTCCGTCTGGCTCACCAGCAGGTCCCGGTTCGGGATAGCGCCCTGCTCGTACAGTTGCTTCCGGCGCGCGTAGATCTTGTCCGCCTGCTCCAGCGCGGCCTGCGTCGTCGCCACCTGGCCGCGCGCCCGCTCGATATCGCCCGGCAGCGTGCCCGCCACCATCTTCTGCAGCGTCGCATCCGCGTCGGCCACCGCCGCCGCCGCTTCGCTGCGCAGCGCCGTCACGTCCCGGGCCTCCAGCCGCGCCAGCACCTGCCCCGCTGCCACGCTGTCGCCCTTCCTGGCCGCCAGCTCCCGGATGGGAGCCGTCACCCGCGCCGCCACATTCGACTGCTCGCGGGCGAAGATCGTGGCCGGAGCGCGGACGGCCAGCGCCATGTCGGCCTCGCCGGCCCGCGCCACTCTCACCGCCACCACGGCCTTGGCTGCTTGTTCCTCTCTCGCGCCGCAGCCTGCCAGCAGCAGCGCCGCCATCAGCAGAACATAGTGTTTCATCGGCCTGCCGCGACCTCCAGATCCGCCCGCGCGTTCAGCAACGCCGCCACGCTCGCGTAATAATTGGCCCGCGCATCGGCCACTTGTTTCTGCGCGATCACCACGTCCAGCGCCGCCCCCTCGCCGCCCTCATACCGCACCCGGCTCAGCTTCAGGTCCTCCTGCGACATCGCCACCTGCTGCCGGCTCTGCTCCACCTGCTCGCGCAGCGACCGCACTTGCGCCAACGCCGTTTCATACGCCTGCGACAACCGCCGCTCCGCCACCGCCCGGCTGTCTTCCACCTGCGCCGCCCGCGCGCGGAACTGCTTCGAAGCGTTCAGCGCCCGCATCCAATCGAACACAGGGATGTTCAGTGTCACCGCCGCCGAGTAGCCCCGCTCCCGCCAACTCACCTTGTTCACGTCCAACCCGTAGTCGAATACCCACCCCAACTGGGGGAACAGCGCCGCCTTCGCCATCCGCGCCTCCGCCCGGAACCCGCCCGCCTGCGCATCCAGCAGGCTGAACTCCAGCCGCTTGCGGTACGGCTGCCCCGGCGCCGCCGCGCCCTCCTCAGGCACCGGTTCGAGTTCGTCGAACACATCCACAATCTCCAGCCGCTGCTTGACGTCGGAGGTCCAGTAGGCCGCCAGGTCCTGGTTCGACAGGTCCGCGGCCAGCTCCGCCGCCTTCAGCGACTGGCGCAGAATCGCCACCTGCACACCGGCCTTCACCACGTCCGCGCGCGCTGCCTCTCCGCCCGCTTCCAGCAGCTTCGTCCGCTGCTCAAAACTCTGGCTCTCTTCGAGCGACGACCGGATGGCGTCCACCAGGTGCCGGGCCAGCAGCAGCCTGTAGTAGGCGCCCGCCACCGCCCGTTTCAAATCCCTTTCCGCGATCCCGGCGCTCGCCCGCGCCGCGGCCTCCCCCGCCCGCGCTCGCGCCAAGTCCGCCCTCAGCCTCCCCGAGGTGTCCAGTTCCTGGAACACGCTGGCCAGCGCCGAGAACTCCCGCACCCCATTGAGGGCGACGAAACTCATGACGGAAGGATCGGTGCGGCTCGGGCTGGTGTAGACGAACCCGCTGCGCACCGCCCCCTGCGGCAGCATCCCCGCCCGGGTGATGCGGACGTCCAGCGACGCCACCTCCCGCTCCTTCAGCGCCAGACTCACGGCCGAAGGGACCGCCAGCGCCTTGCGCTGGCAATCGGCCAGCGACATTGCCGGGCCCGGCTGTTGGCCCGCGGCCCGCAGGGCCGCCAGAATCATCACCGCGGCAGCGGTTCTCGTGAGTCGTCTGTGAATAACCGGCAGAGGCGAGGTCAAACCCCAGATCATCATATCAAACTGAATGCAGCCTGAAGATCATCACCCCTTCCATGTCACTCCCATCATGGAAAACTGAAGCCCTGGCCCGTGTGTTATCCTGATATTCAAAATCCGATGAGACGATTGGGCCTGCTTCTCAGCCTTGCGCTCAGTGTGGTGCACGCGCAGGGAACTGATTTCGTCGTTGATAATCAGGGGACCGTCTACTTCGCGCCCCCCTACGCCATCCTGCGCGGCGAAGAGCCGCCCGCGCCAATGCGGTTGTTTCGCCTCCTAAACCGCGTAGAAGTCTATGCCACACCTCCAGCGCATCCAACCCTGGCGACTTCGGTTGCGAATCCCACGGTCAGTGCCGATGGCCTCACCCTCGCCTACTCCAATGTCTTCTCCGTCCCTGGTAAGTACACGGGTTATATCGATCACGTTGAGGGCGTGATCGAAAAGACCACACCCTTTTCGCGGCTCATCATCCGCCGCGAAGGAATGGTGGGCGTTAGCCGCAATGGCCGCTGGGCCCTATTTACGAAGACCGGCCGCGCCGAATCAACCGGCTCCACCTGGATCGACTTCTATACAGGGCAGGAGTATGAGTCGGCCGAAAGCGGCCTGCCCGTGTCATCCATCGCCGATGACGGCAGCGTGGCTGTCACTTCCCCTGACGGCATTCGCATCCTCACTCCCGGCCGCCCCGTGCGCAGCTTCGAACTGAAACCCGGTCTCACGGAGGGCACCTTTCTCAGCCGCGACGGGTCCACTCTTGTGCTGGTCCAGAGAAGCAGTGCGAGCGACACCGTCGTCCGCCGAATTGATCTCGAAAGCGGCATGGAAACGACGGTATCCAGCCAGTGCTTCGGTTGCTCCCCCTACGCCCTGAGCGCCGACAGCACTCGCCTCTTCCTTGTGACCCTCAGCGCACCCGGCAACGACCTCGCGGAGGGCCATGCTGCAATCCAGGTTCTCGACCTGCGCGACGGTTCCCTCTCCACGCTCGCGATCCTGGATAAAGAGCCCGTGCGGTTGACCGTCTCTGACGACGCCTCCTCCGTCTGGGTGGCCACTCAGAACTGGGGCATCCTGCATCTGGACGTTAACTCAGGCAACGTCACGGAAATGCTCGCGGAGACGCCTTCCGTTTCCGCTGGTGACATGCTCATTGCGCCCGGCGCATGGTGCAAGCTGACCGGCCACGCGATGGCCGAAGGCCGAGTTCTCCTCGGGACTCACGAGGTTGCTGTTCGACAAAGGTCCGCCACCAGCATGTTTGTCGTCATCAATCCGGACACGCCGCTGGGCACTGCCTCGTTCGAGATCGAGAATCCCAGGTCACCCTTCCGGTCCGTGTCCAACCCGATCCGGGTGGTGCCGCGCTATCCCCGGTTCATCCGGCTCGAGAGCCTGGGAGAGACGGCCCCGGACTGGATCGGTGTCCCTCTCGTTATCTCCGAGTCCAACGGCGACCTGATCAACCCCGCCCGCCCGGCTCTCCCCGGTGAGGTCCTGAAGGTATGGCTGACGGGAACCGGAAGCGACCCGAGTGGCCTGCACTGGCAGTACTCCGACAGTCCCACCGGTTTCGAATTCCAATCCACGGCAATCCTCTCCATCGAACGCTTTTCCGGCGAACCGTCATGGTGGGTCGCCCGGTATCGTGTCCCGGACGTCGTCTCCACCGGCAACTTCCTCCTGCGCTCCGAGGAGCCTAGCGTGCCCGACAGCAACGATCTGATCTGGATTCCGGTTGCCCGGCCCTAGGCCGCGACCAACGCCATCGCGCCAACGCGCTTGAACCCTCCTCGCCCGGCTCACCTTCCTTCACCTTCCCGTCATGGGATAATCAGACCATGGAGCGAGCCAACTGGGTTGCTAAACGCCAATCCGATACAATCCGGACGCAATTGCATTATGCCCGCAAGGGCATGATTACAGAGGAGATGCTCTACGTTGCCAAGCGTGAGCGCCTCACCCCGGAACTCGTCCGCGATGAAGTTGCCCGCGGCCGCCTGATCATCCCCGCCAACATCAACCACCTCGCGCTGG
>DAHVTI010000113.1 GCA_027324255.1 Bryobacterales bacterium | reverse complement strand
GGGCGTGGCCATTGCCGCGTCCAGCGCCAGGTAGCGCGCCCTCTCCGGCTCCGCTTCCACGCGGCTGGTGACGTCGATCCTCATGCGCTGATAGCCGGGGCTCGAGTAGGCCGGCCATTCGGGCAGCCCGGCGCCGTTCGGGTCGCCGGTCTTGATGAAATTCACGAAATACCCCTGCAGCGTTTCGGAGACTTTGAAGTCGGCCGGCTCCCAGGCATAGCGCTTGTCCAGCGGCAGGTTGCCCATAGCGTACTGGATCTCCGCCGAGTGCACCGCGCCGCGCGGTATCGCCGGCCCGGGCCCTGTCGCCGCCGGGGGCGCCGCGGGCGGAGCCTGGCGGTCCAGCGGCGTGTACTTCGGACGCGGGCGCGCGTACATGTAGCGGTACACCGGCTGGCCGCCGGTCTGCATCTGGAGTTCCGTCCATTTCCAGGTGCCGTGCCCGATGAACCGCGCGCTGGCCAGGTCCGTCGCCGCCTGCAGCACCTCTTCCGGCGTGCTGGCGGCATAGGCCTTCAGCACCTCCTCGGCGCGCGCGCCGTACAGCTTCCTGACGGCGCCGGCAAAGTTCTCCGGCGTCGGCGCGTTGGCGCCGAGCACGGAGCGCGCACCCTGCTCCTCCGTATTCGATCCGGCCAGCAGCGGCACCTTCGCCTGCTCGCCCGCGGCGAAGATGTCCTTCAGGAGTTTCGGCAGGAAGTAGCCGTCGAGGTTCGGCCGGAACCGCATGCCCGGCCCTTTGGCGGCGGCTTCCTGGATCTGCCCGGCCGTCATGGCGCGCAGGGCTTTCAGCGAATCCGCGCCCGCGGCGGCGGCAAACTGCCGGCCGTCTTTTTCCGTTTCAGCCAAGGACCTGGGCGGCAGCGTCGAGATCAGCGCGCCGCTCTCTCCGATGGCGCCATGGAGCAGCCCCTTGGACACCGGCGAGGCCATCAGCGCGCTCACTGAGATGGATCCGGCCGATTCCCCCGCGATGGTCACCCTTTTCGGATCCCCGCCGAATGCGGAGATGTTCTTCTGCACCCACTGCAGCGCGGCCGCCTGGTCCAGCAGTCCGTAGTTGCCCGACGCGTGGTGCGGCGATTCGCCCGTCAGTTCGGGATGCGAGAAGAAACCGAAGATGTTGAGGCGGTAATTCACGGTCACCGCCACCATGCCCTTGGCGGCCATGTTGCCGCCGTCGTAGCGCGGCTCGGAGCCGTCGCCGTTCTGGAACCCGCCGCCGAAGATGTAGACCAGCACCGGCAGCCGCTCCCGGCCGGACTTCGCGGGCGTCCAGACGTTCAGATAAAGGCAATCCTCGCTCATGCCGTTGCCGCGGAACCAATAATCCGCGGCCGGGTTCGTGCGCTGCATGCAGCGCGGCCCGAACTCGCCGGCCTGGCGCACGCCCGGCCATTTCTTCACCGGCTGCGGCTCCCGCCAGCGCAGGTCGCCGACCGGCGGCGCCGCGAAAGGAATGCCCTTGAAGCTGCGCACACCGTTCGCGGGCGGCGTGGTCGATTCGAGCGTGCCGCTGTCGATCCTGACGCGGTAGGCGGCGAACGCCTGGCCGGCGAGACCGGCGGCAAGCAGGGAACAGAGAGTGCGGAGAAAGGGTCGCATAGGAATCTACCCGGCAGCGGACTTCGGTTCGGTTTCCGAACGCCCACCATTCTATGCCCGGCGGGCAGGGCCGGACCAATGGACTGCGCGAGTCGAGTTAACATTGGCAGGGCATCGGGCCCGGGAGGAATTTGATGATCCGCCGCAGAGAATTTCTGGCTGCCGCCGCGGCCGCGCCGGCAGCCCGCGCCCAGGCCGCCCCCGAGAGCTGCGACGTCTTCGTCTACGGCTCCACGCCGGGCGGCATTTCGGCCGCCGTGGAAGCGGCGCGGCGCGGGCTAAAGGTGACGCTCGCCTGCCCCAAGAAGCATCTGGGCGGCATGACCGCCAGCGGCCTTTCCACCACCGACGCCGTCCGCCCGCAACTGTTCGGCGGCCTGGTGGCCGAATTCATCGCCGGCGTGCGCGCCTACTACACGAAGGAACTTGCCGGCCGGCCAGACGAACTGAAGCTCACCAGGGAAGGCTGGTACTACGAGCCCTCCGTGGCGGAGATGGTCTTCACGCGGATGGTGGAGGCCGAGCAGAAGATGCTGCGCTGGCTGCCCGGCCATCACCTCGCATCGGTGCGCGCCACCGGGCGCAAGCTGGCCGAAGCGGAGCTCGACGCCCCCGATGGCGCGCGCCTGCGCATCGCCGCGAAGACCTTCATCGACGGCGCCTACGAAGGCGACCTCGCCGCCGCCGCTGACGTGCCCTACCGCGTCGGCCGCGAAGGCAAGGCCGAGCACGGCGAGCCCTTCGCCGGCATCCACTACATGAACTGGCGCACCGGCCGGCAGATTCTCACCCCCGACACGGGCGAGCCCTCCCCCGCCATCCAGGCCTTCTGCGCGCGCTCCATCTTCACCGGCGATCCCGCCCGGCGCGTGCCCATCGAAAAGCCTTCCACCTACGATGCGCACCTGCAGGACTACCTGCCGCTGCTTTCCGACTTCGCCTCCGGCCGCGTCGCCCGCTGGGGCTGGGGCACCCGCCTGCCCGGCCGCAAATTCCAGATGAACGGCAATATCGAGGCTCTCACCAGCACGAACCTGCCCGGCGCCAGTTGGACCTGGCCCGAGGCCGCGCGCCGCCACCGCGCGCGCCTCGAAACATTTCATACCGATCACGTCGCCGGCCTCATCTGGTTCCTGCAGCACGACGCGCGCGTGCCTGCGGCCATCCGCGATCACATGGCGCCGCTCGGCCTGCACCAGGGCGAGTTCCGCGACTCGGGCCACTGGCCCTGGCAGATCTACGTCCGCCAGGGCCGCCGCATCGAGGGCCGCGCCCTGGTCACGCAGCACAACTTCACCGTCAACCCGTCCACGCGGCGCACGCCCGCCGTGGCGCACCCCGTCGCCCTCGGCGAGCACTCCTTCGACGTCCACCCCTGCCACGACCGCCGCTTCGCCGTCGACGGCTTCATGGAGGGCGTGCTCTGGTACCCCAAGAAGGCGTTCGGCCCGGCTCAGCCCGGACAGGTGCCCTACGAAGCCATGTTGCCGAAGAAACTCGACAACCTCCTGGTGCCGGTGTCGCTCTCGTGCACCCACGTGGCGATGTCGGTGCTGCGCATGGAACCGGTGTGGATGACGCTCGGCCAGGTGGCCGGGCTCGCCGCCTGGGAGGCGCGCCGCGCGCGCACCGAAGTCGCGGAGATCGACCCCGTGCCGCTGCCGGCCAAGCTCCTCATCCAGGTGGATCCCTACGGGGGACCGCATGCGTAGCGCCGCCGTTTCCCGCCGCGCCCTATTGGCCGCACCCGCCGCGGCGTGGCTACAGCCCGCGAGCATCGACATCAGCGCCGCAATCCCCGCCGGCAACATCATTGTCGAAGGCATCCGCGCAGGAGAGGCCCTCATCCGCCAGGACCTGCGCGACACCGCAGGCGACTGGTTCTGGTGGTGCTTCGAGGTCCGCGGCGCCGGCGCGCAGACCGTGCGCTTCCGCTTCACCGGCAGCAATGTCATCGGGACGCGCGGTCCGGCGGTGAGCACCGGCGGCGGGCTGAACTGGCACTGGCTCGGCCGCGGCGCCGTGGAAGGCCAGACGTTCGTCTACCACTTCGATCCCCGCGTGCCGGCCGTGCGCTTCGCCTTCGCCATCCCCTACACGGAACGCGACCTCGCGCGGTTCCTGAACGGCCGCCAGGGCATCCGCACGGAAGCGCTCTGCCAGACGAATAAGGGCCGCACCGCCGAACGCCTGCGCTTCGGCGCATCGTCTCCCGGCGCCGTGAAGGTGCTGCTCACCGCCCGCCACCACTGCTGCGAATGCACCGCCAGCTACGCCCTGGAAGGCCTCATCGAAGCCGCGCTCGACGATCGCTGGCTCCGCGCGAACGCCGCCTTCGCCGCCATTCCGTTCGTCGACAAGGACGGCGTGGAGGACGGCGACCAGGGCAAGAACCGCCGCCCGCGCGACCACAACCGCGACTACGACGGCGCATGCGTCCACCCCACGGTTCGCGCCATCCGCCAGTGGACCCCCGTCTGGAGCGCGGGCCGCCTCGCCTTCGCCCTCGATCTGCACTGCCCCTGGATCCGCGGCCAGCACAACGAGGACATCTATTTCCCCGGCGGCGAGGAGCCGCGCAACTGGCGCGAAATTACAA
>DAHVTI010000105.1 GCA_027324255.1 Bryobacterales bacterium | reverse complement strand
GGCGGCGGCCACTCCGGCGGTCTCCAGAAAATCGCGTCGGGACGAATGGCTCATGGCGGTATCTTACGCCCGATCGTGCAGCAGTTCACGCCCTATTCAATTTCGGATACGATCACTCCATGGCGCACTTTCTGTTCGTGGACGAGAGCGGATCGGACACCGGACCGTCTCCGTACGCTGTACTGGGAGGAATCGCCATTGAAGATTGGAACCTTTGGAATCTCGTCCGAGAATTGCAGGAGTGCGAGCTTCGCCAGTTTGGTGTGGCTTATCGCGCTTCGGGCGAGGAGATCAAGGCAAAGAAGTTCCTCAATGCCAAGACGTTTCGCAAAGCCCGGCACGCCCCTCCTCTCGCAACCGAAGAGCGGGTCCACTTGTCCAGAGAATGCCTCAGGAACGGCGCCGAGGCCGGCCGCGGAATCTCCGCCCTCGCCCAGTCGAAACTGCTGTATGTGGAGGAGGCCCTGGAAATCTGCAGCCGCTATCGCTGCAAGGTCTTCGCAAGCATCGTTGAGAAGAGCGCCCCGAAGCCGGCCGAGAACTACTTGCGCAAGGACTATGCGTACCTGTTTGAGCGTTTCTTTTACTATCTGGACGATCTGCGGCCCGAGTCAATCGGAATCGTCGTATTCGACGAACTGGAGAAGACGCAAAGCCATCTGCTCGTCGGCCAGATGGACCGCTACTTCAAAGAAACCGCGACCGGACGACATCGATCCAGCCTGCTGATCCCCGAGCCCTTCTTCGTCCACAGCGACCTCACGACGGGCATCCAGTTGGCTGATTTGATCTGCTACGTGATCTCCTGGGGTTTCCGGCTTCCCTCCATGACCCTTCCGGCTCGGGCGGAACTGTCGCCCTTCGCCAACCAGATCGCGCAACTCCGGAATCGTTCAGTTCGCGATGTTGATGGGAATCCCAGCTTCCAGATCTGGAGCTTTGCCTACATTCAGGACTTGAGGACCCAGGGGGAAAGGGCGGAAGGCGGTCCGGAAATAGAAAAAAGGCAATGAAACCGAAGTCCCAAAGCCTCCATTTCCATTATACACATGCTGTCAAGGAACCCGAAAGGCCGAGGCCGGTATCACCGCCGGCCTCGGCACGGCCTGGCCGCCCGATGCTGACCTAGTACCGGTAGTGCTCCGCCTTGTACGGCCTGTCCACCGAGACGCCCAGGTACTCCGCCTGCTTCTCCGTCAGCCGCGTCAGCTTGACCCCGATCTTCTCCAGGTGCAGCCGCGCCACTTCCTCATCGAGCTTCTTCGGCAGTGTGTAGACGCCCACCTTGTACACGTCCTTGTTCTTCCACAGGTCGAGCTGCGCCAGCGTCCGGTTCGAAAACGAGTTCAACATCACGAAGCTCGGGCGGCCCGTCGCGCAGCCCGGGTTCACCAGCCGGCCCTCGGCCAGCATGAAGATCTGGTGCCCGTCCGGAAATGTATACATGTCCACCTGCGGCTTGATGTTGGTCTTCACCACGCCCGGCGCGTTGTTCAGCCGGTCGATCTGGATCTCGTTGTCGAAGTGCCCGATGTTGCAGACAATCCGTGTCTTTTCTGTAACAGTTGTTCATATTGCTGTAAATGGTCGACTGGTAACATCGGTCAATGCGTGGATCTATCTTTGCCCTTTTGTTGGTCTCTGCCTCGTCCGTAGCCGCCCAAACGACTGCCGGGAAGATCACGGGCCTGGTTCTGGACCCCGCCGGCTCTGCCATTGCCGGCGCAGCCGTCCGGGCCGTCAACGTCGAAACCGGTTTGGATCGGACCGTCAATTCCAACGCCGAAGGCCAGTATCTCCTCTACCCCCTGCCGGCCGGTATGTACCGCATGACGGCGCAGATGAAGGGCTTCCAGTCCGAGCGATGGGAGAACATCCGCATCGACGTCGCCGACACAGTCGTCCGCAACGTGACCCTCAAGGTCGGCTCCCTGGACCAGACCGTGACCGTCTCCGCAGACGCCGCACCCCTCCTCACCCAAACTCAGTCGGTCGAAAGCACCATCGAGCGCGAACAGATCGAACAGCTCCCCCTCAACAGCCGCGACTTCACCCAACTCGTCCTTCTGGCCCAAGGCTCCGTCGAAACCGTGGGCAGCGGCAATCGCGACTTCGGCGGCGTTTCCGTAAACGGAAACCGATCCTTTTCGAACGACTATATGCTCGATGGCACGCCGAACAACGACCTCTACCAGGGTCGCTCCGCGGCCCCCATCTCCGTGGACCTCATCCGCGAGTTCAAAGTCACCAGCGGGGTGGCGGCGGCCGAGTACGGCCAGGCGGGCACCCAGGTCAGCGTCGTCAGCCGCAGCGGCACCAACCGTTACCACGGCTCGCTGTTCGAGTATTTCCGCGGCCGGGCCCTGCAAGCCCGCAATCCCTTCAACACGGTGGCCCCCCAGCCCTTCCGCCGCGACCAGTTTGGCGGGTCTCTCGGCGGTCCGCTGCGCAAGAACAAAACCTTCTACTTCTTCAACTACGAGGGCAGCCGCCAGAGCGAGAACGTCACCCGCGTCGCCACCGTTCCTCCCGACGCTTTCTGGACGGGCGATCTCTCTTCACTCCTGGGCCGCGGCATCCAGCTCCGAGACCCGCTCACTACCGGTCGTCCCGTCATCCCGAATAACCGCTTGGACCTCTACATGGGCGGCGCGCGTATCAGCCAGACCGCGGTGAAGCTCCAACCCTTCTGGGGCAGCCCAACGCAATCGGGTTCTGCAAACAACCGCGTCAGCTTCGGCCAAGAAACAAGCAATCTCAACCAGTTCACCATCCGCGGCGACCAGATGCTGCCGAAGAATCACGCCCTCGCCCTTCGTTACACCAGCACCACCTCCGGCGGCACCAGCCCCAGCATCCTCGGCAACGGCTCCGGCGTGCTCACCCCCACGGACACGCGCAATGCCGGCGTCACCTGGACCGCGCCCTTCGGCTCTCGCACCGTCAGCGAGTTTCGCTTCGGCCAGGCCAACTACACTTCTCTGACCACCTACGACGACGGCGGACTCCCCACTGTCGCCTCTCTCGGCCTCAAGGGCTTTGAGGCGTTCAACGAGGGCATCCCCCCGATGGTTCGCATCAGCTTCACCGGCAACGATGCCTTCACACAGCTCAACTACGGCTCCACCGCCAGCTACGGCATGGCGGCGCTGCGCCGCATCAGCGACACCTGGACCGTCAGCGAAGTCCTCACCCACACCCGTGGCCGCCACACCATCAAGGCCGGCATCGAACTCCGCCGCACGGTGCTCGACGCCCTCCAGCAGACCAACGCCAGCGGCCAGCTCACCTTCCGCGCCTCCACCGCCGCCACTTCCACCGGATACACCTTCTCCGATTTCCTCATGGGCCTCCCGGCCAGCACTTCCGAGGTACCCGTGAAGCAGCCTGTCCTGCTGAAGCAGAGCGAGATCTCTACCTATATTCAGGACGACTGGCGCGTTACATCCCGCTTGACCCTCAGCATGGGACTCCGCCACGAATTGCAGCTCAGCCCCTACGAAGACCGCAACGCCCTGGCCATGTTCGACCTGTACACCGGCGCCATCATCGTCGCCACCGACGACGGCAAACTGCCCACGGACCGGTTCCTGCCCAGCGTCGTCGCCAAACTCACCGACGCTTCCGGCAAATGGCGTATCCCCCTGCTCACCGACCAGCAGACCGGCGCCACGCCGCGGCGGCTTATCGACATGCACTACCGCAACTTCGGGCCGCGCTTCGGCTTCGTCCGCCAGATGGACAGTACCGGCAAAATGGTCCTGCGCGGCGGCTACGGTATCTTCTATACCCGCTACCCCATCCAGTACCTGCTCCAGACCGTGGCCGTGAACCCGCCCTTCGCCGGCCTCTTCAACTACAGCCAGTCCATCACCGCCAACGTCCCGGCCCTCACGCTGGACGCTCCGTACTCCACCGCCGGCGGTAACGCCTCCGTTGCCCCTGCCGGCATCGAGCGCAACTTCCTGCTCCCCTCCAACCAACAGTGGAATCTCACCGTCGAGCGCGCCCTCGGCTGGAATACCGCCGTGAGCCTCGGCTACATCGGTAACAAGGGGACGCACCTCTTCCGGTCCATCAACGCCAACGCTTCGTACCTCGGCTCCGACGGCTTGGTCCGGCGGCGTTTCTCGGATACCTACGGCGTCAGCACCATCAACGTTCGTCAGAGCAACGGCAATTCCACCTACCACGCGATGGCCCTCGAGGTGCGCCGCCGCGCCTCCCGCGGCCTCATGTTCCAGGGCAACTGGACCTGGGCCAAAGGTATCGACGACGTCGGCACCAACGTGCAGTCCGCCCTGCTCGACGTCGAGAACCTCGGCCGCGACCGCGCCAACAGCGATTACGTCCGCCGTCACGTTCTCAAACTCAACGGCTCCTGGGACATCCCCTTTAAGCCCAGCGGCACCTGGTCCCGCTACCTCGGCGGCTGGCGTCTCAGCGGCATCTGGCAGTACATGACCGGGATGTACTTCACGCCCCAGTTCACCTCCACCGGCGGCCTGAGCAACAACCGCCCCGACGTCGTTGCCGGCGTGCAGGCCAACCTGCCTCGGAGCCAACGCTCCCCCACGCGCTGGTTTAACCCCGCCGCCTTCGCCGAGGTGCCCGCCACCGATCCCGTCACGGGCCTGCCGCGCTTCGGCAACGCCGGCCGCAACATCCTGGTCGGCCCCGGCTTGAATATCATGGATGTCAGCCTCGCCAAGAGCTTCCCCCTCTGGCGTGAAGACTGGCGCGGATCCTTCCGCCTGGAGCTGTTCAACGCCATGAACCACGCCAACTACGACTACCCGGTGGCGAACATCTCCAGCGCTAATACCGTCGCCACCATCAGCAGCGTTGCCAAGCCGATGCGTCAGGCTCAGTTCGCCTTCCGCCTGGACTTCTGACATGCACGTCACACGCAGACAGTTCGGCGGCCTTCTCGCCGCCGCCGCCCAGCCCCCCGCTGAACGGCTCAATCTCCTCGTCCTCACCAACGACCAGCACCGCGCGGACTCGCTCGCATGCACCGGCAATCCCGTCGTGAAGACACCCGCCGTGGACCGGCTTGCCGGCCAGGGCGTTCTCTTCGACAGCCACTTCGTCCAGTGCCCGCAGTGCGTGCCCTCACGCGGCGCAATGCACACCGGCCGCTACCCGCACACCAACCGCACGCCATCCAACCTCTACCGCCTGAGCGATCGCGAGGACACCCTCGCCATGATCCTCAACCGCAACGGCTACCTCACTGCCACCACCGGGGAACTCCCGTTCGCACCTACTAAATTCCTCGGCGGCTTTCAGCAGGTGCTGCCCGGCGGCGAAAGAATGCCTGACGGCTTCACCGCCCTCAAACAACAGCACGCCGGAAACCTGAAGAAGAACTTCCAGGCCGTCCCCGCCCCATGGCCAGAGGAGCTCGACGAAACCGCCCTCTTCGCCGGCCGCGCCATTTCCTTCCTGCGCGATAACCGCAATCAACCGTTCTATCTCCACGTCAATTTCCGACGTCCCCATCACCCCTTTGATCCGCCCGCCCCCTTCGACCGCATGTACGAGGGTGCACGCTTTCCTCCATCCCACCGCCGCGACGGCGAAATGAAGGATAAGCCGCCGGCCCAGCAGAAATCCCTCGAATCCAGCGTGGGCTTCGACCTGCGCACCATGACCACCCGCGACCTCGACCGCATCAAGAGCTACTACTACGGCATGATCTCGTTGAACGACCGCTACATCGGGCGGATCCTCGACGAGCTCCAGCACCTCGGCCTCGACCGGCGCACCATCGTGGTCTTCAATGCCGACCACGGCGAGATGCTCGGCGATCACGGCCTCCTCTTCAAGGGCGGCTACTTCTACGACGAAGTGGTCCGCGTGCCGCTCATCCTTCGGGCCCCGGGCCTGCCCGCAGGAAAACGCGTCGCTGACCTCGTCGAAACCGTCGACCTCATGCCGACGCTCCTTCAACTACTCGGCCTCCCAGTGCCTGAGCGCGTGCAGGGCCGCAGCCTCCTCCCCATCATCGCCGGAACTGGCCGCCCCACCGCTGCCGTCCACTCCGAATTCCCCGCCACCAAGATGGTGCGCACACGCGAATGGAAGCTGGTGCACTACGTCCGTGCTCCTTACGGCGAGCTGTACAACCTGAAGGAAGATCCCCACGAGCTGTACAACCGCTGGAGCGATCCTGCCTGTGCCTCCGCCAAGAGCGAAATGCTCGGCCGGCTGGCAGACTGGCTCATCAACACCGAGGATCCGCTCCTGGCACCGCAAAGAGCCTGAGGGCGAGCGGTTTGCCGGCCCCGGAGAACTCGTCGCACACGCCCAAACGGCGTCCTCGATGACTGGCGCTTCATCGAATGACCGGGCAGGCGCTCCGGCGTGCCACAGATCTTGACCTGATGCGCGCGCACAGCGACACCCTGGAGACAATCCGTCCACAGGGGTGAAGGACCTGGTGACCAACCTGAGGCGCTACCGAACAAACAGGGAGGCCGCCGAACGTCCTCCCTGATAGTTTCCTGAACGGCCGCCCTAGTACCGGTAGTGCTCCGCCTTGTACGGCCCGTCCACCGATACGCCCAGGTACTCCGCCTGCTTTTCCGTCAGCCGCGTCAGCTTCACCCCGATCTTCTCCAGGTGCAGCCGCGCCACCTCTTCGTCCAGCTTCTTCGGCAGCGTGTAGACGCCCACCTTGTAGACGTCCTTGTTCCTCCACAGGTCGAGCTGCGCCAGCGTCTGGTTCGAAAACGAGTTCGACATCACGAAGCTCGGGTGGCCCGTCGCGCAGCCCAGGTTCACCAGCCGGCCCTCGGCCAGCATGAAGATCTGGTGCCCGTCCGGGAACGTGTACATGTCCACCTGCGGCTTGATGTTGGTCTTCACCACGCCCGGCGCGTTGTTCAGCCGGTCGATCTGGATCTCGTTGTCGAAGTGCCCGATGTTGCAGACGATCGCCTGGTCCTTCATCTTCGACATGTGCTCCAGCGTGATGATGTCGCAGTTGCCCGTCGTCGTCACGTAGATGTCGCCGCGGCCCAGCGTGTCCTCGACCGTCGTCACCTCGTAGCCTTCCATCGCCGCCTGCAGCGCGTTGATCGGGTCGATCTCCGTCACGATCACGCGCGCTCCGAACCCGCGCAGCGAATGCGCCGAGCCCTTGCCCACGTCGCCGTAGCCGCACACCACCGCCACCTTGCCCGCCACCATCACGTCCGTCGCCCGCTTGATGCCGTCCGACAGCGACTCGCGGCAGCCGTACAGGTTATCGAACTTCGACTTCGTCACCGAGTCGTTCACGTTAATCGCCGGCACCAGGAGCTTGCCTTCCTGCTGCATCTTGTACAGCCGGTGCACGCCCGTCGTGGTCTCTTCCGAAACCCCGCGCCACTCCGCCACCAGTTCGTGCCAGCGCTTCGGATTCTCGGCGTAGCCGGCCGTCAGCAGGTCCTTGATCACCTTCTCCTCATGGCTGCCGGAAGCCGTGTTCACCCAGTCCGAGCCCTCTTCCATCTCGTAGCCTTTGTGGATCAGCAGCGTCACGTCGCCGCCGTCGTCCACCACCAACTGCGGGCCCTTGCCGCCCGGGTGCGTGATCGCCTGCAGGGTGCACCACCAGTACTCCTCCAGCGACTCGCCCTTCCAGGCGAACACCGGCACGCCCGTCGCCGCAATCGCCGCCGCCGCGTGGTCCTGCGTCGAAAAAATGTTGCACGACGCCCAGCGCACGCTCGCACCCAGGTCGGCGAGCGTCTCAATCAGAACCGCCGTCTGAATCGTCATGTGCAGCGAGCCCGTCACACGGACCCCGGCAAGAGGCTTCTCCGGCGCGTACTTCTTCCGGATCGACATCAGGCCCGGCATCTCGGACTCGGCGATGGTGATCTCTTTCCGGCCCCAATCGGCCAGCGTCATGTCGGCGACTTTGAAGTCCGCCTGCGTGGGATTCAGCACTCCGCTGCTCATTCTTGGTACGCTCCTGAATTTTTGTATCGATAAATCGCGATACGTTGATATAATGCCAGACAGCAGGCCATGCCGTCAATCCTCAAAACCTTCCGCGTGCTCTCCGATTCCAGCCGCGTCCGCATCCTGCGCCTCCTCGAACAGGAAGAGCTCTCCGTCGCCGAACTGCAGGAGATCCTCTCCGTCGGCCAGAGCACGCTCTCCACGCACCTCCAGCAGCTCCGGCAGGCCGGCCTCGTCGAAGACAGGCGCACCGGCAAGAACGTCCTCTACCGTTTGAAGGAACCATCCCAGCAGGCCTTGCTCCCAATGTACCGCGCCGCCGCCGAAGAGGTCCCCGAGGCCGCCCAGGACAGCCAGGCGCTCCGGCTCGTCCTCGAAAAACGCCGCGACCGCATGCGCTCCTACTTCGACGAGCTCGCCGGAAAGTTCGGCCGCCAGTACGTCCCCGGCCGCTCCTGGAAAGGTCTCGCCGAAGCCCTGCTCAAAGTCATGCAGCCCATGGTCGTCGCCGATCTCGGCGCCGGCGAAGGCACCTTCTCTCAACTGCTCGCCCAGCGCGCCCTGCAGGTCATAGCCGTCGACAACTCCGCCCGCATGGTCGAATACGGCCGCCAGCTCGCCCGCAGCCACGGCCTCCGCAACCTCGACTACCGCATGGGCGACATGGAAGCCCTGCCCATCGACGGCGCCTCCGTCGATCTCGCCTTCTTCTCCCAATCCCTCCACCACGCCCAGCACCCGCAAAAGGCCGTCGCCGAAGCCTTCCGCATCCTCAAGCCTGGCGGCCGCATCGCCATCCTCGACCTGGTCAAGCACCACCACGAAGAGGCCCGCGAGCTCTACGCCGACCACTGGCTCGGCTTCGCCGAAGTCGAGCTCCGCGGCTTCCTCGCCCGCGCCGGCTTCGCCAGCCTCGAAACCGCCGTGGTCCACCGCGAGGAGCAGGCCCCGCAATTCGAGACCCTCCTCGCCGTCGGCGACAAACCCGCCCCAGGAACAAAACCGAAACGCCGTTCCGCGAATTAAGCGCGAGTAGCAACAAAGCGGAGATTTGGATAAGATAGGTGCGTCCACCAGATTGGGAGGCTCCGCACCATGCGCGATCAAGGTTTATCCAGACGTTACTTCTTCTACGGCAGCCTGCTGGCCGGCGCGGTGCCCGCCGCGGGCTTCGGCAGCCAGGCTTCTCTGTTCCGGGCCGGCTACAAGTCGCCCAACGAGAAGCTCAACATCGCCGCCATCGGCGCCGGCGGCAAAGGCTACTCCGACATCAACGGCTGCGCGACGGAAAACATCGTGGCCATGGCCGACCCCGACGACAAGCGCGCCGAGCGCACCTACGCCCAATTTCCGAAGGTCCCCAAGTACAAAGACTTCCGCCAGATGTTGGACAAGGAGGCCCGCAACATCGACGCCGTCCTCGTCTCCTGCCCCGACCACATGCACGGCTCCGCCGCCATGTGGGCCATGGCCCGCGGCAAGCATGTCTACTGCCAGAAGCCGCTCGTCCGCACCGTGTGGGAGGCCCAGGAGCTCATGAAGGCCGCCCGCAAGCACAACGTCGCCACCCAGATGGGCAACCAGGGGTACTCCAACCCCGGGGCCCGCGAGTGCTGCGAAATCATCTGGAACGGCGACATCGGCAACGTCACCGAACTCCACGCCTGGACCGACCGCCCCGGCCGCTACTGGCCCCAGGGCCCCGCCGTCGAGCCCAAGGAAGCGCCCGTGCCCGCAACCCTCGACTGGCAAGCCTGGCTCGGTGGCTCCATGCCGCGCCCCTACAGCCCCGCCTACGTCCCGCATAACTGGCGCGCCTTCCCCGACTTCGGCTGCGGCGCCATCGGCGACATGGCCTGCCACATCCTCGGCACCCCCAACATGGCCATGCGCCTCAGCGAAACCGGGCCCGTCAGTGTCGAATGCATCAAGAAGGATGGCGTCGGCAAGTACACCTTCCCCCACCAGGCCGTCATCCGCTTCGACTTCCCCGCCCGCGCCAACATGCCCGCCCTCAAGCTCTTCTGGCACGACTCCCTCAAGGGCATGCCGGAATTCCCGGGCGTGCCCAAAGGCCAGCTCATCGGCGACAAGGACATCAACGGCAGCCTCTTCATGGGCGACAAGGGCATGGTCACCACCGGCTGCTACGGCGAGCGAACCCGCCTCATCCCCGACGAGAAGATGAAGGACTACAAGCTGCCGCCGCAGCTCCTCACCCGCTCGCCCGGCCACTACCGCGACTGGATCCGCGCCTGCAAAGGCGGCTCTCCCGCCTGCTCCAACTTCGACGAGTCCGCCCCGTTCGTCACCTGGATGCTGCTCGGCGTCATCGCCATGAAGTTCGAAGGCAAGCTCGATTGGGACGCCAAAAAGCTCCAGTTCACCAACAACAAGGAAGCCAACCGGTACCTCAAGCCCTCGTTCCACAAGGGCTGGAAGTTCGCCGGCTAAACCGGGAACGACAAGGCGAAGGCCGGCCGCTTGCCCTCGCGGCCGGCCTCTGTTTATACTTCGGTTTCAGGCAGAGGGACTTCTCATGGGGAACGCGCCGATCCAGCCGACCGTGGCCAATCCGGCCCTGGAAGACTACGATCCCATCGTCATCCAGCGCGAAGCGGCCATGTTCTACGGCCTCTTCCTTCGCGGCCACTCCGCCGAGCAACTCCGCCGCGACATCGCCATTCCCCGCGAAACTTTCGAGAAGTGGCTCTCCCACCCGCACTACGACGGAGCCTTCCGCGAAAGCGTCCGCCGCATCTACTACTTCCGCCGCCAGGTCCTTGCCGTCTTCGACGAGCTCGTCGACCAGGAGCGGCTGAAAGCCCGCCTGCAATAGAGGCCTGCCTTGCTCACTTCCCTGCCCCGCCACCGCATCTGCTTCGCCGCACTGTGCGCCGCCACTTTCCTGTTCGCCGCCTGCCGCGGCGCCAACGTACCCGGACCGCAAATGGACGTCTCCTTCCACGTCCCCGGCGAGCCCGCCCCGCGCTCCCTCTCCGACTTCCGCGGCCGCCTCGTCGCCTTCACCCTCTGGACGCCCGGCTGCTCGCAATGCGATCAACAGTCCGCCGCCCTCGACGCCCTCGCCAAACGCTTCTCCGCCGACGGCCTCGTCTGCTTCACCCTCCACGACCGCGCGCAGGAGTTCACCGTCGTCGGCCTCTCCATCCTCCACGGCGCCCTCGACCCCAACCAGGCCGCCACCCTTCCCTCCGCCCGGCCCGCCACCATCCTGCTCGATCGCGAAGGCCGCATCCGCGGCCAGTTCGACCGCTTCCGCGACGCCGATTCGCTCGCCTCCGAACTCCAGCCCCTCCTCCCCCGCTGACCCTACTTCCCGAAGCGCTCCGCAAACGCCGCCGGAATGGGCCACCAGCCCCGCACCACGCTGCCTTCCGCCCGGAACGTGCCCGACGCCAGGATCCCCGACAGCTCCGCCGGGTCCGGCTTCCGGTTCTCCCGTGCCAGCAGCTTCGTCAGCATCTGCGTGCTCTCCGTGAGCCGCTCCGCCATGGCGCCTGCCTGCGCCGGCGTCGCCGCCGGAGCTTCCAGCGCCACCGCGAATTCCGTGCCCCGCCGCTCCACGCTGAGCATCGCCCGCGCCGCGCCCTCCAGCCCCGACAGGAATGCGCTCAGCCCCGGCGGCAGCCCGTCGCGCGGCCGCAGCTCCGAGCCCGGCAGATGCAGCCACAGCGCTGCATCCGGCGGCCGGAACGCGAGCCGCCCGCCGCTGCCCATCAGCGCCGCCGTCATCGGATCCGCGCCCACGCCCACCGCCAGCAGGTTCCGCCCCGCCGGCATCCACGAGATCTGCCGCTCCGGCGCCGAGCCCTGCATCGTGCACAGCGTCGCAGCGCAGCGCCCGCCGTGGGCCAGCGCATAGGTCTTCAGCTTCTCCAGGTCGAAGCGGCCCGCAACCGCCATCAGCGTACCGCCCGGCCCGAAGCGTAGCAGCGCCGCGTCCAGGTCCGTGCGGTAGTTGAAGCCCGTCGCCTCCACAAACCGCCGGTACTCCTCCTCTTCCGCGCCCGCCTGCCCGGCCAGCTTTTCCAGCAGCCCGGCGCGCCTCAGCAGCGCGATGTCCACGTACAGCGTCGGACCGTCGCCCGCCGGCAGCAGCGCCATCAGCCGCGCGGCCCCCAGCGGCCGCAGCTCGAAATACCACACCGCGCCCGCCAGCGCGCACATCAACACCAGCGCCGTCGCCCACACCGCGGGCCGCTTCAGTTGCTTCACGCTTCGCAGGGTAACATCGGCAGCCGATACGAGGGAACTATACTGGCATCATGGTCCGCGTTTCGCTTCTGGCGGTGCTCGCTATGGCTGCTGCAATGGCTCAATCCCGCGCCGTCGTCATGGTGCCGGTCCTCGACATGCTGTCCAAGCCCACCACGGAGGCCGACGTCGTCTCGCAGGCCCGCTACGGCATGACCGTCGCCGTCGACGAGCAGTCCGGCGGCTGGGCCCACATCCGCACCCCCGGCGACGACTATCCAGGCTGGGTGCTGCTCACTTCTCTCCGCCCGCTGGCCGACTCTGAATCCTATGCCGACAAGGGCAAGGTGGCCCGCGTCGACAACCTCCGCGCCCACCTCTACCGCGAAGCCTCCGTGACGAAGCACGCCCCGCTCCTCACCGTCCCTTACGAAACCCGCCTCGAAGTCGTCGCCGAGCGCCCCGAAGACAACCAGCGCTGGCTCCAGGTGCTGCTTGCCGACGGCCGCAAAGCGTGGATCCAGCGCGGCGACGTCGCCTTCGACGAAGCGCCCCTCTCCATCGACGAACTGGCCGCACTCTCCAAACGCTTCCTCGGCCTGCCTTACACCTGGGGCGGCACCACGTCCTATGGCTACGATTGCTCCGGCTACACCCAGATGCTCGTGCGCCGCGGCGGCGTCCTCATGCCACGCGACGCCCAGCCCCAGGCCGATTGGGACCGCATGACGAGAATCGAACGCTCCGGCCTGAAGCCCGGCGACCTCCTCTACTTCGGCGCCAACGCGAAAAAAATCACCCACACCGGCTTCTACCTCGGCGGCGGCGAGTTCATTCATTCGACCACCAACACGCACCCCGTGCTGCAGATCAGCCGTCTCGACGGCGAGCCCTGGACGAAGCTGCTGGTGGCGTGCAGGAGATGGAAACCATGAAGCGCAGAACTTTTCTTTCGACCACCGCCGTGGCCTCTGCGGCCGCCGCCGCCCCCGCGTCTGAAGCGGCGCCCGAGGCCGGCATGAAGGTGGCCACCACCACTCGCCGTCTGAACCTGAAGCACACCTGGACCACCGTGATGTCGTCCAGCGACTACCGCGATACCTTCTTCGTCGAAGTCGCGAAAGACGGTCTCACCGGCGCCGGCGAAGGCGCACCCATCATCCGCTACAAGGAGTCCGCCCAAACCTGCCAGGACGCCGTGAAGGCCATCACTCCGTGGCTCGAGCAGCAGGACCCGCGCGCCTTTCAGAAGGTGATGGCCGGCGTCTTCCGCCGCATGGAAGGCAACTGGGCCGCCAAGGCCGCCGTCGACATCGCGCTGCTCGACTGGGCCGGCCAGAAGCTCGGCGTGCCCGTCTGGCGCCTCTTCGGCCTCGACCGCACAGACGCGCCGGTGACAACCTTCTCCATCGGCATCGACAAGGCCGAAGTCATCCGCCAGAAAGTGAAAGAGGCCGAGGCGTTCCCCGTCCTGAAGATCAAGGTCGGCCTCGACAACGACGAAGAGGTCATCGCCGCCGTCCGCTCCGTCACCAGGAAGCCCCTGCGCGTCGACGCCAACGAGGGCTTCAAGAGCAAGGAGCAGGCCGTCGAGAAGATCAACTGGCTCGAAAAGCAGGGCGTCGAATTCATCGAGCAGCCCCTGCCCGCCTCGAACCTCGAGGACATGAACTGGATCCGCAAGCGCGTCCACATCCCCGTCATTGCCGACGAAGCCTGCCTCCACCCGGCCGACATCCCGCGCCTCGCGCCGCACTTCGACGGCGTCAACGTGAAGATCGACAAGTGCGGCGGCCTGCTGGAAGGCCGGCGCATGATCGAGCTCGCCCGCGCCCTCAACCTGAAGGTGATGCTCGGCTGCATGGTGTCGTCCTCGGTGGCCATCACCGCCGCCGCTCAGCTCTCCCCGCTGGTCGATTACGCCGACCTCGACGGTTTCCTGCTGATTTCGAACGACCCCTATCAAGG
This sequence comes from Bryobacterales bacterium, assembly GCA_027324255.1. Lineage (GTDB taxonomy): Bacteria > Acidobacteriota > Terriglobia > Bryobacterales > Bryobacteraceae > Paludibaculum. The sequence goes on along the minus strand of DAHVTI010000105.1, from coordinate 989 downwards.
CGTGAAAGTGGAACAGGGCCGCCTCGTGCTGCCGGACCGCCCCGGTCTCGGGCTCCTGCCCCGGAAGTAGCCGCCTACCGCTCCGTGTAGAGCGCGATCACTTTCTCGATCGCCCGCCGGCACGCCGCGCAGAACTCCTGGCTGCGCGTGAACATGATGCAGTCGGCCTGCGCCCGGTAGTAGCCCTTGGCCTCGTACAGCGCGCCCTCGAACGCCCCCACCCCCGGGGCCTTCGAAAGCAGCGCCGCGGAACGCTCCAGTTCTGTTTTAAACAGCGCTTCCATCTCCTGTTCCGGCCGTTTCTCCGCCCTGATCTTCCGCCGCCGCTCCTGCGTCTGCTTCTGCATCGCCTCGAACTCGTCCTTCGGCCACGGCGTCGGCAGCGGCGTACCTGCCGCGATCAGGTCCTTCCACTTGGGCGACTTCGCATCCGCCGTCACGTTCGGCTCCCACGGCTCCAGCCGCTCCGTCGACCGCGTGTAGGCCACGTCCGACGTGTAGTATTCATCGGCCAGCCCCGCGAAGTGGTGCCCGAACTCGTGCACGAACACGTACGGCGTCCACAGGTTGTCGCTCGCCACCGTCGCATACAGGTTGTGGATCCCCCCGCCGCCGTACTTCCGCCCGTTCACCACGATCTCGATGAAGTCGTAAGGCGCCGCCGCCGCGGCCTCCCGCAGCCGCTCGTCGTCGAACGTCAGCACGTACCGCTCGCTGCCGAACGCGTCGTAGGAAGCCCGCACCGGCGACCGCCGCCACGCGTTCTCCGACGGCCTCGACACGCCCGACTCCGCCGCCGGCAGATCCAGCGCCCACACGTTGAACGCCGCCCGGTGCCGTTTGAACGGCTCCACCGCGAACAGCGTCTCCGCCAGCCGCCGGGCATCCTTGTGCCACTTCTCCATCTCCGCCGCCGTGTAGCCGTCGCCGATCAGCAGCAGGTCCACCTTGCTCGCCGGCGGCCCGTTCTCCATCACCGCCCAGGCCTT
>DAHVTI010000099.1 GCA_027324255.1 Bryobacterales bacterium | reverse complement strand
GCCGGCTTCGCCGCCTTCACCCGCTGGTAGATCAGCGCATAGCACTCCCGCAGACTGTCGTGCCACAACTGCTCCCACGCCAGGATCTCCGGGTAGCGCATCGCGATCCGCAGAAACTCCACGTAGTGCCCGTCCACCGGCCGCTGCCCCGCGCGCCCCGCGCGCACGTACTGCTCCAGCACCCGGAACCCCTGCTTGGCCCGCTCCACCGAAATCCCCCGCTCCCGCGCCTTCTTCTCGCAGTGCGGGCAGAAGCACCCCACCCGCCCCGGGTCGCTCCCCTGGCCCCCGTGGTTCGACCCCAGCGCCGTCCCCAGCGCCCCGTGCCGCTCCGAGCCCCACATCACCCCGTCGATGTCGTAGTTCCGCGTCCAGTCCTCGGCGATCCCGGTGAGGAACGCCCGGTGGTCCGGGTTGTTCATGCACGTCCTTGAAGCCCGCCGCCCGTACAGGTCCACCTCCTGTGCTTTCTCGATCCCCGGCACGTCGCTCCGCCACACGTCCTCGTACCAGCAGACTGTCTTCATCCCCCGCCGCCGCGCCGCCGGAACGACGGCCTCCAGCACGTCGTAGTCGCCGTGGTCCCGCGCCCGCGTGTCTTTCAGCACCGTGTCTTTGTAGAACTCCGCCCTTTGCCGCGTGTAGCACCCCCCGCGGAACTCCGTGTCGTACACCTGCTTGCCGTGGTCCGGCAGCGGCTGCCCCGGCACCTGCCGCCCCGCGATCCCCCGCCCGTAGGTGAACGTCGCCACGAACAGCGTGTTCACCCGCCCCTTCTCCTGCACGTTGTCGAGCACCGGTTCGACGCCCTCATCCAGGAACGACACCGCCCCCACCTGGATCCCGATCATCTTCCCGCCCGCCGCGCCCTGCGCCGCCGGCGCGCCCGCCGCCATCAGAAAATCGCGCCTCGCCAGTTCCATCGCCGAACCTCCCCGTCCATCCTATCCCCGCCGTCCTCCATCCGGGGCAGGGCAGTCGAGCCGGGTTGTTGCACGGCCCCGGACCCGTGGACGAAGAGAGTCCGGATGGCCCTGCGCGCCATCAAAGCTGATGAAGACCCGCGAGTTGTGGGGCAGGTCCGATTTTCGACAGAGCGGGCACAACGGATCCCCCCTCCACCGTCCCCTCCCGCCGCCGCGACGGCCGGCTCATGCGCGTCTGCCACCGCCCCGCGCCTCCCAGCGCGCCCGCCGCGAACGCGCACACGTGCACGTACCGCCCCTCCGCCCACAACCCCGCCCCGCTCAGCCCCTCCCCCGACACCCGCACAAGGAAATGGGGACAGTCAGCAATTTTACCTTTTCCCGCCTCACTCCCCGCGCCGGCGCGCTCCCCCTCAACCCCGATCCTGTCAGGACTTGGCCCGCGCCCGCTCCAGCCCCATCCGCACCAGCGTCGATGCATTCGCCGTCGCTATCAGCGACTCCAGCACCACCCCTCCCACCGAGCGGCTCACATACCCGTTCACCAGCCACATCAGCGTCGTCGTCAGCAGCACCAGCCGCAGCCGCACCCCCTCCAGTGTGAAGAACGCCACCGTCGCCGCACAAGACGCCACAATCGGCAGCCACCCCATCCCCCCGCGCGCCACCTTCAGCCCCAACCCGACGTTCAGCGCCACCGCCGCCCCAGCCAGCCACAGTGACCGCGATCGCAGCGACACGTAAGTCCTCCCCGCCGAAATCGCCGCCGACCCCGCCGCCGCCAGGTTCCCCAGCATCAGGAAATGCGCCCCGTACACCACGCTCTCCACGGAGAGCAGCAGCTTCATCCGCCGGTCGTCCCTGTTCAGAAACGCTCCCACGCCCAGCACCAGCGCCACGTATCCGGCCATCTGCGCCGGCGAAAAGTAATCCATTCCCCTCAATTCTCGCAGCTTCCGGCGCGCCTCGACGCGCCGGAAGCTGCCCTCGGCCTACTCGAGCGCCTGCTTGCAGTACGCCACGCACTTCCGGATCTCGGACAAAACGTCCGATCCCACCGGCGTCTGGTACTCGTACTCGATGCTCGCCGGGAACTTGTACTTGTTCTTCTTCATGCTCTGCAGCACTTCCTTCAGCGGCGTTCCACCCTGCCCCCAAGGCATGTTCGCCCCGCCTCGCGCGCCCCGCGCGCCCGATGCCGCCGCCGCCTTCTCCTCCGCCGTCGGCGCCGCCCGGTCCTTCAGGTGCAGGCTGGCGATCCGGTCGTGGTACTTCTCCACCAGCGGCACCGGCGACTCTCCGTTCACCCCGAAATAGTGGCCCACATCGAAGTTCAGCGCCGTGTACTTCGATGCGTTCAACGCCCGGTCGAATCCCGACGCGCCGCCCTGCCCGTGCGTGTGGAACGCAATCCGCAGCTTGCGCAGCTCCGCATACGCCGCTACCCGCTCCAGCAGCTTATCGTCCGTGGGCAGTTCCATCGTCACGTGGTTGGCGCCTAGCGTCTCCGCCACGTCCCAGATGTACTTGTACTCGGCATCGGACATGGTCAGACTCGGCGGCAGCTTGAAGGCGTAAATCTTGACGCCCGCGTCGTTGTACATCTTCCGGAACGCCTTGTATTTGTCCATCGGCACCGACGTCCGCCACGCCCGCAGCTCTTCCTGCGCCTTCTTCATCGCCGCCTGCTGCTCCGGCGTCAACTGTCGGCGCATGCCCGGCCCCCCGGGGCCGCCCGGTCCGCCCGCTGGCCTGCCTTGCCCCGGGGCTCCACCCGGAGGCGGCCCGCCCGCGGGGAATCCGACGCCGCCGCGCCCCCCGCCCGGCGCGCCCGCGTAGCTCTCCGCCACGTTCGACATCAGCTCGACCCCGCTCAGCCCCAGTTCCACGCAGTACTTCAACGTCTCCTCGGCGCTGGATGGCAATGCGCGGAAACTGTACGTGATCGCTCCGATCTGTACGCCCCCGAAAACCGAGTTCGGCTTGGCTGCCGCTTCCAGCGACGCCGCCGCCGCTCCGGCGGCTAGCGCCATCTTCCCGAATTCCCGTCTCGTCTGATTCATTCAAGTTCCTCGCATTCTCATCCGTGCCCGAATGGCTCTGCGCTGCGGGGTGCACGGATTGGCCCGCCTTGCGCTGCAATTTCCCTTAGAGCGGCTTCATTCAACTCACCGGTTCCCCTGGCGTCAAAGAAGTCCATCTGATTGTACTCCCGGACAGTGGCCCGCCTGCCGGGCTTCCCCACGCTTCTCCGGGCCTCGACCCCGCGCCGGGTCGCTCGCCGCTGCGCGCCCGTCCGCCGTGGGAGATAATGCTGCTTGCCATGCGCTCACTTCTTCTTCCGTTGCTGGCCGCTTTGACATGGGCCGCCCCTCCCCCCGCTGAACGGCAGCTCACCTTTTCCCCCATCTCGAAGGCCTTGGACAACAACGACAACTTCTCCCCCGGCGGAAAGTTCCTCGTCTACGATACCCGCGATACCATCGCCCCCGGCCCCGCCAACTCCACCCGCATCATGAAGGTCTCCGTCGCCACCGGCCAGGAAAGCGACGTCTACCGCCCGCCCTCCGTCACCGGCCCCCAGGCCGCGCCCGGCGTGCTCGCCGCGTCCTGGAGCCCCGTCGCAAACGAAGTGATCTTGATCCACGGCCCGCTGTTGACCGAGACCGCGCGCCTCGGTTTCTACAGCCAGACCAATCGCCGCGGCGCCCTCGTCCCTGCGGACGGTACCGGCCAGGTCCGCTTCCTCGACTGCCGCGACGTCTCCACCCCCACCACACCTCCCGGCGCCCACCGCGGCGGTACCCATCGCCACGAATTCTCGGCCGACGGCAAGCGCATCGGCTTCACCTACGACGATCAACTCCTGCGCGCCTA
>DAHVTI010000093.1 GCA_027324255.1 Bryobacterales bacterium | reverse complement strand
GCTGCGCGACTCCATCCGCGCCGAGGTCGACGCAGCGGCCCTCGAGGCCGATAGCGCTCCTTTCCCCAAGGGAGACGACATCCTCGCGCACATTTACTCCGCGGAATCTACCGCCCCGGCCATCGAGCCTGCGCCGCAACCCGTCTCGCAGGAGCCCGTCACCATGCTCGACGCCATCAATCACGGCCTGCGCGATGCGCTGGCCGAAAACCCGAAGGTCGTCCTGTTCGGCGAGGACATCGCCGACCCCAAGGGCGGCGTCTTTGGCGTCACCCGCGGCCTCGCCGCCGCCTTCCCCGGCCGCGTCGAAAACTCCCCGCTCGCCGAAGCGAGCATCGTCGGCGTCGCCGCCGGCATGGCCATCCAGGGCTTCCTTCCCATCGTCGAAATCCAGTTCGCCGACTACATCTGGCCCGCCATGATGCAGCTCCGCAATGAGGCCGCCACCCTCCGCTGGCGCAGCCAGGGCCAGTGGTCCAACCCCATGATCGTTCGCGTCGCCGTCGGCGGCTACATCAAGGGCGGCCCCTGGCACTCCGCCTGCATCGAATCCACGTTTGCCCACATCCCCGGCTGGCGCGTGGTGTTTCCCAGTTCGGCCGACGACGCCAAAGGCCTGCTGAAGACCGCCGTTCGTTGCCAGGACCCCGTGCTCTTCCTCGAACACAAGGGCCTCTACCGCAAGGTGCAGGCCAAGGCCCCGGAGCCGGATGCCTCCTACGCCATCCCCTTCGGCCAGGGCCGCATCCGCAGGGAAGGCCGCGACCTCACCATCGTCACCTGGGGCAGCACCGTCTTCCTGGCCCTCGAAGTGGCCCGCCAGTTGGCGCTCGAAGGCCGGTCCATCGAAGTTCTCGATCTGCGCACACTCGCGCCTTTCGACGAGGAACTGGTCTACCGCAGCGTCCGCAAGACAAGCCGCGTCATCGTCGCGCACGAGGATTCGCTCACCGGCGGCTTCGGCGCCGAAATCGCGGCCCGCATTGCCGGGAACGCTCTCGATTCTCTCGACGCCCCGCTGGTTCGCGTCGCTGCGAAAGACTCCTTCGTCCCCTCCGCCCCCAACCTCGAGCAGCTCGTGCTGCCTTCCTCCGAACAGCTTCGCGCCGAGGCGGACCGCATCCTGCGCTACTGACGCCCGGCCGGTCCCCTCTCCCGCCGCTGCTGAAACCTGAAATGATATCCGGTGGGAGGGCCGGCCGCGCCGTGCCTTCCTGCATTCCAAAAGCTCCATGGGAGGCAGATCGTGCAACAGTCCAACCGCCGTGGATTTCTCACCCAGGCCGCCGTCCTCGGCGCCCCCGCCGTCCGCACCGCCTGGGGCCAGTCCAGCCCGAACAGCGAGGTCCGCCTCGGCGTCGTCGGCTTTCGCAGCCGCGGCCGCGACCACTACCGCGCCTTCTCCAAAATCCCCGGCGTCAAGCTCGCTTTCCTTTGCGACGTCGACCAGCGCCTCTTCCCCGCCGCCGTCCAGGAAGTCGAAGCCCTCAACGGCACCCGCCCCGAAACCTTCACCGACATCCGCAAGCTCCTCGAGCGTAAGGATCTCGACGCCATCTCCATCGCCGCCCCAGACCACTGGCACGCCCTCATGACCATCTGGGGCTGCCAGGCCGGCAAGGACGTCTATTGCGAAAAGCCCGTCTGCCACAACATCCGCGAGGGCCGCAAAATGGTCGAGGCCGCCCGCAAGTACGGCCGCATGGTCCAGACCGGCCTCAACCGCCGCAGCGAGGTCCGCAACCAGGCCGGCGTCAAATTCGTCCGCGAGGCGTCGTTCGGCAAAGCCTACCGCGCCAAGGCCGTCGTCTTCCGCGGCCGTCTCGGCGTCGGCCGCGTGCAGGAATCCTCCATCCCGCCCGGCGTCAATTGGGACCTCTACCTCGGCCCCGCCCCCTACCGGGCTTTCTCCCTGAACCGCTTCCACTACGGCTGGCATTACTTCTGGGACACCGCCACCACCGAAGTCGGCAACAACGGCGTCCACGCCATCGACATCGTCCGCTGGGCGCTGGCCAAGGACGTCCATCCCGTCAAGGTCCACTGCGCCGGTGGCCGCTTCGCCGACGAAAACACAGACCAGGAGACCCCCAATCTCCAGAACCCCGTCTTCGAGTACGCCGACGGCACTCTCGTCGATCTCGAGGTCACCACGCTGCCCAGCCCCACCTTCGGCGGCGTCCACATGGGCGAGTTCTTCTACACGCCCGGCGGTTACATCACCTCCGCCGGCAACTGGACTGCCGTACGTGGCGCCTTCACCGCCCAGACCACCCCGGACCCGCCCTCCGGCATCTCTCTCCGCGCCGCCAATCTCAGCTTCCCCAACATCAAGTACGTGGATGGCCCCGCCATCCCCGATCTCGGCGTCCCCGAGGTCAGCCACTTCCAGAACTTCATCGACTGCGTCCGCTCCCGTAAGCGCGAAGACCTCCACTGCGAAGTGCTCGAAGGCCACATGTCCACCGCCCTCTGCCACCTCGCCAACATCGCCTTCCGCACCGGCCGCAAGCTCACCTTCGACCCCGCGACGGAGACCTTCCCCGGCGACGCGGAGGCCAACGCCCTCCTCACCCGCAAGTACCGAGAGCCTTACGTCGTGCCCGACAACGTCTAGTCCGCCGCTACGGCACCCAGTACACGTACACCAGCAGGCTCGCCAGCGTTCCCAGCGCCGCCGCGGCCAGCCCCGTCGCCCGGTACCGCTTCAGCAGCAGGATCAGGAAAATGCCCGTCAGCGACACCAGCGTCATCAGCACCGCCGACACGTCGATCAGCAGCGACCACCTCCGGCCCGAGTCGCGCCCTTTGTGCAGGTCGTTGATCACCGCCACGAACCCGTTGCGCGTCTCCATCAGGTCGTACCGCCCCGTCCCGCGGTCGATGAAGGCATCGGCCGAATAGCCCGGCCCTTTGAACGACACCCAGCACTGCGTCTCGTCGATGCGGAAGTCCGACAGCGCCCCCCGCACCTCGTGCGTGTTCCGCAGGTGTTCCACCACTTCGAGCTTCGCCACCTGCGCCCCGCGCACCCACTCCGGCCGCACGCAGCCTTTGGCCTGCGCCGTCCGCTGCAGCCCCGCGATCCACTCCGTGTGATTCAGCTTCAGCCCCGTCACCGCGAAGAAGAACAGGATGGCGAAGCTCGCCATCGACAGGTAAGTGTGCAGCCACCGCGAAAGGCTCGACGGCCGCCGCATCACGTGCCCGCTCACCTCGCCGCCTTCCGGTAGTCCAGCGCCGCCCCGGCAATCTCCACGTTGCCCGGCAGTGCGAACTGCCGCGGCTGGCCGTTGAAGTCGCTCTCGTGGCGGATCACCTGGTAGGTGCCGTGCTCGCGCGCCGCTTCAATGCACACCGTGTAGCGGCCCGCTTTCACCGCCTTGCCGTCCTGGTCGTTTCAACGTGTACTTGCCCGGCGGGCGCGTCGCCGACGACACTGTCGCCGCCAGGGCGTTGCCCTCCCCCAGAGACCGCAGCCGCTCCCCCCGGTACCACTGCTTCAAATCCGGCAGCCACCGCGCCTTGTCGAACCACAGCGCCAGCGTCCGCACCGGCAGCCGGTCCTGGTCCTCGACCCACACCGCCACGAACGGCCGCCGGTACGGCTGCCCGTCGAACCGGCTCAGCTCCACCGAAATCGTCGGCTCGAAGCCGGGGGCCCAAACGTCCGCCGCCGTTTTGGCCGCCTTGGCCGCCGTAGCGCCGGCCGCCTCCGCGGCCGGCATTTCCAGCGCGGTCCAGCCGGGGCTCGTCACCCGTTTCCCGCTCGACGAAATCAGCATGAACTCTGCCCCCGGCGCCTTCGCCGCCAGCTTTGCCGCCTCCTCCACCGGCACCACGTTCAGCGCCGTCGCCAGCGCCCCCGCGTCCGCCGCGTTCTTCGCCACCACTGTCGCGCTCAGCACGTGGCCCGCCGGCAGCCCCGTCCTCGGATCCACGATGTGCGAATACCACTGCCCCCCGATCGACACCCGGCGCCGGTAGTTCCCGCTCGTCGCCACCGCCCCGTCCCGCACCGTCAGACGCGCGATCGGCGCCGCGTTCTCGGCGTCCGATAGCGGGTCGGCGATCACCACCTCCTGCGGCCCGCCGCGCACCACCAGGTCCCCGCCCAGGTTCACCGTCACCCGGCTCACACCGCCCGCCCGCGGCGCCGCGTCGCTCGCCCGGCTGGCGATGTAGCTCTTCGCGAACGAGTTCAACGCCAGTGGCGCCGCGTCCAGCCGCTCCGCCGTCTGCCGGCCCGCGTCCAGCCGCCAGTGCGCCTTGCCCGCCAGCGCCACCGCCGAGATCTCCTCCGGCGATGGCAGACGCTGCTGCGCCGCCGCCGTCTTCCACACCCTGCCGATCGTCTCCGCCGCCGCGCTCAACGCCCCGCCGCTCTGTGCCCGCCAGCGGTCGAACAGCCCCAGCACTTCAAACAGCTCCGGCGACACCCGCACCGGCCCGCCCGCCGTCCGCAACCAGCGGCTGAACTCGCTCTGCGGATCGTAGGCGCTCAGGATCCGCGACTGCCGCTGAATCTCGCCCAGCACCGCCGCTTCGGCCCGCCGCGCCGCCTCCGGCGACGCCGCCCCGATCCGCAGCTCCAGCGACGTCCCCAGCACGTTCTCGTAATGCGCCGTGTGCGTCAGTTCCCGGCCCGAAGCCGCGCACACCGCGGCCGCCGCCATCCAGATCAACTTTTTCATGCTGCTTTTGTCCCCGCTCAGAATCGCTCTTCCCGGCCCTCCGGCCGGCGTCCGCCGAAATTCGGCCGCACCTCCTCCTGCGAAAGAACGCCGGCCTCGTCTTTGTCCAGGACGCGCAGCGCCGCCGGCGCCGCCGCCATCTCTTCCGCTCCGATCATGCCGTCGTGGTTCGCGTCCAGCGCCGCCAGAATCGGGTTCATCCTCATCATGCCGCCCGGCCCCATCATCCCTTCGCCCGG
>DAHVTI010000087.1 GCA_027324255.1 Bryobacterales bacterium | reverse complement strand
GCCGGCTTTCGCGCTGGCCGTGGCGCTGCTGTACACGCACTACGTCCCCGGGCTGGCCGTGCTGGCGGCGTTTGCCGTGGCCGCGCTGGCGCCGCTGGGCCCGGCGCGCGTTGCGCTGTTTCTCGCCGGCGCCGGCGTCGCCTACGCTCCATGGCTGGTCACGCTGGCCGGCGCCCTGCGCCGCTGGGGCGAAGGCGGCAGCTTCTCGGCCCAGTACGCCCTCACCGGCTCGCCCTGGCGCGAGCAGATCCTGAAGGCGGGCTTCGGCCTGACATCCCTCACCGTGGGCGAGACCTTCCCCGCGTTCGCCCTGCTGCTGATCGCCCCCGCCGGCCTGCTGCTCTGGCTCGGCTGGCGGCGCGCCGCCCGCCTCTCGCGCCCGCTCGGCGTCATGCTCGCGCTGGCCGCCGTCATCGGCTACGCCGGTTCGGTGAAGTGGGTGAGCTACGCCTTCGTCGGCCCGCGCCTGTTGTGGCTGCTGCCGTTTGTCTGCCTGGGCATCGCCCTCGCGCTGCGGCCCGGGGCCCGCTGGCGTCGGGCGGCCGCCGCGCTGCTACTGCTCTCCTCCGCCTGCTCCGCCGTCAACTACTTCCGGCTCTCCGGATACCTGAACAAGGGCTATGCCGCCCCGCTGCGCGAGATCGCCGCCACCATCGCCGCGGACGCGGGGCCCGCACCGCTGGTCGTGATCGACGACTACAACACCGACATCGACGGGCAGCGCTACTACCTGGCCCCGGCCCTGCCCGCCATTGTGCTGACGCCCGGCAACGAAGCGGCGGCGCGCGAGGCCCTGGCGCGAGCCGGCACCGTCTGGCTGGGCCGCAACCAGCGCGACATCTCGCCCGGCGGGCTGACTTCGTCCGTCGAGCGGGCGGCCTGCGCGGGCCGGCAGCGACACGTGCGCCTCTACCTGCCCTACGAGGGTTGGGAGAAGCTGGCCCTCCGCCTGCTGTTCCGCGATCCGCCCACCCACTTCTACCAGCTCACGGAATGCAAAAAGCCGGAGGCCGGGCAATGACGCCCGGCCTCCGGCCGTTTTCATTCAAACCTGCGGGCGCGCGCTAGTTGCCGCGGCCGCCGCGGGCGCCGCCGCCGCCGGTCGAGGCGCCGGAGGAAACCGAGCCGCCGCCGCGCGAGCCGACGCTGCCGGCACCGACGGAGGAGGAGGCCGAAGGAGCCGGCGCGCTCACGCCCGCGCTGGGTGTGTAGGTGCTGCTGCCGGCGCTGCGCGAAGGCATGCTGGAGGCGAACCCGCCGCTGCCACGGCCAAATCCGCCGCCGCCGCCGCTGTAGGCCGGGCGCGGGGGATAGTAGACCGCCATCACGGTGGAAGGCGTGTAGTAGTAGTAGCCGAACGGGCTGCGCAGGGTGTCGCCCCACGGCACGTAGGTGGCGAAGCCGAAATACGGGTTGTAGTACCAGTTGCCGCCCGTGAAGCCGTTGCCCCGGGCGGTGGACTGCCGGGCCGCCGAGACGTTCGCCATGGCGATGTAGCCCGAGCGGCGCTTGGCCCAGCGGTACAGCGGGTCAGTGTCCTTCGTGTCGAACTTGGCCATCGTCCAGCCGGCCTCGGACGCCACCAGCTCGCGCCCGCCCTTCAGCGTCGTCTTCTGGCCGCTGCGCTCCACCACGGCCTCGCCGAGATAGACGCGGATGCGCGCCGGGTCGGCCTCGAAGCGGTAGAGGCCGCCCTTGGTGAGGGTCGCCGTCGAGTCCTTCGCCAGCACCGTGATCTCATTGCCTTCCAGCCTCTCCGTGGCCTCGATCAGCACGCTACCGGTAAGGACCTCCAGCCGCACGTCGCTCAGGCGGTTGGAAAAGAGCTTGAAGGAGCTGTCGTCCGCCATCCGCAGGAAAGAGCCGGGGGTCAGCAGGACTTCCGCGCGCCCGTCGGCGGTGCGCAGCGTCTGGCCTTCCTTCAGGTCCACGAACTCCGCGATCTTGGGCTCGACTTTGCGCGGCTCGCCACCCTTGGCGTCGAGGATGTAGACGTCACCGTCGGCGACATTGATCATGCCGGCCTTGGCCGAGATGGCGTTTTGGGCCAGAGCGGCGCTGCCGAGGCAGGCGCCCACGACCGCGGCCAGAAAGACGGGAAGTGCGGTACGCATGGCGGAAACTCCCTGGACCAAGTTTGGTCTGCTGCTTGGACGCCTGTCAAGGCGAGCGGGTTTCGCCTGGTTTCGCGCTATCTACTCGACCGGCAGCAGGACGGCGTTGGACTCCCGGCCGTTCACCCGGACGCGCACGTCCAGGTTCTGGGCCTGGCCCATGGTGGCGTCGATCTTGACCTTCACCAGGGAGTAGCCCACCATGCCGGGCGCCGCGCCGGCCCATTCCTGCGGCCGCACTTCGCCGCCCACCAGCAGTTCCAGCCCGTCATTCAGCGGCGCGGGCGGATCCGCCGGCACGGCGAACCCATCCAGCGGCTGCGGATCCACGGGGCCGAAGCCCGTGCCGAGAATCGTAATGGTCTCGCCCACTTTCGCGGGATGGTCCAGCGTCACCGCCTGGCCGTCGTCGTGTAGGGCCAGCGCCAGCGGAGTCTCCTCCGGAGCGTCGGGGGCGCGGAACAGGCCCGGCGCGTTGCGCACCACCGTGAAATCGGCCTTCAGCGACGGATGCCCGGTGGAGCGCAGCGTCAGCGTGTAGGCGCCTTCTTCGAGGTCGGATGGCAGTTGCGCCACCACCTCGTCCGGTCCGGCCAGCACCAGCGGCAGGATCCTGCCGGCCACCTCCACGGTGACGCCCTGCAGCGTCTGCTTCAGCGGGTTGTCCGGCCCTCTCTCCCAGGACGACGTGAGGTTGACGCCCTGCACCGAGATCAGCGAGCCCGGCGCGACCACCTGCTCCGGGGTCTCCCCGGCGGCGTTGCGCACGGCCGCGTCCTTCAGCTCCGGCACGCGGTCCAGGCGGGCCACCACCGTGGCCGGCGCGTTCATGGTCAGCCAGCCCGTGTTGTACATGCCGGTGAGCGCGCCTTCAAAGCGCTTGAACTTGAATCCGCGCAACGCCTTCGCCGTCACCATCAGGCGGGTTCCGGCCGGGAACCACCGGTCCGACTCCGGCCCCGGATCGAACTCCCACTCGGCGCCTTCCTGGGGATCGGCAATCGCCGTCAGCTTCTGCAGGTAGCGGTATTTGGCCGTCATCGCCGCGGCGGCGGTGCTGAAGGTGTAGGCGCGATCCTGCCCCGCGACGCCGTCCGTCCAGCCGTCGAACACGGCCCGCGTGTCGTCGGAGAACGAGAAGTCCAGCAGCGGGGAGATGGTCACTTCCGTGCCCGCCGGCTTGTCGATGGTGCACGGCGTGCGGCATTCCGTGCCGCTCACGTTGACGTTCATGGAACTGGGATCGCTGCGCAGCGTCAGTTGGCCCAGCAGTTCGTAGCGCGCGATCATGCGGAAGGAGCCCGGCGTGTCGGCCCCTTCGGCGATGGTCACTTCCTGGTCGGCGGGCCCTTCGTTATCCCAGCCGGCGAAACGGTAGCGCCGTCCCTTCGAGTCGGTCTGCTCGAGCGGCGCCGACACGGTGTGCTTGTGGCCCAATCCCCAGTCGAAGTTGTAGGAGGCCCAGTTGTCCCGGCCGTCGATTTTCAGCTTCAGTCCCGAGGGGACCGTCACGAAACTGCTGCGGATGCCCTTGACGAAGTGCGCCGTGTAGGTGTGCGACTGCCAGGCGTCCGGGATGGTCACCACGCTGTTCTGCCCGCCGTTCTGGTCGCCGCCGAAGTTCCAGTGGTCGAAGACCCACACGTGGCCCAACCGGTCCGTCTGCGAAGGCGGCGCCGCAAAGACGTGGGCCGTGCCCGGCTCCACGTCCAGCTCGCCGTTGCACAGCGGGATTTGCGTGCAGTAGCTGGCGGCCGCCATGGCCGTGCCGGTGTAGGGCGGCGCCGGGTTGCTCACCGGGCTGTAGTCCGGCGGATTGGGCGGATACGGGGCGTTCGGGTTGAAGTAGTTCGACCAGTCCGGCCAGCACTTGTCGCCGCGCGTCGAAACCTGGGCGCGGTCCACCAGCACCTTCAACTCCTTCACGGGAGACGAATCCAGGTAGATCCGGCGGGCTTCGCTGAACCGCGCGCGCAGTTCCAGCGGCCCGGTGACGGTCAGGATGCCCTGCGCCGTGGCGGGTCCGGGAGGATTCTGCCACCCGCTGAAAACTTTCCCCGGATAAGGATAGGCGTAGACGCTCAGCGGAGCGCCCGCCGCCGACCAGAACCAGGTGGAGGTGGGGAGACCGGCCCGTCCGCCACAGGCCGACATGCCGTTCGACAGGACGAAGCCGCTCTTATTGGCGTACAGCGGCAGCTCGTCCTGGCTGATCGGCTTCAGGTCGATGGCGGTTGGATCGAGCAGATTGCGCAGAGGATCGAAGTCCACATAAATCGCCACCCGGTGCTCCACGCTGAATGTGGCCGTGAACGAAGTTGTGGATGCATCCACCGTGATGGTCTGGTAGGGCAGCGCAGCGTTAGGCAGCGGCGTGCCCGGCACCTGCCAGCCGCCGAACGTCAGGCGGCTCCGCCCGTCTCCGTAAGGCTGATAGGCGCTGCGGACTTCCAGTTGATGCTTCGAGCCCGCCGGCCACAGGAAGCTGGCCGCCGAGACATACTCCTGCCCATCCACCCAGAAGGTGGCGCCCTTGACGCTTGCCGTCACGTTTACACCCTGGATCGAGACGCCCGTTTGGGCGGCGAGCGGGAGACGGCAAGTCAAAACTGCCAGGCTGGCCAGCATGGCGAGGCGGATCGGCGAGCGCGGAGCGTTTCCCATATCACCCCTTCCATCGGCACCGGCGGGGGGGCTCGCTATGGGGCAAACACCTTACCCGGCTTCGCGGAGCATCAGGCGATGCGGTGGAACGTCAGGATGCGGGCCTCGCCCGCGAGCAGCGCGGGCAGCGCCGCCTTCAGCGTTTCCAGGTGCGGGGTGGCCAGGTGGCGGTCCAGCGCCTCGCGCGACGTCCAGTTTTCGTAGAAGACGAAGTGCCCCGGCTTTTCGGTGGATTCGTGCAGGTCGTACTGCACGCAGCCGTCTTCGCGGCGGGTCGGCTCGATGCAGGCCAGCAGGGCCTGGCGCAGGCCGTCTTCCTGGCCGGAGAGCGCCACCATCTCGGCCACCACGGTGAGCGGGGGTGTCTGGGTCGAAGTCTGGTTCATTGTCCCAGTCTATGCGGATCGCGCCCCGGCCGGCTCAGCCGCCGCGCCGCTTCACCGGGATGCCCAGCCGCTTGATCTTCTGGTTCAGCGTGGAAAGCGGGATCTTGAGCCGCGCCGCGGCGTCGGTCTGCGAGTAGTTGACGCTTTCCAGCATCTCGATGATCCGCTTGGCCTCGAACTCGGCCACGATCTCGAACAGCGAGGCGTCGGGCGGCAGAGCCTCCCCGCCCTCCCGCGGCAACCGCACGCCGGTGGACTGCAGCAGTTGCTCCGGCAGCACGCTCACCGGCACCGTCTCCGACGTGGCCAGCACCACCGCCCGCTCCACGGCGTTCTCCAGCTCGCGCACGTTGCCCGGCCAGTTGTAGTCCATCAGCAGGTGCATCGCCTCCGGCTCGAAGCGCAGCAGCGAGCGCCCGTTCGAGTCCAGAAACTTGTCGTTCTCCCGGCAGTAGACCTGGAAGAAGTGCTCCACCAACTGCGGGATGTCTTCCTTGCGCTCGCGCAGCGCCGGCAGCGCGATGTTGATCACGTTCAGCCGGTAATAGAGGTCCTGCCGGAACTTGCCTTCCTCCACCAGGTGCTGCAGCTCCGCGTTGGTCGCCGCCAGGATGCGCACGTCCACCTTGATGGTCTCGGTGGAGCCCAGCGGCATGAACTCGCGCTCCTGCAGCACGCGCAGCAGCTTCACCTGCATCTCGGCCGTCAGCGTGCCGATCTCGTCGAAGAAGATGGTGCCGTGGTTGGCGGTCTCGAAGTAGCCCTTGCGGTTCGAAACGGCGCCGGTGAAGGCCCCCTTCACGTGGCCGAACAGCGTGGATTCCAGCAGGTCCGGCGGCAGCGAGCCCGAGTTCACGCCGACAAAGACGCGGTCGGCGCGCGGGCTGTTGGCATGAATCGCCTTGGCGATCAGCTCCTTGCCGGTGCCCGTCTCTCCGGTAATGAGGATGTTGGACTTCGACGGCGCCACCTGCGTCACCAGGTCCAGCACGCGCAGCATGCGCTCGCTCTTGCCGACGATATTGGGAAAGGAGTAGCGTTCCTTCAGCGCCCGCCGCAGCTCGCGGTTCTCGCGCTCCAGTTGCGTCCGGGCGATCTGCCGGTCGATCTCGATCAGCAGCTTTTCGTTGTCCCAGGGCTTCGAAAAATAGTCGTTGGCGCCCGATTTCAGCGCCTCCACCGCCACTTCCACTGAGCCGTAGGCGGTAATCAGAAACACCGGCGTCTCGCGGTCGCGCTTGCGGATGTCGTCGAGCACTTCCAGGCCCGAGCGGTCCGGCATCATCAGGTCCAGCAGCACCAGGTCGTAGACGCCGCCTTCAAAGCGCCGCAGCCCCTCGGTGGCGTTCTCCGCCAGCGTGACGGAGTAGCCCTCCAGGTCCAGCAGCGTCTCCATCGATTCCCGGATGTCGGCCTCGTCGTCGATGACCAGGATTCGCCCCCTCCCGGCACCCAGGGGTGCCGCCGGGGCCAGGGATTCCATTTCAGGCATTCACCGTCTTCCTGTCGGTGGCGGGAAACTCCAGGCGGAAGGTGGCGCCTTGCCCGGGCACGGAGTCCGCCTCGATCACGCCGCCGTGCTCTTCCACAATGCCATAACTGACACTGAGGCCGAGCCCGGTCCCCTTCCTTGCCCCCTTGGTGGTGAAGAACGGGTCGAAGATCCTCGACAACTGGTCGCGGGCGATGCCCGGCCCGCTGTCGGCCACTTCCACTGCCACCGCCGCGCCCTCCAGCCGCGTGCGCACCGTCAGCCGCCGCGGCGCGCCCGGCGGCAGGTCCGACATGGCGTCGCGCGCGTTCAGCAGCAGGTTCAGGAACACCTGCTGGAGCTTCCCGGCGTTGCCCCGCACGGCCGGCAACCCCTCCGGCAGGTCGGCCGCCACCTCGATGCCGTGCTTCTCCAACTGGTGCTCCAGCAGCGACAGCGTCTCGCGGATCACGCGGCTCAGGTCCAGCAGCTCGAAGTCGGCGCCCGAAGTGCGCGAAAAATTCAGCAGCGAGTTCACAATCTCGCTGGCCCGGAAAGTCTGCTTGGCGATCTTGTCCAGTAGCCTGGTCTTCTGCTCGTCGCCGATCACCTGCTTGGCCAGCATCTGGGCATAGGTGGAGATCACGGCCAGCGGCGTGTTCACCTCGTGCGCCACGCCCGCCGCCAGCAGCCCGATGGAGCTGAGCTTGTCGGCCTGCACCAGCCGCCGCTCCAGGTCCTCGCGCTCGGTCACGTCGTCGAAAATAACCAGGCGGCCGATGCGCGCCCCGTCCTTTGTCACCAGCGGCGCGATGGCCAGGTTCACCACCACCTCCCCCCGCTCGCCCGCCCCGCCGGCCGCTCCGTTGCCGTTCCTGCCGTTCCCGTTCACTCCGTTGCCGGCCGCCTCCAGGCCGTGGAACACTTCCCTGCGTAACGGGATCTTGTAAAGCTGGTGCACCTGGCTGTTGCCGCGCAGCGCGTCGAAGTGCTGCGCCATCTCCGGCGGAAACAGCTCCGACAGCCGCCGCCCCAGCGCCGCCGCCCGCGCCACGCCCGTCAGCCGCTCGATCTGCGAGTTCCAGCTCTCCACCCGGTCTTCCAGGTCCGCCGCCAGAATCCCGACGTTGATCGACTCGACGATGTTCTCGCTGAACTCCTTCAGCCGCTCGTACTGCTCCGCCTTGGCGGCCAGCGTCCGGTACAGCCGCGCGTTCTCCACCGCCATGGCGATGTAGCCGGCCAGCGAGGCCAGCAGGTCGATGTCGTCCGACGAAAGGAAATCGCCCTTCGTCGAACGGCTCACGCCCAGCCAGGCCAGCGTCCGCCCGCGGAACACGCACGGCAGGTAGTAGGTGAGATCGAGCTCGGCGATGGCGGCCCGCACCGTGGGCGCCATGCCGCGCGTCACCACGTCCAGCGCGTGCCGCGTGCGTTCAAAAAACAGGTAGGGCTCCTCCGGCGTGCTCTCCAGGAAGCGCAGGTCCAGCGCGTCCTGCTTCAGCCGGCGCTCGCCGCCTTCCCGGTCCAGCGCCGTGTGCAGGTGGAAGCCCGCGCCGCTTTCGTCTGAGAGGAAAAACGCGATGTGGCCCACCGATAGCGTGCTCAGCAGCCGCTCGCCCACGCTCTTCAACGTGCGGTCCAGGTCCATCTCCGAGCTCAGCTCGCGCGCGAACGAGATCAGCGTGCGGCGGTAGTCGAAGCGGTCTTTATAGAAGATGTAGCGGTCCAGTTGCTGCTGGATCCAGTTGCGCAGCGGCTCGAAGACGAAGGCCGCGATCAGCACCAGCAGGATCACCGCCGTCGGGCTCAGCTCGTCGCGCCGCGACAGCGCGAACACCAGGATCGACACGATCCCCATCACCGACAGCGTGGCCAGCACGTACACATAGCCCTGCTGGAAGATAATGTCCACGTCCATCAGCCGGTAGCGCAGGATGGCGTAGGCCCAGGTCAGCGGGATGAAGGCCAGGAACAGCACGCTCAGCCGCATGCCCGGCGAAGGCACCAGCCCCATCACGAACGGCGCGGCGTACAGCACGGCGAAGGGCAGGATGCCCGCCAGCGTGCCGTTGCGCAGCCACTTCAACTGCTGCCGCACAATGGGGTCGTCGGCCCGCCGGTAGTTCAAGTGCAGCAGCGCCGCCCCCGCCAGGTAGGAGCCGCTGAACAACAGCAGCCACGCCCGGTCCAGCAGCCAGCGCATCTCCAGCAGCGGCAGCGCGGTCCGCACCACGCCCATCGCCACGCCCACCTGCAGCAGGATCAGCGACAGCGGGGGCAAATAGACCGACAGCAACTGCAACGGCCCCCAGTGCCGCCGCGGCTCAGGGAACGTCAGGCAGAAATGCACGAACAGCGCCGGTGCCATCAGCCCCGCCACCACGTTGGCGATGTAGATCAACGTGTCGAACTCGTTCAGCTTGCCCGTGTAGTGGAACGTGTGCAGGATGAAGCTGGCCAGGCACAGCAGGTAAAAGTGCAGCGCCTTCGGCGCCTGGTTGCGGCGGAAGAAGATGAACAGCCCGATGGCCAGGTACGCCGCGCCGACGAAATACTGGTAGTAGAGCGCCCGGTCGCGGTTGGCGTCGGCCACAATCACCTTGGCGTTGATCTCGATGTCCTGCCGCTTCAGGGTATAAGTCGCCTTGCCCCACACCCCCGCCCGCCACAGCAGTTGGGCCACGTCGCTCGACGTCCGCACCACGAAGCCCGGGGTGTTCTCCACCGGCGCGATGCGCACCAGCACGTCGCCTTTCCGGATGCCCGCCATCTCCGCCGGCCCGCCCGGCTCGACGAACACGGCCGTCACCCGCCCGGGCTGCGCAGGAGAACTCAGGTCCGCCACATCCATCCACGTGACGCCGTCGTCCGGCTGCCGGTAGCGCGCCTGCTGCTGGTAGTTGACGCCCGCGCAGATCATCGCCGTCAAGGTCAGAACGACCAGCAGCGCGCCGATGAACTGGCTCTTCAACCCCTTCTGCAAAACCGGACTCCCTGGAGTGCGCCCCTGGGCATACACCACTCCCGTGATCAACCTTGCATTTCAACTGCCAATCCAGGCAGTTGCCTGCCACCCAAATCGTACACCTGAAATCAACAGTTTACCAGGGGAACAGCTGCCACTCCAAAATCAACTTTACCGTTTTCGGAAACCGCCCTACCGAATTTGGACGAGCGGCGTGTCAGACTACCCCGCTCTCCGGCCCAGCCTACTTCGATTCGAGGATGAACGTCGGCGCCAGGCCGCCCAGCGATGAGAAGCCGCCCTGCGCCGCGGACAGGCGCGAGGAGCAGCCGCGCACCTTGCCCAGAAACGCGTGCGGCGCCACGTCCACCTTCAGGTCCCGGTACGCCAGCTCGCCGTAGTTGTCCACCGGGAACGAAACCGGATGCGCCTCCACCCGCTCCTGCACCACGAACGGGTGGCGCAGCGCCACGCCCAGCGCCCGCTCCCAACCGGCATCGTCCGTCTGCCGGCCGTCGGTGGAATGCAGTTCGCTGGAATCCTCGTTCGGCCGCAGCACCAGCTTCGGCCGGTTCTTGAGGATGAACTCCACCAGATCCACCGTCTGCCCCTGCCACGTCGTCTTGCCCTGCGCCACCACGCGCGTCCAGGGAACCGAATCTCGGATCGCCTTGCGCTCCGCCGGCGGGAACAGCTCCTGCAGGCTGTCGTCGCTCAACAGCGCCAGCATCGCCCGCTTGCGCGTCATCTCCGTGCGGAAACTGTTCACCACGCACACCTTGCGGTCGCGGTAGGCGCGCACCAGCGGGTGCGTCAGATCGTAGCGCATCAGGAAGTCGTGCGCCCTCACCCCGCGGTACACCACATCGATCGTCAGGTCCCCGCGCCGCAGCACCCCGCCGCGGTAGTCCAACTGGTCCGGGGAAACCACCTCGGCCGTCAGGCCCTGGCCGCGCATCATCTCCGCCAACAGCACCGATTCGTGCGATTCAATCGTCGCAAACGGCTGGTTGAACTCCAGGATGCCCACGTTCGGCTGCTGCGTCCCGCCGAAGTCCTTCCACACCCGCAGAATCGACGCCAGCAGCGGCTTGCCGCTGCCCGGCTTGCCCAGCTTGTACCGCTTCCGGAACTCCTTCACCGGCGGCGCATCATAAAAGAGATCCGCCAGCACCTCGCCGTACACCACGCCGTGCGGCATGTCCGCCTGCGGCGCCGTCAGGTGCAGGCTCCCGTTGTTCACCTCCGCCTCCAGAATCGAGGCGGCTTCCGGCAGCGAATAACCCGGGTCCAGCGCCGCCAGCATCTTTTCCGCCGGCAGCATCACCATCCGCGCCATGATCTGCGGCCGCGACAAAGCCAGCGCCCGCGCCCGCACCATCGCCGACCACAACGACTCGGCCGCCGCCACCAAATTGCTATACTGTCGGCGGCTCACGAAATGAGGCCGCAGCACTGGCGACACCGGACGGCCGTTCACCATCAGGTTGCGGCTCTGCATCTGCTCCCGCAACTGCCCCATCCAGGCCGTGTTGCGGTCCCGATCGTGCTCCAGAATTCTGTGATAGCGGGCAATCGCCTCGCCCAACTGCGTCATGGCTGGTAAGTCTTTACACTCCCAGTATCGCATAGCGACCCACCCGCTGAAAAGACTACTACACCATTAGTTGCATATAAAATAATGAAACTAAATGTGATACGCGCGACTCTCCAAATGAGACGAAAATATCAGATCTCCGCCTTCTGCCTCGTTTTTCTATTTTCTTCCTTGCCTGCCACCGCCGACGAGGGCATCTGGCTCTTCAACGCCTTTCCCCGTCAGGCCGTGGAAAAAGCCTACGGTTTCCGCGTCACCGGCGAATTCCTCAACCACCTCCAGCAGAGCGCCGTCCGCTTCAACAATGGCGGCACCGGCAGCTTCGTCTCCGCCTCCGGGCTGCTCTTCACCAACCACCACGTCGGCGCCGACTGCATTCAGAAACTGAGCACCGCCCAGAACGACTACATGCGCGATGGTTTCCTCGCCGCCTCGCAGCCGGACGAGCGCCGCTGCCCCGACCTCGAGGTGAACGTCCTGCGCCGCATCGAAGACGTCACCGCCAAGGTGGAGGCCGCCGCCACCCCCCAGACGCCGCCGGCCGAGGCCAACCGCCTGCGCAAGGCCGCCATGAACTCCATCGAGAAGGCCTGCTCGGCTTCCACCGGGCTCCGCTGCGACGTCGTCACTCTCTACGCCGGCGGCCGCTACCACCTCTACCAGTACAAGAAGTACACCGACATCCGCCTCGTCATGGCGCCCGAATTCGGCATCGCCTTCTTCGGCGGCGACGAGGAGAACTTCACCTTCCCCCGCTATGACCTCGACATCACTTTCTTCCGCGCCTACGAAAACGGCCAGCCCGCGCGCATCGACCAGTACTTCCGCTGGTCCAGGACCGGCGTCAAGGAAGGCGACCTCGCCTTCGTCCCCGGCAACCCCGGCTCGACCGGCCGCCTGATGACCGTCACCGAACTGGAGTTTTCGCGCGACGTCTCCTACCCTCTCATCCACCGCCGCCTCCAGTCCCTCATCGCCGCGCTCGAAACCTACAGGGCGCGGGGCGCGGCCGAGGAGCGCATCGGGCAGGAGAACCTCTTCTCCCAGCAGAACAGCTTCAAGGCCTACACCGGCTTCCTCAGCGGCCTGCGCGACCAGGCCCTGATGGACCGGAAACGCGCCCAGGAGAAGAAGCTCAAGGCCGCCATCGCCGTCAACCCAGCCGAGGCGGCGAAGTTCGGCAAGTTCTGGGACGAGCTCTCCACCACCTACGCCAAGTACCGGACCTTCTACGCCCCCTTCTGGCTGCTCGAGCGCGCCGCCGGCAGCGGGTCGGCCCTCTTTCAAATCGCCCGCGACATCGTGCGTTACTCCGTCGAAACCCGCAAGCCCGACGCCGAGCGGCTGCGCGAATTCGCCGAATCCGGCCTGCCCTCGCTCGAGCAATCCATGTACTCCGAGGCGCCCATCCATCCCTCCATGGAGATCGCCGTCCTGGCCGACTACTTCGCCTTCACCGAGAAGCAACTCGGCGCCGGCCACCCGGCCGTGAAGGCCATGCTCGCCGGCAAGACCCCGCAGGCCGCCGCCCAGGCTTGCGTCGAAAGCAGCAAGCTCGCCGGCGTCGCCGAGCGCCGGCGCCTGGCTGCCGATCCGGCCGCCGTCCGCGCCTCCAACGACGGCATGATCCGCCTCGCGCTCGCCATCGATCCCTTCGCCCGCCAGTTGCGCCAGCGCTACGAGGACGAGGTGGAAAGCATCGTCACCCGCGCCGCTTCTCAGATCGCCCAGGCCCGCTTCGCCGCCTTCGGCGGCAGTGAGTACCCCGACGCCACGTTTACCCTCCGCCTCTCCTACGGCGCCGTGCGCGGCTACCGCGAGAACTCCGGCAAGCCCGTGCCCTTCGCCACCACCTTCGCCGGGCTCTACCCCAAGGGCCGCAACCGCGAACCATATATCATCCCGCCCTCGTGGCTGAAGGCCGAGTCCCGGCTGAACCTCCAGACCCCCTTCGACTTCGTCACTACCGCCGACACCCACGGCGGCAACAGCGGCAGCGCCACCGTGAACACGAAGGGCGAGGTGGCCGGCATTCTGTTCGACGGCAACATCGAGAGCCTGCCGAACCGGTTCGTCTACACCAGCCGCCAGGCGCGCAGTGTGCACGTTTCGTCGGAAGCTGTCATCGAAGCGCTGCGCCATGTATACGGCGCCACGACCCTGCTCCGCGAACTCGGCTTCTGAAAGCGGCCCCCACCCGGGCGCCGGCAGGCTAGGCCGGCGCCCGGGCGAACAGAATTCGTTGCAACAAATTTTTTCGAACTCAATCTCTTTCAGGCTCTGACATCAACGGCCGGACGGGCCCCGCCGCGGCCCCTAATTCGGTAACCAACGTCCGCAATTCTGCATCTGATGAGTAGAAGCTGGGAACTACTCCTCCGATTCCCAGTTGCGTACGTTGGTACGCACAAGGCCGGGAGGCTGGCGCCCAATCCGGCTTCCCGGCTTGTCAAGTTCACCGGTACTTCTTCAGCCCGTTCAAATCCCCGCTCCTCCGCGGCGGCGGTTTTCGCCCCGAGGAATCCAGTGCCCTTCCTCCGGATAGAGCACCCGGCACGCGGGAACCTTCAGCCTTTGCAGCAACTTGAAGGTGGTCATGCTCTCGCGGAGCGGCGCGCGGAAATCGAGTTCGCCGGCGTAGTCAGCGCCGGCGTGCCGCACGCGCCCGCGCGGTGGATGGGGCTCTGGCGTTTCCATTGCCCGCCCTTTTCCTACGCCGGCCCCAGCCCACGCGCAGCTCCCGGCCCAGCCCCCCGGCTAGGTCCCGTACCGCGATGCGTTGCCGTGCCCGTTGAACCAGTTCAACCGGTAGGCGCCGCAGCGGGCGCCCGCCGCCACCCGGCTCGATTTGTCCACAAACGGCTAACGTCTGGATGCTGCCTCGCTGACCTCCGGGATCTCTGCGGCCGACAGGCGGCTATCCCAGTCCGTCAGACACACGTCCTGCGACATCGGGTTCGGCCCGCCGTGCGGGAACGCCAACATCGGCTCGCCCGCCCGCTTCATCCCCCGCCCGCTGCCCGGCCGGCAGCGCGCACAGCAGCACTCTCCTCCGCACCCTGCCTGCCATCTCAGCCGCCCGCCGCCGTATACTGTCGCTGTGAGCGGGAAACAGCCGGACCGCAAAGAACTCAGTTCCTACGCCAAGGCCGGAGCCTATGCCGGCCTCGCCTTCGTCACCCCCATCAGCGGCTGGATCTGCTACAAGCTCGGGCTGTGGCTGGACCAGGAGTGGGGCACCGGTTATCTCTACCTGGTGGGCCTCATCCTCGGCTGCGCCGCCGGCATGTACGAGACCTTCCGCCAGGCCATGCGCATCGAAGGGCTCGACAAGCACAAATGAGCGATCTCGACTACGGCGTCATCGTCGGCCGCATCGCCAAGGCCGGCGCCGCTCTCGCCGTCCTCGGCGCCGCCGTCTGGTGGGCCGTCGCGGGCCTCGCCGGCCTGCTCAGCTTCCTCGGCGGCGCCGCCATCTCCGGCCTCTCCTTCTGGCTGCTCCACCGCCTCGTCAGCGACCTCCACGCCGCCGCCGCAGGCCGCCGCGTGCGCGGCCCTTCCGTCCTGCTCCACGCCTTCCGCATGCTCCTGCTCGGCGGCGCAGCCTATGGTATCTTAAGTACTTACGGGTCTCACCGGCCCGCGCTGGTCACCGGCCTGACCGTTGCCGTCACGGCCGCCACCGTCGAAGTCCTCATCGAACTGTTCTATGCACCACACTGAGCTCTGGTTCACGGCCTTCCTGAACAAATACTTTGCCTGGCCGGTCAACGCCCTGTTCACCGCCGTTGGCTTTCATACCGAAGATCCCTCCAAGCCCTGGGCCAACTACATCGCCATGGAGATCATCGTCATTCTCCTGCTGGTGATCGTGGCCGCCATCGTCCGCGCCTCGCTCTCGGTGGACCGCCCCGGCAAGCTGCAACTCGTCGTCGAGAACGTCTACGGCTTCATCGAAGAGCAGGCCCACGACATCGTCGGCCACGGCCACAGGCGCTACGTGCCCTTCTTCGCCATGCTCTTCATCCTGATCGTAACCTCCAACCTGCTCGGCATCGTGCCCACCTTCGAGTCGCCCACCATGTACTACTACATGGTCGCCGGCATCGCCATCTGCAGCTTCTTCTATTACAACGGCCAGGGCATCCGCGAGCAGGGCATCCTCGGGCATCTGAAACATTTCTGCGGCCCCGTGGTTTTCCTCGCCCCGTTCATGTTCCTGCTGGAGATCATCAGCCACTGTATCCGCCCCATGTCGCTCACCATCCGTCTCTTCGCCAACATGCTGGCGGGTGAGCAGGTGACCCTGGGCTTCCTGGCCATCGTCCCGTGGGTCATCCCGGTGGTGTTCATGGCGCTGCACGTGTTCGTGGCTTTCGTGCAGGCCTTTATCTTCATGATGCTCAGCATGGTGTACGTCGGCGAAGCAGTCGCCCACGAAGGCCACTGACGATTTTGACCGGCTTCCAGTGTGAGGCCCCGGCGTCCCAACGCACGGTGCGCAACCACCTCCTGGCGGCCACTTGATAAGGAGAAAGACCAATGACCGTTCGCAACATCCTCTTCCTGATGGCGCTCATGCTGATCGCCGTCCCCACCTTCGCCCAGACCAGCGGCTCCACGGCCGGCACATTTGTGCTGCCCGGCGCCTTCGCCATGGCCATCGCCTCCGGCCTTTGCGGCCTCGCCCAGGGCAAGGCCATCTCCGCCTCCGTCGAAGGCATCGCCCGCAACCCCGGCGCCGCCGGCCCCATCCGCATCCTCCTCATCCTCGGCCTCGCCTTCATCGAGTCCCTGGCCCTGTTCACCTTCGTCAACATCGGCAAGTAACTTCCGCCCATCGCGGCAAACCGAGCGGTCCGGCCTCGCGCCGGGCCGCTTTTGTTTTACCCGCCCGCCGCAGTACGATACGGGCGTGGACCGCGTCATCCAGGACCTCCCCGCCCTGCTCGCCCGCCTCGTCCTCTTCGGGCCCCTCATCTACCTCGGCCTCCACATCCTCCTGAACCCCGCCTTGCTCGCCGGCGTCCTGAGTTCCGCCATGGACGGCATCGAGCGCTTCCCCCACGCTCTCCGCGGCCACGCCCGCCTGCCCCTGGCTCTCGGCCGCCGCCCCGGCCTCCCGCTGGCCGCCCTGCGCTGGGCCGGCCTGGTCCTCACCGCCTACGGCGTCCTCTGCCTCTCCGGCCTCGGCCGCCCGTAATCCGCGGCCCTTCCCGCCCGACCGACTAAACTGAAACTAGAGATGAAACTCCACGGCATCTTTCCCCCCATCGCCACCCCCTTCAACTACGACGGCGACATCTACGCCTCCAAGGTGCAGCACAACGTCGAGAAGTGGAACCGCACCGGCCTCGCCGGCTACGTCGTCTGCGGCTCCACCGGCGAAAGTGTCCACCTCACGCTCGACGAGAAGCTCGCCATGTTCGAACTCGTGGCAAAGTACGCCGGCCCCGCCAAGCTCCTCCTGGCCGGCACCGGCGTCGAAAGCGTCCGCGAAACCGTGCAGCTCACCAACCTCGCCGCCGGCATGGGCTACAAGGCCGTCATGGTCCGCACCCCCCACTACTACAAGAACCTCATCAACAACGGCGCCGCCCAGGCCCTCTACTTCCGCAGCGTCGCCGACCAGGCCAAAATCCCGCTCATGATCTACAACTGGCCGCAGACCACCGGCGTCGACATCCCCGCCGCCACCGTCGCCGCCCTTAGCGAGCACCCCAACATCATTGCCATCAAGGAAAGCAGCGGCAACCTCGAAAAGGTGATGCAGATGATCCGCGAGTGCAAGCCCGGCTTCCAGGTGCTGGTCGGCTCCGCTCCGACGCTTGCCCCCTCGCTCGCCGTCGGCGCCGTCGGCGCCGTGCTCGCCTACGCCAACGCCGCGCCGTATTCCACCATCGCCATCTGGGAGGCCCACCGCCAGCGCGAATTCGACGCCGCCATGGACTGGCAGCGCCGCATCGCCAACGCCGCCGTCCTCGTCACCGTCAAGTACGGCATTCCCGGCCTGAAGTACGCCATGGACCTCAACGGCTATTACGGCGGCCCCGTGCGCCTGCCCCTCACCTCCATCTCGCCCGAAGCAAAGAAAGAGATCGAAGCCGCCTTTGCAGACCTGAAGGGCTGAGCCCTCACTCCGCCCGCAGGCACTCCGCCGCATCCGCCCGCGTCGCCTGGAATGCCGGAGCCAGGCTGGCCGCCACCGCGACGGCCGCCGCCGCCGCCGCGCCGCAAGCCAGCGTCAGCGCGTCGTCCGGCTCCACGCCGTACAGCATCCCTCGCAGCACCCGGGAAGCGGCCAGAGTGCCCGCCAGCCCCAGCACAATGCCCGCGCCCGCCATCCACAGCGACTGCTTCAGCACCAGCCCGAAGACGTCCGCCCGCCTTGCGCCCAGCGCCATCCGCACGCCGAACTCCCTCATCCGCCGCCCTACGGCGTAGGAGACCGTCGCAAACAGCCCCGCCGCCGCCAGCGCCACCCCCAGTCCGGCCAGCCACGACGACAGCACCGCCTGCACCCAGTCCTCGAACAGGACCTCCTTCATGTGGTCCGCCAGCGTCACGCTGCTCATCACCACCGCCTCCGGCGCCTCGCGCTGCACCAGCTTCTTCGCCAGCCCCACCAGCGGGCCCGGCTCCCGCAACGATTCCAGCATCAGCGTCGCCTCGCCCGAAGGCATCTGCGCGAAAGGGATGTAGACGAACGGCTGCGGCTCTTCGTGGATCGAGTTGAACCGCGCGTTCTCCGCCACGCCCACCACCGCCGCCTCCCTGCCCCCCACCAGCACACGCTGCCCCACCGCGACCCCGCCCGGAAAGTATCGCTGCGCCAGCGCCGCGCTGACGATCACCGCCCGCGCGCCGCCCGCCCGGTCCTCACCGGAAAACGCCCGCCCCTCCAGAATGCGCGTCCCCAGCACCGCGAAGTACTCCGGCCCCACTTCGTTGTAGCGGATCCCCACCCGCCGCTGATCCTCGGGCAGCTTCAGCGACGGGAACTCCACCTTCACCGTCGCCCCGCCGCCGGAGCCCGACATCGGCAGCCGCCGGCAGTAGGTCGCCCGCCGCACGCCCGGCAGCGCCGCCGCCTCCCGCCGCAGGCGCTCGTACACCGCCGTCACCTGATCGCCTTTCGCCTGCCGCCCCGTGTGCATGAACAGGCACGCCAGGTTGCGCGCCGCGTCGAAGCCGGGCGACTCTGACCGCGTCCGCTGAAAACTCCTCAGCAACAGCCCCGCCGCGTTCAGCAGCACCACCGCCAGCCCGATCTGCGCCACCACCATCACCGTCCTCGACACGCTCCTCTGCCGCCCTCCTCCCCCGCCGTCCCGCAGCGCCGGCGCCACTTCGGCTCTCGACGCCCGCAGGGCCGGCGCCAGCCCGGAAAGCACCACCGTGCCCAGCGTCGCCAGCAGCGTATAGCTGTAGGCCCGCGCGTCCAGCCGGAATCCGTAGTCCAGTTGGAACGCCGACACCGGCAGCAGCGCCGGCAGCGCGTTCAGCGCCCAACGCGCCAGCACCAGCCCCGCCCCCGCCCCCGCCG
>DAHVTI010000082.1 GCA_027324255.1 Bryobacterales bacterium | reverse complement strand
AGAAGGTGCGCGAGGCGGCGGGCGCTTAGCGGGCTTCTCACCGGAAGTTTCGGTTGATAAAATCCGGTGGTTATGCGGAACTGGACACTCATTCCCGGACTGATCTTCTTCCTGCTGGCGTTCGCGTCCGCGGCCGCGGACGCGGGGCCGTGCTCGCTGGTGACGGCGGCGGAGGTACAGGCGGCCACCGGCGTGGCCGTGGCGGAAGGCAAGGTCAATTCCATCAATAAACAGGTTTGCGATTACAAAGCGAGCGCCGCGGGCTCCCTCATCAACCTGATGCTGACGGACAAAGGTCCCGGCGACAGCGCCGAAAGAACCGTGGCGGAACTCGCCAAGCGCAGGCTGAAGGCCGAAGTGGCGGCGGGCATCGGCGACGGCGCCTACCGCTCCAGCCCGGGCTACGGCATGCAGCAGATGGGCGCATACAAGGGGACGAAGCACGTGGTGGTGACGGCGCTGCTGGCGGGAGCCCCGGAAGCGAAGACGAAAGCGGCGATCGAGGCGGTGATGAGAAAGGCGCTGGCGCGGGTGCAATAGGGCGCGGCCGCACCAAGAGTTCGGGCCGCGGGTGCGCTCGCGGGAAACGCCGGCATTTCCCCAAATTGCAGGAGGCGGCGCCGCGGAAACTTCTAATTTCGCGACAAGTGCAGCGAAATGGCCGGTGAGGCACCGGCTGTGTAGCATACCGATTTCAGGCCGGAGCGTGATCTCTCATCGTGGAAGGGGATCCCCGAATTTCCCGGCGTCACCGTGCGGACGGCGCAGCTTTGGGAGAAGCAGCGCGGGCTGCAGGTGCGGCGCGTGCCCGGGGGGCAAAGGGGCGGCGTTCGGGCGCGGGTGGACGAACTGTGGGTATGGCAGGCGGGGCTGGCGCAGGCACCGGAGCGGGCGGCCGCGCCGGCGGGGAAGGTCGTGCCGAGTGGCTGTTGCTCGGGCCGGCGGCCTGCGTGGTGGACGCCGGAGGGCGGCTGGCAGGGTCACGCGGTGCCGGTTTCCAGCCCTTTCAACACGCGTTGAGCGGAATCAGCCGAGCCTTTCCCGCAAAATGCGGACCATGCGGCGGAGCGGCTCGGCGGCGCCCCACAGGAGCTGATCGCCGACGGTGAAGGCGCCGAGGTACTCGGGTCCCAGGCGGAGCTTGTGCAGGCGGCCGACGGGCACGGTGAGCGTGCCGGTGACGGCGGTGGGGGTGAGATCGGTGATGGTGTCCCTCTTGTTGTTGGGCACCACCTTGGTCCACGGCGTGGAGGAGGCGAGGATGGCCTCGATGTCCGCCATGGGCACATCCCTGGTGAGCTTCACGGTGAGGCCCTGGCTGTGGCAGCGCAGCGTGCCGACGCGCACGCAGACGCCGTCCACGGGAATGGTGCGCGGGGTGCCGAGAATCTTGTTGGTCTCGGTCTCGCCCTTCCACTCCTCGCGCGTCTGGCCGCCGGGCATTTCCTTGTCGATCCAGGCCAGCAGGCTGCCGGCGAGCGGGGCGCCGAACTCGGCGACGGGCAGCGAAGCGGAGCGCTGCTGGGCGGTGACGGCGGTTTCGACGCTGAGGGCATCGCCGTTGGGCAGCGAGTTGGCGGCGGCGGTGAGGCGGTCCATCTGGCGCATTAGTTCGAGCATCTTGGCGGCGCCGGCGCCGGAGGCGGCCTGGTAGGTCATGGAGGTGACCCACTCGACCAAGCCTTCGCGGAACAGGCCGCCGATGGCCATCAGCATCAGACTGACGGTGCAGTTGCCGCCGATGTAAGCCTTGAGGCCGGAGTCGAGGGCGCGGTCGATGACGGAGCGGTTGACGGGATCGAGGATGATGACGGCGTCTTCGGCCATGCGCAGGGTGGAGGCGGCGTCGATCCAGTAGCCCTGCCAGCCGCTCTTGCGCAGCTCGGCGTAGACCTGGGTGGTGTAGTCGCCGCCCTGGCAGGAGAGCAGGACGGGGCAGGCGGCCAGGGCCTTCAGGTCATAGGCATCCTGGAGCACGGCGCCAGGGCCGCCCTCGGGCGGGGCCGGGCCGCCGATGTTCGAGGTAGTGAAGAAGACCGATTCGATGCCGGCGAAATCAGACTCTTCGCGCATGCGCTGGAGCAGGACGGAACCGACCATGCCGCGCCAGCCGATGAAACCAACTTTGAGCATGATTCTTCCATGATAACTTGCCGATGCCGCGCGGCACGGCGAACAGAGGGTAGGCTGGGATCAGAGGGAGGGACCGAGGGATGAAGCCAGAGGACTTCCGGCGCATCGCGTTAAGCCTTGAGGGGGTGGAAGAGGGCTCGCACATGGGCCACGCGGATTTTCGGGTGGGGGGCAGAATTTTCGCGACGCTGGCTTCGCAGGCTGAAGGCTACGGCAACCTGGCGCTGACGGTGGAGCAGCAGACCGAACTGGTGGCGGAACGGCCGGGCGTGTTCGTCGCCATTGCGGGCGGCTGGGGACGCGCGGGTTGGACGCACATTCTGCTGGCGGCAACCAACGAGAACGAACTGCGGCGGGCGCTGGAGACGGCCTGGCGGCTGCGAGCGGAACAGAACGCCCGCACACGCAGAAAACGGACCCGCGACCGGTGGATCTGAAAGCGCCGGACGGTTAGTCCAGCGCGATCTCGTAGGGCGGCACTGTGACCATGCGTCCGGCGGGCGTGCGCACGGTGGCCGGGTGGTTAGAGAAGTTGAGCATCGCCAGCTTGCCGTTTTCGAGCGTGCTCCAGAAGAGCCCGGCAGGCTTCACCATGCGCAACGCGGCGCGCGTCTGCGGCCGGATCCGCGGCAGCTTGAGCAGGAGGTCGCGCAGGAACTCGGCGTAAAACTGGCCGGGCACGAGGTCACCGTGCCAGAGCACCACCCTGCCCTGCCCCGTGTCGCCGCCCAGCCAGCGGGCGGAGATGGAGCCGTCGCCTTCGACGGTGACGGGGTTGCCGCGCGGGCGGGGCGCGTAGACGAGCACGCCGCCGCGGCGCACCCAGGCGTCGATCTTTTCGAGCACGGGCTTTTCGGTGACGGCGCCCCACAGGAAGACGAGCACCTTGTAGCGCTCCAGCGCGCCGTCGAGCACCATCTGCTCGCTGGCGTAGTCGAAGTCGAAACGCTCGCGGACGGCGCGGCCGACCTGGAAATAGGTGGAAGCCCAGCGGTAGCGGACCAGCTCGTCGTCGAGCTTGATGGCGGTGTCGGGATAGAAGGCCGCGACGTCGATGACGGGCTTGGCGCGCTGGTCGAGGAGCTTGCCCTGGCGCAGCCAGGCGTCGATGGACTGGTCGTTGGAGGTGAGGTTGCCGAGGTAGTAGAAGAGGTGCACGGCGCCGTTGGTGACGGCGTTGTAGAGGCGGGCCATGACGCCGCGCTTGCTGCCGAAGCCGCCGGGCTCGTAGCCGAGCTGGATGCCGTAGAAGCGGGCGGCGGAAGAGGCCATGCGGGTGATGGTGAAGTTGTCGGGGAAATCGTCGCCTTCGTTGGTGAGGCGGATGCCGCCCTTTACCTTCACCATGCTGCGCGCCTGGTAACTGTAGTCGGTGCCGACCTGCGGCATGCCCCAGCCGCCGGAGGACTGGTGGATCATGATGCCGGGCAGGGCCTGGCGGGCCCACAGCGCCCACTTCTCGCACCAGTCGCCCATGGCGCCCATGTACCAGTCCTGGAAGTCGAGGCGCTGGCGGCGCGTGAGGGCGGTTTCGGGCAGGAAGGTGTGGATCTGGTCGAAGGAAGAGTAGCGGCTGCGCCACTGCGCGTTGAGGTCTTGGACGGAGGGGTACTTGTTCTTCAGCCAGAGGCGGAAGTTTTCCTGGGCGAGCGCGTCGCCGGCCCAGTAGCCGATGTGGGTGTGGCTCTCCTTGAAGCCGTAGCCGGGGCCCTTGGCGGGGTACTGAGCCTCGCCATAGTCGCCGCTGGGGCCGAGACGGATGCCGAGCAGGGAGCGGCGCCCGCCGTAGTGTTTGCCGAACCCGGCGATGAAGCGGCTGGCGTATTCGGTCTGGAAGGGGTGGAAGATGGACTGCGTGTCGTGGACAATGCCGTGCTCCAGGCAGCGGAAGCCGTAGTCGTCTTTGGAGTCGTGGAGCCAGGCGGGCAAGGCATAGCCGGAGCCGGCGAGCAGCATGGGGAACCACTGCAGGCCGTTGCGTTCGACTTCGGCCAGGATGGCGTCGTAATAGCTCCAGTCATACTGGCCGCGCCGGCGTTCCACCCAACCCCAGCGGACGTAGGTTTCGACGCCATTGAAGCCGAGGGCGCGGACGAGCGGCAGCTCGTTGCGGAGGCCGGCCACGGCTTCGGGGATGCGGTCGGGCGAAGGGGCATCGCCAGCGGCGGAGCTGACGCGCTCGGAGTGGGTGGTGAATCGGATGGCGGGTTCCACCAGCGGCGCGTCCTCGATGGGCGGCTTTTCGGCACTGAGCACGGCGGCGCGAAGGTAGTCGAGGCCTTCGACGCGGATCTTTGCCGGCAGCTTTTCATAGTGAAAGACGGCGCGGCGCAGGCGGCCGGTGTTGACGCGGGCGACGCCCCACTGGCGGAGCTGGGGCACGCCCGGGGAGAGGGAGACGAGGCCATAGCCGCGATCGAGGAATTCGAGGGTGAGCCAGGCGCCGGCGGCGGGCGGGTTGGCGATCGAGAGCAGGTAGGCGGAGCGCGAGTAGTAGTCCGTGCTGGGCTTCAGGCGCGCGGTGACGGGCGCCGTGGCGGTATCGACGCGCCAGGGAGAGTCCGGCGCGGACTGGAGTTCGATGCCCTGGGAGACGGGCGGGCTGCCGGCCTGCCAGCGGGCGAGTTCGGCACAGAGCGGGGATGCCAGGAGGATGATGGAGAAGACAGCGGGGAGTCTCACACCGGAGAGTTAATCAGAGCACAACCGCGGACCGCAAGGGGTGAGCAGGAAACTCGCGAGGGAACTCTACTTCCGGCTGGGCTTGATATTGCTGCTCTTGTTGACGAGCAGCTTTACGTCGCCCGGCAGGGTGAACAGCTCGTCGCCGAGGCCCTGGTTGATCTGGACGCCGTCGGCGTAGATCTCGTAGTTCCGGTTTCCGTTGCGCTCGCGGCGGATGACGAACGGCCACATGACGCCGCCGCCGGCGTCGCGGTACTTGTCGAAGATGGTGATCTCCTCGATGCGCTCGCGGGTC
>DAHVTI010000063.1 GCA_027324255.1 Bryobacterales bacterium | reverse complement strand
GGCGGCGGGCGGCGTGAACCTGATCGCGTTCACCACGGGCCGCGGCTCGGCCATCGGCTTCCCGTCGATCCCGGTGATCAAGATCGCCACCAACTCGATGATGTACCGGCGCATGACGTCGAACATGGACATCAACGCGGGTCGCATCGCCGACGGCTCGGCCTCGGTCGAGCAGGTGGGCGGCGAGATCTTCGAATTCCTGCTGGAGGTGGCGTCGGGGCGCAGGACCTGCGCCGAGCAACTCGGCCACCGCGAATTCGTGCCGTGGCGCATCGGCCCGGTGCTTTAGGGAGTACAGACCATGAAAGCAGCCTATTACGGCGGCGCGGAGACGATCACCATCGGCGAGAGCTCCGCGGCGGCGCCCGGTGCGGGCGAGGTGCGGATCCGGGTGTCGCACTGCGGCATCTGCGGCACGGACCTGCACATCTTCCACGGCAAGATGGACCACCGGGTGCGCCTGCCGCAGGTGATCGGCCACGAGATGTCGGGCACGATCGAAGCCCTCGGCGAGGGCGTGGACGGCTGGAGCGCGGGCGACCGCGTGACGGTGCGGCCGCTGGACCCCTGCGGTGAATGCCCGGCCTGCAAAGCGGGCCACACGCACATCTGCATGAAGCTGAAGTTCATCGGCATCGACACGCCGGGCGCGATGCAGGGCCTGTGGACGGTGCCGGCGCACACGCTGCACAGGCTGCCCGATGCGCTGAGCTTCGAGCAGGGCGCGCTCATCGAACCGCTGGCGGTGGCGTGCCACGACGTGCGGCTGTCCGAACTCGCGCCGGGCGAATTCGCCGTGGTCCAGGGCGGCGGGCCCATCGGGCTGCTGATCGCGCTGGTGGCGCGCGCGGCCGGCGGGCGGGTGCTGATCAGCGAGCTGAACCCGTTCCGGCTGAAGCTGGCGCGCGAGCTGGGCTTTGAAGCGGTGGATCCGCGCG
The DNA here is from genome assembly GCA_027324255.1 of Bryobacterales bacterium. GTDB lineage: Bacteria > Acidobacteriota > Terriglobia > Bryobacterales > Bryobacteraceae > Paludibaculum. The sequence continues at coordinate 2,609 of DAHVTI010000063.1, read as the reverse complement.
AAACGGACCTGGTGGCCTGCGTCAACGAACGCACGGGCGGCGCGGGCGCCGACGTCGTGTTCGAAGTGTCGGGCGTGGCCGCGGCGGCCGAGATGATGACGAAACTGCCGCGCACGCGGGGGCGCATCGTGGTGGTGGCCATCTACTCGCAGCCGGCTCCGGTGCACCTGTTCCAGTTCTTCTGGCGCGAGCTGAAGCTGATTGGCGCGCGTGTCTATGAAGCGCAGGACTTCGAAAAGGCCATCACGCTGGCGGCGGAGGGCACTCTGCCGCTGGAGCGCGTGGTGACGCGAGTGCTGCCGCTGGAAGAGCTGACCGAAGGCTTCCGCGAGATGGAGCGCGGAGGCGAAGCGATGAAGATCCTGATGAGGTGCTCGGAATGACCGTCCTCGACCTGTTCCGGCTGGAAGGCAAGACCGCCCTGGTGACGGGCTGCAAGCGTGGCATCGGCAAGGCGATGGCCGTGGCGCTGGCCGAGGCCGGCGCCGATATCGCCGGCGTGAGCAAGAGCCTGGAGGCGGAAGGCTCGGACGTGGAAAAAGAGGTGACGGCCCTGGGGCGCAAATTCCTGGCCTACACGTGCGACTTCTCCCACCGCGCCGCCATCTACGCATTCCTCGACCGGCTGCAAGCGGAAGCCCCGCCCATCGACATCCTGGTCAACAACGCCGGCACCATCCTGCGCAAGCCCGCGGCCGAGCACCCGGACGAATACTGGGACGAAGTGATCAACACCAACCTGAACGCGCAGTGGCTGCTGAGCCGGCGGCTGGGCGGGCGGATGGTGGAGCGCGGCGCGGGCAAGATCATCTTTACGGCCTCGCTGCTGACGTTCCAGGGCGGCGTCACGGTGCCGGGTTACGCGGCCAGCAAGGGCGCGGTGGGGCAACTGGTCAAAGCCCTGGCCAATGAGTGGGCCTCGCACGGCGTGCAGGTGAACGCCATCGCGCCGGGCTACATCGAAACCGACAACACGGCCGCGCTGCGCGCCGACCCGGTGCGCGCCCCGGCCATTCTCAGCCGCATCCCCGCCGGCCGCTGGGGCAAGCCCGAGGACTTCAAGGGCGCCATCGTTTTCCTGGCATCGAAAGCATCCGACTACGTCAACGGCGAGATCCTGGTCGTGGACGGCGGTTGGATGGGAAGGTGATTCAGCCATGAAGCTCACAATCTCCCTATTGCTGGCCGCGCCGGCGGTCTTTGCGCAGAGCTACGAAGAGAAGATCGACGCCGCCATGAAGCGCGTGGACCAGGTGGTGGCCAAGGGGCCGTTCCAGGCCAACTGGGCGTCGCTCGAAAAGTTCCAGGTGCCGCAATGGTACGCCGGCGCGAAGTTCGGCATCTTCATCCACTGGGGCGTGTACTCGGTGCCGGGGTTCGGCTCGGAGTGGTATCCGCGCGAGATGTATTTGGCAGAAGGCAAGCGCGGGGTGTTCCAGCACCACGTGGCGAAGTACGGCCCGCAGGCGAGGTTCGGCTACAAGGACTTCATCCCGCTGTTCAAGGCCGAGAAGTACGACCCGGCGCAGTGGGCGGACCTGTTCAAAAAGTCCGGCGCGCGTTTCGTGATGCCGGTGGCCGAGCATCACGACGGCTTCCAGATGTACGCCTCGGCGCTGTCGCCGTGGAACGCGGCGGAGATGGGCCCGAAGCGCGACCTGGTGGGCGATCTCGCCAAAGAGGTCCGCAAGCAGGGACTGCACTTCGCGGCGTCGTCGCACCGCGCCGAGCACTGGTGGTTTTACGAAGGCGGTATGAAGTTCGACTCCGACGTGCGGGACCCGAGGAACGCGGGCCTCTACGGCCCGGCGCAGCCCAAGCGGCTGCCAGGCGCCAAGCAGGACAACCAGCCCGACGAGAAGTATTTGAAAGACTGGCTGGCGCGCACCTGCGAACTGGTGGACAAGTACCGGCCCGAGGTGGTGTGGTTCGACTGGTGGATTGAAGAGCCGGCCTTCTCACCCTACCTGCAGAAGTTCGCCGCCTACTATTACAACCGCGGGGCGGAGTGGAAGAAGGGCGTGGCGATCAACTTCAAGAACAAATCGTTCCCGGCGAGCGCGGCGGTGTACGACATCGAGCGCGGCAAGAGCGACAGGATGCTGGACCACCTGTGGCAGACCGATACCTCGGTGGGGCTGAAGAGCTGGGGCTACATTGACGGCGAGGAGTTCCGCAGCCCGGATTCTCTGGTGGACGACCTGGTGGACATCGCCAGCAAGAACGGCGTGCTGCTGCTGAACATCGGGCCGCGGCCGGACGGCGCCATCCCCGATGGTGCGCGGAAACTGCTGCTCGATATCGGGCTGTGGCTCGGCGTGAACGGCGAAGCGATTTATGGCACGCGGCCGTGGAAGACGTACGGCGAAGGCCCGGCGCAGGTGCTGAGCGGCGGCTTCACGGACCGCAAGCAGAAAAGCTTCACGGCGGAGGATATCCGCTTCACCACCAAAGGCAAGGCGATCTATGCCATCGCGCTGGACTGGCCGGCGGCGGGGCTGACGGTGAAGTCGATCGACTCTTCGGTGAAGGTGGCGTCGGTGTCGCTGGTAGGCTCGAAGGACAAGCTGAAGTGGCAGCAGACGGCGGAGGGCCTGAAGGTGGAGGCG
>DAHVTI010000333.1 GCA_027324255.1 Bryobacterales bacterium | reverse complement strand
AGGTGGATGATGCGGGCGACGTCGAGGGCGGTGTCCATGGTGAGGTCGCGGCCGTTGCCACCCTTGCCCTGGCTGCCGGTCATGACGCAGTATTCGGTTTGCCAGATTTTCCAGCCGGGATAGCTTTTCATCTTCTGGCCGAGGGTGGCGCGGTGCTCGACGAGTTCGCCGGCAAGGCGGTCGGAGCCGTAGTCGTGGAAGCCGATGCGGCGGGAGAGGGCGGGGGCGACGGCGGGGTCGGCGGCGAGTTCTTCGAGATAGTTGCCGTAGGGCGCGCCCCAGCGTTCCGTGGCTTTGCGATTCAACTGCCACATGTCGGGGAGGGAGCCGCTTTCGGCGGCGGCCAGTTGGGTGGGGATGCGACGGCGTTCGAGTTCGGCAGAGAGGCTGCGGAGGATGAGCTTGATGTCGGCGTTGGAGGCGCGCATGCCTTCCTGGGAGCGGCCGGTCCAATCCCACTGCGGCTCGTTGACGGGGCTGACGTAGTCGAAGGCGATGCGCTGCCGCTCGTCGGGGAGGGTGCGGAAGTGGTCGAGGATGTCGCCGAGGTAGCGGGCGAACTGGCCTTCGAAGCCGGGCTTGAGATTGGTGGTGCCCTCATTGCCGCAGAAGGTGAGGCCGTTGCGGGTCATGCGGCCGGGCGGGCTGTTGACGAAGGCGAGAAAGCGGGGCACGCCGCGGGCCTTGGCGGCTTCGAGAAACCAGCGTTCGCCGGCCTGGCGGGACCAGTCGTAGCGGCCTTCGTCGACCTCGAAGGTCTCGGCGGTGCGCCAGGGATTGGTGATGCGCGGGTTGATGCCGCCGCCGGCGTTGAAGCGCCAGCAGGAGAGGCCGATGCCTTTCGTGGTGGAGAACAGGAGGTCGGCAACGCGGCCGCGGGCGGGGCCGGACCAGAGACCGACGCGCTGCATGGACCAGCAGTCGGAGGCGCCGAAGTTATCGATCTCCTGATGCTCGGTGCTCAGGTCGATGGTATCGACGTCCGCGGGACGGCCGTTGACGGTTCCGCCGAGGGCGAGTGCGCCCGTGAGGATCTGAACGGCGCGGCGGCGCGAGATTCGGCGGGGGGGATGCACTGGTAGAGAGTCTATCGGAATCCGGTTCGCGCTCAGGGCTGGATGGTGACGGGCAGTTCGACCTTGACGGTGCGGGGCGGCAGGCACTGCCTGTCGTCGCAGGCCTGGAAGCGGGCGTTCACGGTGAGCGTGGCGGGGCCGGTTTGGGCGTCTTTGGCGACCCCGACGGGCAGGCGGAAGGTGGCCGAGCCGGAATAGGTCTCGACCTCCATCTCAAAGGTCTCGTCGTACTTGCGGAGGGCGGGCGAGGCCGAGACAGGGCCGGCGAGGAGGAACGACTGGCCCGGCGGGACGGTGATTGAGGTTGGAATCGGGCCGCCCTCCAGCTTCTTGAGCGAATAGAGATGCCAGCCATCGGCGATGGCTGCGTCGAGGACCACTTCGACGCGCGCGCCGGGCTTCAAGGGGGAAGACGGCGGGGGCCCGGAGATGGCCCACTGGACCGAAGAGGCATGGAGCGCGAGGGCAAGAAGAAGAGTGGAGATCATGCGGAGCTATTCCTTGGGGGCATCGGCCCAGGCGGCTTGCAGGACTTCCTTTGTCGCGGAGTCCTGGACGAACGCGACGACGGCGAGGCCGGCGGGGTCCACCGAGTCTTTTCGTTCGGCAAAACGGAACTGGCCGTCTTTGTTGTGGCGGTCGTCGTGCTTTTCGAAGGCGTCGAGGTGTTTGGTCAGGTTTTCGGCCACTTCAGGGAGAGAGAAGGCGTGGGCTTCCTGGAGGTTGGCGACGTTCTTCAGAGAGACGGTGTGAAGGCGGCGGACCACCATGGGGTGGAAGCGGATGCCGTTTTCGCCGGAGTAGCGGACGTCCTTTTCGACGAGGGCGAGGTTGAGGACGAGGTTCGGATTGGGCTTCGAGATGGAGGCGACGCGGGCGGTGGCGCGGACGCCGCGGCCGTCGTTGGCCGCTTTGAGTTCGAGCTCTGCGCCAGCGGGCGTTTCGAGCTGTTTTTCGATGGAGGCGCGGATGTAGGATTCGAGTTCCGGGGCGGAGTCGCGGCCGCCGCCGCCGCGCCCGGAAACTTCGCCATCGACGGCGTAGGTGGGCACGCCGCGGCCCTGCTGCCACTTCCAGCGGGTGAGGGTGTCGTTGTTGGTGAGGGGATCGGGACGGGGGATGTGCTCGTGGTACATGAGGACGGCGACGTCGGAGCGGGGGTAGCGTTCGAGGACGGCTTCGAAGGCGAGGTCGGCGCCGACGCAGGGCGGGCAGCCGGCTCCGGTGTAGACTTCGGCGAGCACGAGGCGGTTGGAGCGGGCGGCGGTCTTGTGGAAGGCCGCGGGGTGGAGGGGATTGGGGAAGAGCTCGCGGTACTTCCGATCGAGGAAGGCCTCGGCGCCGTCCAGACCGCCTTTGGCTTTCTTCCAGGCTTCGTAGAAACGCTGGCGGGATTCGGCGGAGGGCCGGGCGAGCAGGGCCTGGGCGTAGTAGCCGAGGGCCGCAGCGGTGTGGCCGGCTTTCTCCTCGGCGGCGGCGAGCGAGCGGGCGGAGGCGGTGGAAGCGGGGTTGGCCTGGAGCGCCTGGCGGTAGACCTTGATGGCCTTGCCGGCCTGGCCGCGCGATTCGAGGACCTGCGCCAGCGTCTCGTTGAACTGGGCGCGCTGGACGGCGAAGCGGGCGCGCATCTGCGATTCGGCGGGCGCGGGGCGGCCGAAATCTTCGGCGTCGACGCGGCGTTGGGCGGCGAAGGCGTCGTAGCGGAAAAGCTTCAGAGCCTGGCGGGCCGCGTTTTCGGCCTGTGCAGGGAGTTTGCCGGCGCCGTTCAGCTCCATGGCGAGAGTGCGGTATTGGGCCGCGGCTTCAGCGGCGGGCAGGGATGCGGCGAGGTCGCGGGTCTTACGCACCGCGTCTTCGGGCTGGGCTGCGACGAGAGCGGAGACGATGCCGCGGCGCGCCATGGGGGCCATGTTGCTGGAGGGGAAATCCCGCAGGAACTTTTCGAGGGCCGCGGCGCGCAGGGCGGGGTCCTTTTCACTGTTAGCGGCAGTGAAAGCATTGCGGTCGGGGGCGGGGGCGGGACTGGCAGCGGCGGGCTTGGGCGGTTGGGCGGCAGGGGGCTGGGCGAGGAGCGGCACGGCGAGCAGCGCGGCGAAGATCAGTCGCATAATCTAATTGTGACTCTAAAGTCTTATTTTCCGCCACTGAGTGTTTCCCTGCTGTTGGCGACAGCGGGCGCGCCCGCGGCGGCGCAGACGGCCGCGGTGATGGATGGGCTGAACGCTACGGCTTGGGTGCAGAGTTCGGTGGAGTACCGGGCTTCGGCGCTGCAGGCGTGGCGTTCGGCGCGTCTTTCCCTACCCCGGGCGTTGAAAGACAAGAAGTGGACGGCGGCGCTGGAGCAGACCGGGAAGTTCACGAAGCTGCCGCCGGCGATCATCGTGGACATCGACGAGACGGTGCTGGACAACTCGCCGGGGCAGGCGCGGTTTTTGCTGGAGGGCAACGGGCGGTACGATCCAGGCACGTGGATGAAGTGGACGGCGGAGAAGCGGGCGCGGGCGGTGCCGGGGTCGGCCGAGTTTTTGTCGGAGGCGGCGGCGAAGGGCGTGACGGTGTTCTACGTGACGAACCGGTCGGCGCAGGAGGGGCCGGATACAAGAGACAACCTGAAGGCGCAGAGTTTTCCGTGGAAGGACCAGGCGGCGGGCGACATTGGCGACGTGCTGCTGCTGTCGGGCGAGAAGCCGGACTGGACCTCGGACAAGGGCACGCGGCGGGCCATCGTGGCGCGCTATTACCGCATCCTGTTGCTGGGCGGAGACGATTTGAACGACTTCTTCCCGGCCCGGCTGGCCCCGGCGGAGCGGGCGGCCAAGGCGGCGGCGTACGAAAAGTGGTGGGGCGAGCGGTGGATCATCCTGCCGAACCCGATGTACGGATCGTGGGAGGACTCGCTGCTGGGCTTCGACCGCAAGCTGACGCCGGCGGAGGTGCAGGCGCGGAAATTGAAGGCGCTGCGGCGCGAGTAATTCACTCGATGCGGATGGCGCGATTGGCGGTGGCGGCCTTGCCGCGGTCGCGGGCGTAGACGAAGACGCGGTAGTTGCCGGGGGCCGCGGGGAGTTGGAGTTCGACCGAGGCGCCCCTGGCTTCGGCCAGCACGGGGGTGGGCGGCTCGCGGTCGCCGCCGGTGCCGGGGTTGTCGGAGACATCCTTGCGGACATCCCAGGTAATGTCGAGCGGCTGGTTTTCGGGATCGGCGGCGTCCACCTTGCACTGGGCCTTGCGGCCGGTGATGGTGACTTCGAGGGAGCGGATCCGGGGGGCGCGGTCGGCTGGCCACTGGCCGGTCCAGGAGTGGGTCATGGCGTCGACGGTATCGAGCGGCGTGCCGTCGGGCAGGAACATGCCGTACCAGGTGTGGGTCTTTTCCTGCTTCTGGCCCCAGAGGAAGACGTAGGAGCCGAGGCAGGCGGGCTGGGCGGTGACGGCATGGGCGTAGGCCTTTTCGTAGAGCGCCGCCTTCTCAGTGCTGGTGTCCTCGATGGGCAGGCCCCAGGGGGTCTTGGGGACTTCCCAGTGGCCGCGCGGGCCGAATTCGGTGACGAGCCAGGCCTTTTTCCAGCCCTGGGCGGCGACGTTTTCGGGCAGGCGCATCATGCCGCCGTAGGTGTTGATGCCGACGGCGTCGAGGGAGGGGGCATACTCGGCGAGCTCCTTGAGGTTGGATTTGCCGGTGCCGGCGATGACGGTGATGACGGGGTGATCGGGGTCGGCCTGCTTGACGATACGGGCGAGCTGCTCGATCTCTTTCCAGACGACGAGGCGGTCTTCGGCGTTGGCGTTGAGTTCGGTTTCGTTACCGAGGGCCCACATGAGGAGGGCGGGGTGGCCCTTGAGAGCGAGGACGGTATTGCGGGCCTGCTCGCGCTGGGCGGCGACGCGGGCGGGGTCGTTGTAGTTGAAGCCGTGGCGAGGCTTGCCGACGTTGAGGCCGGCGAGGACGGTCAGGCCGTTTTTCCGCGCCTCGTCGAGGATGGCGGGGGTGGGGGCGGACCAGGAGCGGCAGGAGTTGCCGCCGGAGCGGGCGAGGAGGTCCATTTTGTCGGTGCCGCCGGCGCCCTTGATGAAGTACGGCCGGCCGTCGCGTTCGAGGGCGAAGCCGTCGCCGCGGGCGACGATGCGGACGGCGGCCGGCGCGGGGAGGACCGGCAGCAGGAGGGCCAGAAGGAGGTTGGAAGCGCGCATGACGCCCCGATTATCGCTCCTGATGCGCGGGGATGCGAGCCTCGCGCAGGTTGAAAGGCGTTGGGGAGGTTACTGAAGCTGATGGCGGGAGACCAGGGAGCGGAAGACGCCCGCGAGTCCCGCGCCGCGGACCGCAGGGGCTTCCATCGCGGCTTCCCCGCCGAGCAGATCCTGCGCCAGTTGAAGCAGGGCCTTGCCCAGGCTGCTGGCCGGCGGCACGGGCAATTCGCCGGCCTGGATGGCGCGGGCGCGCTGATAGTCGTTGGGAATCTTCCAGCGGATCTGCCAGGCGGCGAGGGAGGCGGCCTCGGCGGCCTCGGTGTCGCGGCCGGTCCAGCGGTTGACGAGGAGATGGATGCGGTCGTCGGGCGCGCCCCATTTCTGAAGCTCGGCAATCCGCCGCTCGGCGAGCGTGAGGGAGACGGTCTCCTGGGTGGCGACGACGACGACGCTGCTGGCGCGGCGGATGACCTCTTCCGTGGAGTCGTTGATGAGTTCGGGCAGGTCGAAGAGGAGGACGTCGTAGCGGCTCTCGACGAAGCGCAGCAGGGCGAAGTAGTGGCTCCACTCGGGGAAGGGATTGGGGAGGGTGCCGGTGGAGAGCAGGAAATCCGCGCCGTACAAGGGAGTGACGCAGTTGTTCCACTTGAACTGGTCCAGTTCGTCGGCTGAGGACAGCGCCCCTTGCAAGCTGCCTCTCGGCTGGACTCCGAACATCGTGGCTAAAGGCCCGCAGCGGAGATCGGCGTCGGCGCAGAGAACCCGTTTCCCGAGGCAGCCGGCCATGGTGGCGGCGACGCCGGCGGCCAGGGTGCTGCTTCCGGAGCCGGCCTTGGCCGGGACAAAGGCGAAGAGGCCCGGCAGGGATCCGTCGTGACTGCTGCGGATGGCTTGGGCCAGGGTGGCGACGAAAGTGTGCGGCTCCGGCGGGTAGTCCAGGAAATGGCTGACCCCGCGCGGACGGAATGCTTTTTGCTGGACCGGGGTGCCGCCGAAGCAGATGACGGGCACGTCGGGATAGGTCCGCTGGAGGGATTCCAGGCAGGCGAGGGCAGCCTCGGGGTTGTCGATATCGAGCAGGATGACGTCGGGGGCGGAGAGGGCGCAGAGCCGGGTGAGTTCGTTGGGCCCGGGGTAGCAATCCGTGGCGCGGGTGAGCAGGAGCATGCCGGAGTCCACGGCCAGGGCGTGGGTGTACTGGCGGCGGACGGAACTCGAATGAATGGCAATGCCCTGGAACATCGGCGACCTGTCAATCCTCCTCGCGGCCGGTGGGGCCGGAGGCACTTTGGAACTTTCGTACTATCAGCAATCGGCAGGACGGGCCGCGCAGATTAGGGTGGCGGGCCGATATCTTCCGGCGGGCGCCGGCCGGGGTCGAATATATGATGGAGTACGGGACACCTTGAGGCGAATTCTGAGCATCATGCCGTTGACGGGGGCCGCGGTCCGGGGCCAGGGCATGGCCTGGCGCGGGGTGAAGCCGCGGCCGCGGGGCGCGTTCCCGGGCCGGCGGCGGGTCTCGACGCTAACAAACGTGCCGTTCGACTCCGGGACGTCCGCGGGCAGGCTTGCCGTTGCCGATGACGGCAGCGACGGAGACGCGGGCATTGCGGCGAGCGACGGGCATGAGCCGCCAGCGCCATTCCGGCACGGCCGGAGGGGGGCGGACCGCGCGGCCCAAGGCAAGGAGGGAGCCGGCCAGCCGGTGCAGTGACGATGGGGCGCAGAAGCAATACCGCCGCCATTGCCGCCGGGCTCGCCCTAGCGGCGTGGGCCGTTGCGGCGGGGGTGTCGTTTACGGCGCTGGCGGGGCAGTTCGACAACAACGTCTACGACTTTCTATTCCGGGCGGTGGCGGCGCCGCGGGTGTCGGCGCCGGTGGCGCTGGTGGTGTTCGACGAGCGGACGTTCCGGGAGCACGGCGGGATCCGGAAGCTGCGGTGGACGCTGGCGGAGGTGCTGGAGAAGATAGCGCCGGCGGGTCCGGCGGCGGTGGCGGTGGACATCACGCTGGCCGACGAGGGGGACGCGCAGGAGGACGCGCGGCTGGCGGCGGCGATGGCGCGGACGCCGGGGCTGATTCTGGCGTGCGAGATGATGCCGGACGGCTCGGCGTGGCAGGACCCGGTGGCGGGCTTTCGGACCGGCGCGGCGGCGCTGGGCCACGTGTCGACGCTGGCGGGGCCGTACGACGACGTGAACCGGCGCATCACGCTGGAGCGGGTGGCGCAGAGGCAGCGGCGGTGGGCGCTGTCGCTGGAGGCGCTGCGGGTGATGACGCGGACGGTGGAGATCGTCTCGTCGCCGGAGGACGTGACGGTGGACGGGCGCACGATCCGGTCGCGGTGGGACGAAGGCCGGCCGCTGCGGGTGCGGTATGCGGAGGGGTCGATTCCCTCCTACTCCGTGGCGTCGATCCTGAGCGGGGGGGTGCCGCGGGAGTTGGCCGGGCGGGCGGTGTTTATCGGGATCACGGCAACCTCGGCGGTGCCGGACCGGCTGTTCACTCCGCTGTCGCGGGGCATCCCGATGCCGGGGGTGGCGATCCACGCGCAGGCGTTCCAGACGATGCAGGCGGGACTGCTGCTGGAAGACGTGCCGCCGTCGGCGCCGGTGGTTCTGGCGCTGGGCCTGTGCCTGGGGCTGCTGGCGGTGCTGACGTATGTGCGGGGGTGGGCGGCGTGGGCCGGAGCGGGGGCGCTGCTGGCGACGGCGCACGCGCTGCCCTACGCCGGCTTCACGCGCGGGCTGGTGCTGGCGCCGTTCGCGCCGGTGGCGGGGACGTGGCTGGCGCTGCTGGCGGGAGGGGCGTTCCGATACTTCTTCGTGCGGCGGAGCTTGGAGGCGAGCCAGGCGGCGACGGCGCGCTACCAGCAGGCGTTCCACTTCGTGGCGCACGAGATGCGGACGCCGCTAACGGCCATCCAGGGGTCGAGCGAGCTGATGACGCGCTACAACCTGCCGGAGGGGAAGCGGCGGGAGATGGGGCTGATGATCAACGCCGAGAGCAAGCGGCTGGCGCGCATGATCACGACGTTCCTGGACGTGGAGAAGCTGACGGCGGGGCAACTGGAGCTGCGGCGGGGTGGCTTCGCGGTGCTGGACCTGGTGGACACCTGCTACCAGCGGGCGTTGCCGCTGGCCGAGCGCAAGCAGATCCGCGTGACCTCCGACGTGGAGGAGACGCTGGAAATGCAGGCCGATCGCGAGCTGATGGAATACGCGCTTTACAACCTGATCACGAACGCCATCAAGTATTCGCCGCCGGAGACGGACGTGCGGATTGGGGCGGCGGCGAGCGGCGGGGAGATGCGGATTACGGTGCGGGACCAAGGCATGGGGATGGACCAGGCGGAGCTGAAGAACCTGTTCCGCAAATTCTACCGGACGCGGAAGGCGGAGCAGTCGGGCGAGACGGGGACGGGGATCGGGCTGTCGATCGTGCAGCAGATCGTGGAGCACCACGGGGGGCGGGTGGAAGTGGAGAGCGCGCCGGGGCAGGGCTCGACGTTCACGATCGTGCTGCCGCGCACGGTAAACTAGGAATCTGCTATGGCCTCGTTGCTGTTGGTGGAGGACGATCCGTCGGTCCGGTCGACGATCTCCACGTTTCTGGAGCTGGAAGGGTACAAGGTAGAAGCGGTTGCCTCGACGCGCGAAGCGATGGCGCGGCTGACGAACGGCAGCTACCCGATCGTCATCTCCGACATTTACATCGACGACCGCACGGGGATCGACGTACTGGGGGCGGCGCGCGCGGCCAACTCGGAGTGCGCGGTGATCCTGATGTCGGCCCGCGGCAGCATGGAGACGGTGATGGCGGCGACGCGCGGCGGAGCGTTCGACTACCTGGCCAAACCGTTCGAACTGGACGACCTGCTGGCGATCGTGCGGCGGGCCGAGGGCGCCGGGACGGAAGAAGACGACGAGGACGTGGACCCGGAAGAGCCGCTGGCGACGGAGATGATCGGCAGCTCGGCCAAGCTGATCGAGATCTACAAGACGATTTCGCGCGTGGCGCCGACCGACGCCCTGGTGCTGATCGAGGGCGAGACGGGGACGGGCAAGGAGCTGATCGCGCACCTGCTGCACACGAATTCCAAGCGGGCGCCGATGGCTTTTGTACCGGTGGACTGCGCGTCGCTGGCGCCGTCGCTGGTCGAGAGCGAGCTGTTCGGGGCGATGCGGGGGGCCTATACGGGCGCGGACCGGGACCGGACGGGCGTGTTCGAGGCGGCGCACGGCGGGACGGTGTTCCTGGACGAGATCGGCGAGATCGACCTGAACTTCCAGTTGAAGCTACTGCGGTTCCTGCAGGAGAAGGAGATCCGCCCGCTGGGGTCGTCGCGGCCGCGGAAGGTGGATGTGCGCATCCTGGCGGCGACGAACCGGAACCTGCGGAAGATGGTGGAAGAGGGCAAGTTCCGGGAGGACCTGTGGTACCGGCTGGACGTAGTGCGGGTAAACGTGCCGCCGCTGAGGGAAAGGCACGGTGACATCCCGCTGCTGGCCGGGGCGTTCCTGAAGCGCTACAACGAGCGTTACACCCTGGAGACGCGCATCACGGAGAGCGGGATGAAGGCCCTGGAGGACTACACCTGGCCGGGCAACGTGCGGCAGTTGCAGCACATGATGGAGCGGCTGGTGATCCTGGCGATGGGCGGGCGCATCACGGAAGACGCGGTGGAGGACGCCATCCGGTCGGCGAGCCCGGCCGATCAGGGAGGCGAGACGCTGGCGGGCACCGAAGCCGAACAGATCCGCAAGGTTCTGGCCGTGACGGGAGGAAACAAGAGCCGGGCGGCGCGCATCCTGGGCATCGAGCGCAAGACCTTATACCGCAAGCTGGAGCGCATGGGGCTAGGCTAGGGCGGCGCTGGGACGGCGGACCGCATTCGCAACAAAACAGGACAAATAAATCTTTGCTCGAACCGCCCGTTTCGGGGTTAGAATGAGGCTGCTCGGCATCATAGGTGGTTTGTACCCTAATCCGTGAAACGGGAGGTCCTGCATGTTTGAGTCTCTCGACGAGCAAATGAAGCACGACGAGCAAGAAACGACGACGCCGCGCGAGCGGCTGCTGAAGTGGATTCTGGTGGGGGTCGTCTCCGTCTTACTCTTCGGCGGCCTCTACATGGGCGTGAGACTGCTGGAATAGTCTCCCCCGCACGAGATTCTGAAGGATTGAGGCGAGGCGCAGACAAGCGATGGGGCCTGTCTGCGCCTTGTTGTTAGAAGACGCCCTCGGGCACCAGGTCGGCGGGTCCGAGAGAATTCATGACGGACTTGACGGCGGTCGAGTACGCGGGCCGCGGGTTATAACGAAAGAGCATCTGGTCCAGGCTCTTGTGCCTGTAGATTTTGGAGTTGGCCAGGCGCGCCGCCACGCGATAGATGCCTTCGCGGGAGTTGCGGAAGCGCTTCTTGCAGTTGTCCCAGCCGAACATGTTGTTGTTGTAAGCTTCCTTGCCGCCGCCGGATTCGATGAACGAAAGGCTGGGCAGGAGGCGCCAGTCGAGGTTGTGCTGATCAGCCGCCGTGATGAAGTCCTCGGCGTAGGCGTGGGCGGGGCAGTCCCTTTCCAGGAAGAACTGCTTTACACGAATCAATCTCGGGTCGGTTCTGTTGACAGCCATATCTGCCGGGCGGGGGTCGGGGTCGGCCGGCGCCTGAGCGGCCAGCAGTCCCGCGAACACCACGATTCCTCTCGATATCGCTCTAGTCATCAATAGACAAACTCCCCTCTCGGATTGTTCTTGTTCGTTTCTCAAGTAACCGGAATCAGGAAACTGCATCCGGCGCGATGTCTGGCGGCTTGGCCAGTGAACCGGTCCGATGGGACCGGGTTGGGGGCAGGATTTCCGCGGGGTCGAGCCCAGTGGGGGACGCCGCTTGGATCCGGCCGGCAGATGACGTCCTCGTCGATCCGCCCGGGCGACTCAGTGAGCCGTACACATAAAGGTTATTATATCACACCGTCAACCCCCTATATCCTCCGTAAACAATTGATAACAAACGTCATATTTTCGGATACGCGCATCTGTTTTCATCTCGGGCACGGTTTTTCGCCCGGTCGACGCCGTTTTCTTCGCCGCGGCGGGCGCAGGGGCGGGACGGGCGGCGGTGGGCGCACGGGCGGGACGGGCGGCGGCGCGTTGGTTGGCGGCGGGCGCTGGAGCGGGACGGGCGGCGGCGCGTTGGATGGCGGTGGGCGCTGGGGTAGGGCGGGCGGCCGAGAATCGGGCGGCACCGGGCACTTTTCTCGCGGGTTGTGATAGTGTGGGAAGTTCTGGAATCAGTCCGATTGCGATGGAGGTCCCATGGAAGCTCTGGGCATGATCGAAACGAAGGGCCTGATTGGCGCCATTGAAGCGGCCGATGCGATGGTCAAGACGGCCAACGTGACTTTGACTGGCAAAGAATATGTTGGGGCTGCCTATGTCTGCGTCACGGTTCGTGGAGACGTCGGAGCGGTGAAGGCGGCCACGGACGCCGGCGCGGCGGCGGCACGCCGGGTTGGTGAACTCATCGCGGTGCACGTCATCCCCAACCCCCACGACGAGACCGAGAAGGTTCTGCCGGGCGCCAACAAGAAGTAAGATTCCCGTTCAGGCGCATCCTGCGCGAAGGCGCCGCTTGGGGGTAGAGCATGTTGCAGGATCAGGACCTGGTCTCGGTGCAGGAAGTCCGGGCCAAGGTCGATCAGGCGTACGCAGCCTGGCAGCGATACAGGACATTTACGCAACAACAGGTGGATGCCGTCGTCGAGGCGGTCGCCGGCGCCGGGCGTGCGCACGCCCGCAGGCTGGCGGAGCTGGCGGTGGAAGAGACCGGCATGGGGAACGCGGACGACAAGTTCGCCAAGAACATGCTGTGCGCGGACCTGCTGCCGCGCTCCATCCGCGGCATGAAGACGGTGGGCGTGCTGAGAGAGCTGCCCGAGCAGCGGATCACCGAGATCGGCGTGCCGCAGGGCGTGGTGGCGGGGATCTGCCCGACGACCAACCCGACTTCGACGGTCCTCTACAAGGCGATCATCGCGCTGAAATCCGGCAACGCGATCGTGCTGAGCCCGCACCCGCGGGCCAAGCGATGCACATGCGCGGCGGCGGCGGTGGTGATGGAAGCGGCGGCGGGGGCGGGGGCGCCGGCGGGCCTGGTGCAGTGCGTGGAAAGCTCGACGCTGGAGGCCACGCAGGCGCTGATGAAGCACCCGAAGACGGGCGTGATTCTGGCCACGGGCGGAGCGGGCATGGTGCGGGCGGCTTACTCGTCCGGCAAGCCGGCTTTCGGCGTAGGACCGGGCAACGTACCGGTGTTGATCGACTCGTCGGCCGACATCGCGGCGGCGGTGGAGAAGGTGGTCGCGGGCAAGCGCTTCGACTACGGCACGGTGTGCTCGAGCGAGCAGACGGTGGTGGCCGAGCGGGGCTTGCGCGAGCGGATCCTGGCCGAGTTCCAGTCGCGAAGGGCCTACCTGCTGAACGAGCAGGAGCGGCAGGCGGTGGAGCGGACGCTGTTCACGGGAACGACGACGGTGCGAGCCGAGTGCGTGGGCCAGTCGCCGCTGAAGATCGCGCAGCTAGCCGGTATCCAGGTACCCGGCGACACGTCGATTCTAATTGCGGAGATCGGCGGCGTGGGGCGCGAGCATCCGCTGTCGGCGGAGAAGCTGTCGCCTGTGCTGGCGCTGCTGTTCACGGACGGTTTCGACGGTGCGGTGGCGGCGTGCGAAGAGATCCTGCAGTTCGGCGGCCTGGGCCACACGAGCGTGATCCACGCGCAGGACGAAAGCAAAGTGCGGCAGTTCGGCGAGCGGGTTTCCTCATTCCGCGTGCTGGTGAACACATCGGCGCCGCAGGGCTCGGTGGGGATTACCACGGCGCTGCAGCCGTCGATGACATTGGGCTGCGGAGCGGTGGCGGGCAACATCACGGGCGACAACGTGGGGCCGCAGCACCTGACGAACGTCAAGCGCGTGGCGTGGGCGGTGCGGACGCCGGAAGAGGCGATGCCCGCGCAGGCGGGACAGGCGGCGGGACAGGCGCGGACGCCGGCGGCGCTGGACAAGGCGGCACTGATCGCGGCGGTGGAACGGTATCTGGCGAAGAAAGGCATTGTGATCGCGAGCCCGGCGGTGGACGCGGCGGTGGCGGCGGCGCTGCCGGCGGCGCCCGCTCCGGTGGCGGCGGCGCCTTCGTGCGGCTGCGCGGCGAAGGCCCCGGCGGCGGCTCCCGCGGCGAGCGCTCCGGCGCCGGCTTCCAGCGCCCCGGCGCCTGTTTCCGCGCCGCCGGCGCCCAAGATCGAGATCTCGGAGTTCGTCTGCGAAGCGGACGTGCGGGCCGCGATTTCGAAAAAGAAGAAGATCTTCATCGGACCCAGGACCATCGTGACGCCGGCGGCCCGCGACGCGGCCGCGCCGGATGAGATCCTGGTGATGGCGGAGCGTCCGGCGCGATAGCCATGCAAGACATGCACTCCAACCTCGATTCAGTGGCCGAAGAGATCCAGCAATACCTGGAGGCCGAGCATTTTGTCGTATTCCGGTCGATGAGCCGGGCGACGGACGAAGGGACCTTGGTTTACTGGGACGTGAACAGGCAGCCGGATTTCCACCGGTTTCTGGAATGCGCGCTGCAACTGGGGGTGCGGCTGGTACACTTTCACGCGCGGGAGTTCCGGCAGCAGCACCGCGAGGATGCGCTGGAGATCCTGGAGGAAGCCGACCTGACGCGGGAAGAGAAGCGGGATCTGCAGCGGCGCATCAAGGACCTGGCGATCTACGAAGGCTTCACCTGCGCGATCGAGCTGTCTTTCGACTTCGAGGGCCGCATTTACTTGTTCGAGCTCCAGACCGACTGGTACGAGGAGTGGCAGGAAGTTCTGGACGAACTGGAAGCCTCCGGCCCCGAGATGGACGAGGACTCGGGCGGCTACGGCGGCTTCTACTCGAACAACTGAGCCGATGCCGTCTCTCGCGCGCTGGTCGGTCTCTCCGATAGACGAAAGCGAAGCCGCGGCCCTGGCAGCGCGCTGCGGCCTGCAACTGCCGGCGGCCCGCGTGCTGTGGGGGCGGGGCTACCGGCAGCCGCACAGGGTGGACCTGTTCCTGCACGCGCGCCTGAACGCGCTGGAGGATCCGTTCCAGTTGCGCGGGATGGAGGAGGCGGTGGAGCGGCTGCGGCGGGCGGTGGCGGCGAAGGAGAAGATCCTCCTGTACGGCGACTACGACGTCGATGGGATTTCGAGCGTCGTTATCCTGCGCAAGATGATCGAGCTGATGGGGCACGAGGCGGAGTTCCACGTGCCGGACCGGCTCAAAGACGGCTACGGGATGCAGGTTCCGGTGGTGGAGCAGGCGGCCAGCGACGGCGTGACGCTGATCGTCAGCGTGGACACGGGCATTCGGGCGCTGGAGGCGGTGAAGGCGGCGCGGGCGGCCGGGGTGGACGTGATCATCACGGACCACCACCTGCCGGAAGAGGAGCTGCCGCCGGCCTGCGCGATTCTCAATCCGAACCAGCCGGACTGCGCCTATCCGAACAAGAACCTGTGCGGCGCGGGGGTGACGTTCAAGCTGATCCAGGCGCTGATGGAGCGCGAAAACTGGCCGCCGGACCGCATTGTGCGCTACTCGGACTCGTTCCTGGTGATGGCGGCCATGGCGACGGTGGCCGACGTGGTGCCGCTGACGGGAGAGAACCGGGTGATTGTGAAGCGCGGGCTGGAGGGGCTGGCGCGGACGCGGAACCCGGGGCTGCGGGCGCTGCTGGAGCTGAGCGGCGTGGAGCCGGGCGCGGCGCTGTCGGCGACGGACGTGGGTTTCCGCGTCTCGCCGCGGATCAACGCCGCCGGGCGCATGGACAACGCGCGCGAGGTGATCGAGCTGTTCCTGACCGGCGACGAGGAGCGGGCACGGGTCATCGCGCGGCGCCTGGACGAGCTGAACCTGGAGCGGCAGCGCACGGGCGACGCCATCGTGAAAGCCATCCTGGAGGAGTGCGGCGCGGAGGGGCCGGGACCGGAGAGCGCCGGGCTGGTGTTCTACTCGCCGGACTGGCACCGCGGCGTGGTGGGCATTGTGGCCAACCGCATCGTGGATCTGTTCCACCGGCCGGTGATCGTGCTGGGGCGCGACGAGAACACGGGCTTCGCGCAAGGCTCCGGCCGGTCGATTCCGGGCTTCCACCTGCTGGACGCGCTGGGCGAGATGGCGGACGTGTTCCAACGCTTCGGCGGGCACCGGCAGGCGGTGGGCGTGACGCTGGAAGAAGAGCGGGTGGCGGAGCTGCGGGAGCGCTTCAACCACCACGCTTCGACGGTGCTGAGCGAAAGCGACCTGGCGCCGGAGCGGGCGTGCGACGCGGAGTTGGCGCTGGCGGAGCTGAACGACACGGCGGCGGCGCAGATCCTGCAACTGGCGCCGTTCGGCATCGGCAATCGCGCGCCACTGTTCCTGGTGCGCGGCCTGGAAGTGCGGCAGCCGGCCGAGCTGTTCGGCAAGGAGAAGGACCACGTGCGAGTGCGGCTTTTCCAGGGCAACTCGTTCCTGTTCGCCAAGGCGTGGCGCTTTGCCGGCAGGCTGGACGAGCTGCGGCCGGGGATGAGGATCGACGCGGCGGTTTCGATCGACGACGACGCGTTCGGGGCGCGGAGAGGCTACGCGCCGTGGGGCGCGACCCTTCGCGACATCCGCCCGGCGGAGTAACATAGCAAGCGATGTCCGCGACTCCGACCGTGGGCGCGCGCGGCGCCGCCGTGATCGTCCTGCTGGCGCTGGCGGGCACGCTCATCCCGCTGAAGTTCGGCGCACTGTTCCTGGATCCTGCCATACTGCTGGCGTACACGGGCATCGCGATCCTGCTGGCCTCAAACTTCACCGTGCAGGGCGTGGTGGGGAGCGCGGAGTTTGCCGCAGTGCGGCGGACGGCGGTGCGCGGCGCGCTGCACGGATGGGTGTGCTGGGCGGCCGTGCTCGGCGCGTCGCTGGTGGCGCTTTCCTACTGGCGGGGGCGGGTGTCGCTGCCGCCGGCCCTGATGCTGGCGGCGCTGGCGTGGCTGGCCCTGGCGGCGGCGTGGCTGGCGTCCTGCCTGGCGGCCGTGGCAGCGCTGAACGTGGCGACGGTGAAGGCGGCGCGGGACCTGATGCGGCTGGGGTTCTTCTTTGTGCTGCTGGTGGTCGTGGCGGGGCCGCGATTCCTGCCGCCGGAGTGGCAGCGGGGCCTGTCGCGGTTTCTGACGGGTCCGCGCCTGGCGCCGGCGATGTTCTTCACCGGATTGATGTTCCTGCCGGCCGGATGGGGGCTGCTGCGGCATGCCCGGACGCTGATGGCGGACCACGCGCTGCGGCTTTCCATCGAAAGAGAGTAAAGTCTCCAGTCCCGGCGCCTTCCCGCCGATAGCTCTAATGTGAGTACAGATTCCCTCCTGACTCCCCTGCCTGAGGAGTTGGACTACACCTTTGTTCCGCCCGTCCCGGAAGTTCTAGAGGACCTGGGCGTGCCCACCTCCATGGTGGAGCAACTGATTCTGAAGACGCTGTATTTCCGCGGCGACACGACGGGCCGCGTGCTGTCCAACTCGCTGGGGCTCAACTACAGCGTCATCGCGCCGCTGGTGGAAACGATGAAGCGGCAGAACCTGTTGATGGTGAAGAGCAGCCTGGGAATGGGCGACATCAGCTCCACGTTCACCATGACGGAGGCGGCGCGCGAACTGGCGCGCGAATACATCGAGAGCAACTCCTACGCGGGGCGCGTGCCGGTGCCGCTGGAGCAGTACACGGTGGGCGTGAAGCTGCAGCGGCAGAAGCCGGACTGGCTGTCGCGGGAGATGCTGGAGTCGGCCTTCCGCCACATGGTGATTTCGGAGGCGACGCTGGGCCAGTTGGGGCCCTCGGTGAACGCCGGCAAGTCGTTCCTGATCTACGGGCAGCCGGGCAACGGGAAGACGTTCCTGGCCGAGGGTCTGTTCAACATCGCCAGCGAACCGATCTACATCCCGTTCGCCATCGAGTACCAGGGCCAGATCATCGAGATGTTCGACCCGATCTACCACCGGCGGCTGGACGAGGACGAGCCGGAGATCAGCGCCTTCCACCGGGAGCGCGAATTCGACTCGCGCTGGTTCAGGTCCAAGCGGCCGTTCATCATGTCGGGCGGCGAGCTGTCGCTGGAGATGCTGGACCTGAGCTACAACCCGGCGTCGAAGGTCTACGACGCGCCCTTCCAGCTTAAGGCCAACAACGGCATCTACCTGATCGACGACTTCGGCCGCCAGAAGGTATCGCCGGCCGAGGTGCTGAACCGCTGGATTGTGCCGATGGAGCGGCGCATCGACTTCCTGACGTTCCGCACCGGGGGCAAGGCGCAGGTGCCGTTCGAGTGCTTCCTGGTGTTTTCGACGAACCTGCGGCCGCAGCAACTGGGCGACGAAGCCTTCCTGCGGCGGATCCAATACAAGATGTTCGTGCGGTCGCCCGAGGCGGAGGAGTTCGAGGTGATCTTCCGCCGCTACTGCGAGTCGCAGCAGGTGATCTGCGACGGGCAGACCATCCGGGACTACATCGAGCGGCACTACCTGCGCGCGGCGCGGAAGTTCCGCCGCTGCCA